>JBBUEZ010000001.1:0-2174 GCA_038056715.1 Patescibacteria group bacterium
GGCCCCGGCGGCCCCGGCGGCCCCGGCGGCCCCGGCGGCCCCGGCGGCCCCGGCTGTTTCCTCCCCGGAACAATGATTGATACGCCCGACGGCGAGGTCGCCATAGAGAACATAACGAAAGGCGTAACGGTACGCTCTTTTGCAAACGATTCTTTGACCGAATCGCGTGTCACAAAAGTCTATCAAGTAACCCGAGAGTATTACTATGTCATCACAACGGGCTTCGGCGAAGTGAAAGCAACGGCAGAGCATCCATTCTATGTCGGCCGAGACACATTCAAGGAAGTCAGGTTTCTTACAGAAGGCGAGACGGTGTATATGATGTTTGAAAATGCACTGAAGCCGACGAAAATCCTTTCAATCCAAAGGGTTGATTCTCCGACAACGGCTTATAACTTATCCGTCAACAACTCAAATACTTTTTTCGCCAACGGGTTTGCGGTTCATAACAAACCAGGAGAACAAGACAATCCCGACGCTCCCGAAAGTCCCGACATTCCCGGATGTAGTGGATGCGGATTTGGGTATCCGGACGGCAAAGGTGGTTACACCGATACCCCCAATTCATTCAGTTATTCACCAAATAATCCCTCCGCTATCCCTACTCCCAATGTTACCGTCACTCAGGAGGACATAGATAATTTCAATGCGCTTGACACAAATCATGATGGTGAAATAAGCCAAGATGAAGCTAACGTTGGTTTGAATAATGCTATACAAGCTGGTCTCACGCCGGATCAAATAGGACAGATTGCGGCCGGGATAGCGGCTGTTGCCGGGAAGGGTGGTCAATCAACGTTTTCAATAGCCGGAATTATGGGTAATTTAGGCGTAGTCGCGGCAGGAAAAGGCGCCACACAGGCGGAAATAACAGCCGCATTCACCGCGGCGAGTTTTACGGCGGCAAATTTAGGCATACCTCAGGAAACCATAGGGCAGGTTCTTGGGTATGCCGCTATTGCCGCAATAAACGCAGGCATCCCATGGTCACAGGTGGAGAGTGTTGTAACCACCGTAGTGAACAACGCGAACCAAGCATTGGGAAACCCATGGGGCGCATGGAATGGAGCTCTTGCGGCGGCATTAGCCGCTTCCGAAGTATGCGGTTGCACGGTCGGCGTTCCTGGGTATTCATACGGGCACACGTATACCCAATACGGCAGCCGCGCGGGTGGGTGGGGGTATTACGCCCAGTCAAGAGGAGGACCAAATACCCCGCCAGGCGTTGCTTTTAATCCCGTTGGTTTTGTCAATTATAATCCTGAATTTAATCCTGAAGCCGGATTTAGAAATTCCACAACCACCCCGGGAATTCCGGGTAATCCAAGCGGCGGAGGAAGCGGCGGAAATCAATCATCAGCGCCATGGTGCGTGCTTAATCCGCAGTATTGCGGAACGGGAATCGGATCGGGAAGCGGCGGTTCGGGCGGAAACGGTTCAGGCGGCGCCGGAACCACGACTGGCGCCGGGTCCGGTGGCGGCGGCGTGAATCCGAATTTTGAGGAGTTTTAACATACCGAATTTATTTATGTTACCAAATATGACACATCAAACATCCGCATCTCCGATTGTATCTTCGCGTATGAGCAAAATTTCGGCGCGGGTGATTATTATCGCCGCAATTTTCGTCGTGGCGGGCGGCGCGTATTCTGTGGAGCGGTATCGCATAAGCGGCGCCTTGAGAAATGCGGAGGTTTTTGTGCTCGCGGGTGAGCACAAGGAAGCCGAGAAAACGCTCCGAATGGTGTTACGGCGGCATCCGAATTCTTTCGCGGTGCGTATGGCGCTTGCAGAAACGCTTATCGCGGATGCGAACGCAAAAGGAGGAGATCGCGCGCTTGCGGCGCGGGCGCGAGAGACGCTTGCGTATATGCCGAAGAGGCAGTATGACGAGACATTCTACCGCGTGCTTGGAGAAGCGTATGTTGCGGAAGCGCGATATCAAACAGCGCTCTCCTATTTTGAGAAATCGCTCTCCATTGATTCGGACAATCCGGAAACGCTTCTCCGCGTCGCTGAAACGCTTGATGAACTGGGCGATTATGATTCGGCATTTTCCGTGCGCACAAGAGCGGAAACTCTCGTCTCCGATGACACTAAGGGAGATGTTGCAAGCGCTCTCTACACCCAACTTGCCGCCGTCGCTATTGTCGGAAGAAAGTATGACGAAGCGG
>JBBUEZ010000001.1:2274-3436 GCA_038056715.1 Patescibacteria group bacterium
CTGAAGCTCTGACAGTTCTTCAATTCGCCGCAAGCCGCCTTGACGCGATGCAGAACGAAAGGAACAGCCAAGAAAAAAGAGTTCTCGCGGCTAAGATATTCCTTGAGACCGCGCTTGTTGATGTTTCGCTCAAAAATACTATCGGCGCCGAGATTGCTATTCAGAATGCGGAACGCGAGGAACCATTTTATACGATCAATCAAATCACGAGTAACATTCGTTTTTTGCCGGTTCTCGCTCTCATCGCGAAAAGACAATAATGGACATCTTCTCCCGCTCATGAACATGTTCGTGACAAGAACATAGCGGTCAATTCACAGTAAGACAGGTCTGACCCGTCCGCCCTGGAAGTCTGATGATGTTAATTGTCAAACACCCGGTGTTTGACAATCCACCTACATCCAAAGACAGGTCAAACCTGTCTTTGGATGTACGGAACTGTGAATTACGAAACTCCCCCTGTGTATAAAACCGGAAAGGTTAAACCTTTACGGTAAACCCTTACATCCTTACATATAGCCGCGCCTGTTAACCCTCATTTGATTGAGTGGAATATGGAGGCCAGACCTCCATATTTCTACGCCGAAGTCTATTTGTTTGAATAATCCGAAGACAGGTCAGACCTGTCCAAATCAACCTGTCCCAATCTAGAAATCTAGATTTAGACTCTAGACTATCTTAAAACCGGAAAGACCGTAAAGGTTTAACCTTTACGGTCTTTCCATGCCGCGGGGGAATGTATGACCGGATTTTGAATGTCAAACTCAAACGTGGCAGGCGCATACAGACCGTACATTTTGTTGCGTTTGTTTGTTCTTTCTGATAGGATAGCGTGCATGACTGAAAAGGAAATCCACGCAGAAAGAGAGGAATCCGCACGCTCCCACTACGAGTTGGGCTATCTTTTGGTACCCACAATCACGGAAGAGAACCTTCCCGGGGAGGGGGTGGGTGTGCGTGATGTGATAGAGAAACGCGGGACAATTATCTCCGGCGCCGCGCCCATAGAGAAACATCTTACTTATGAAATGACAAAACGGATAGGTGGGAAAAACGTTCGTTTTGTGAAAGCGTATTTCGGACACTTCATCTTTGAAGCAAGTGCGGAGGGGATGGCGGAGGCGCGCGAGGATCTCAAGAAAAATGATAAAGTATTGCGTTT
>JBBUEZ010000001.1:3536-11941 GCA_038056715.1 Patescibacteria group bacterium
TCATTCGGCATTGCGACGAACCGCACATGGAAAGACCAGAGCGGCGCGCGCAAAGAAGCAACGGACTTTCATAACGTGGTGGTATTCGGACGACAGGCGGAAACGACCGCGCAATATCTCCACAAAGGAAGTTCCGCGTTTATAGAAGGAAGGCTTCAGACGCGCAGTTGGGACGGTGCCGACGGGAAAAAGAATTATCGCACCGAGATTATTGCCGAACGGGTCCAATTCGGACCCAAAGGAAGCGGGAGTGGCGGCGGTGATGGGTACGGCGGTAGCGAGAAAAAGGGTGATGCGCCGAAAACGCCCGCGAAAGAAGAATTGGAAACAATTGAGTATCCCGAAGAAGACATTAACCCCGAAGATATCCCATTCTAGAGAATTTCCCAATGATTAATGTTCAATAAATGCCCAATGATCAATATCGGGAAATTGGTGGATTGATAATTTAATGAAAATTGTAAATTAGTAAATTGATAATTACTATGCAGGACTATTTTTCACAAAATCAAATACGATACGTTGATTATAAAGACACGGACACGCTCAAGAAATTTTTGAATCCGCATGGACGCGTGCTTGCCGCGCGCCGCACGGGACTCTCCGCGAAGAATCAGCGCGCGGTTGCGCTCGCGGTAAAGCGCGCGCGTTTTTTGGGTCTTTTACCGTATATTTCCCGCTAGTGTTTTAATGTATGCTAGCGCCTAACGCCTATTTCCTATGTTGGAATACAACGAAATTATTCCAAAGAAGTGTATCGTGATGGCCGGAGACCCGTATGAAGTGCTCTCCTCCCATGTATTTCGCAAACAAATGCGAAAGCCGGTGAACGCGACGAAACTTCGCAATATGATCACGGGACGCGTGATGGAGTATTCGTTTGCACAATCACAAAAAGCGGAAGAAGCGGAAATTGAAGAACGCGACATTAGGTATTTGTATGCCAATAAAGGAGAGTTCTGGTTTTGTGAAGCGAACGACCCGGCAAAACGATTTTCTCTTTCCGCGGAGTCGGTTGGGGATAGTGCCGCGCGATTTATGAAAGCGAATTCTATCGCGGTAGCGCTTTCATTCAATCATGATAATGAGTCGCGCCTTATCGGTATCCGCCTTCCTATTAAAGTAGACCTTTTGGTCAAAGAGGCCCCGCCCTCCATTAAAGGCAACACCGCGCAAGGAGGGAACAAGTTGGTGGTCTTGGAGACGGGAGCATCCGTACACGTGCCGCTTTTCGTGAATGAAGGAGATGTTGTGCGCGTAAACACGGAAACTGGGGAATACGTGGAACGCGTACAGTAAATATTTTCAAAGATATTCGGCCGCCTGCCTGTGCGTGTTCGCACATAGACAAGCAACTTTTGGCGTTCTATGGACGTTGCAATATACGAACAGGTCGATATTATAAGAGAACATGAGTGGACCCTTCTCGGCGGGTAACCCCGCTGTGGAGGGAATACACCCATGATCATGCTATGAACGACCACGAAGAAAACCGTATCGACACGTCTGATGAAGATATTCTAGCACTCTCTATAAAGAGCCCGAGTGCGTTTTCTGTGCTCGTAGAACGTTACGAGGATGCGTTCTTGCGCAAGGCGTGCTCCATCATCCGCGATGACGAAGAAGCAAAAGATATCGTGCAAGAGGCATTCACAAAGATATATCTTGCTGCGCCGCGATTCACAAGAGTGCCTGGCGCATCTTTTTCTTCATGGGGATATAAAATTGTGGTGAATACGGCATTGAGTCGGTATCGTTCGCTTAAGCGAAAAGGAGTCACGTTGTCGCTTGACGATGAAGATGTGTTCGCCGTAATCGGGAAAGAAGCATTCACGGCGCCCGAATCGCGGGAAAGGGCGGACTATATCGCATCAATTTTGACGCGTATGCCCGCGCATCTTGCGCGCGTACTCGCACTTTCTTTTATTGACGATTTGCCGCAGAGGGATGTCGCAGAGCGAGAGGGAATATCCGTATCCGCGGTCAAAGCCCGCATTCATCGCGCAAAAAAAGAATTCCGGCTGGCCGAACAACTTCTTTTAGAAAAAATGTAACATACCATGTCTACAACTCTCACACAAAAAACAATGCGCCGCGTGTATGCAATTTGGGTCGCGCGCGCGCTCATCTCGCCTATTTTTTTGAAATTCTATGCGATTACAGCGATGGTATTCGCTATGGCGCAGTACGTGTCTTTCCGTTCTGTATTTGAAAATGCTCCGGCATGGCACAATGTCGGCGCGCAATACGTGTTTTTTTCCTCCGCGGTTACGCACACGGAAGCCGCTGTGTGGGGACTTTCTTTTCTTCTCCTCGCGTGTCTCCTTTGGGTAGGTTTTGATATACGGGCAAAAAGCGCGCCCTTTGTGCAAGGTTAAACCTTGCACAAAACCTTGCACAAAAAATGCTATAGAGTGCACACTTTTGTCTGTGCAAGGTTTAACCTTGCACAGACTCAAAAGGAGACAGGAAAAGCGTGCGAAAAGCGCTCCGTCTCATCACGCGCAAAAAAAGAACTGCGACAGATTGAAGCGGGCAATTCTCAATAGGGAGGAGCCCGCTATATTTTTTCGGAGAGTTTTTTCCTGATCTCGCGAAGGATCTCTCCCGCGATTTTTTTATTTTCCTTCAAAAACTCGCGTGTCGCGTCATATCCGCGTCCGAGCACGACATCGTTATATTTATAAGAATTGCCGGATTTCGCCATCACCCCGAATTTCTCTCCCAATGTCATCAGTTCGCCCTCACGCGAAATGCCTTCGCCGTAGAGAATGTCAAATTCCGTCTGTTTGAACGGGGAAGCGACTTTATTTTTTACGACTTTCACACGCGTGCGCGCGCCGATAACCTCTTCTCCCTTTTTAATCTGCGCGATGCGGCGAATGTCCAAGCGCACCGACGTGTAAAATTTGAGCGCTTTCCCGCCCGGCGTTGTTTCGGGATTTCCAAACATGATTCCGATCTGCATGCGAATCTGATTTATGAATATGACGATTGTTTTTGATTTGTCCACAATCGCGGTCAATTTGCGGAGCGCCTGACTCATAAGACGCGCCTGTTTTCCGACATGATGAGCTCCCATTTCTCCCTCAATTTCATCTTTTGGCGTGAGCGCCGCAACCGAATCAATGACGATGACGTCAATTTTTCCGGAACGCACAAGCGACTCGGTGATCTCAAGCGCCTGCTCTCCCGTGTCCGGCTGTGAAATAAGCAGTTCTTCTATCTTTACGCCTAACTTTTTTGAGTAATCGGGATCCATTGCATGCTCCGCGTCTATGAATGCGCAAATGCCGCCTGCTTTCTGCGCCTCCGCAATAACTTGGAGAGAAAGCGTTGTTTTTCCCGATGATTCGGGGCCGAAAATTTCAATGATTCGTCCGCGGGGGAGACCTCCAACACCGAGCGCGTCATCAAGACCGATGGATCCGGTGGAAATTGCGCCAATACTCACTTTCGGCTTATCGCCCAGCTTCATAATCGCACCCTCGCCGAATTTCGTTTGAATCGCTTTCAGGGTATCTTCAATACTCGTTCCTATTTTTTTTTCTTCCGTTTGTTTTTTAGGCATGTGTTTCATTTTGGTTATTAATGTGGGGTCTTTTTCTCGTTCGGTGCGCTTTCGGTCGCGCGTGCGTTTGTATCAATGGATGGCGCGAGCATTTCTTTTCCTTCGTGTACAACTTCTCTATACTCCGCATGCACCCTTCCGAATCTATTTTCCGCGCGCACTTCAATTATAGTATGCCCTGCGTGGAGGAGCAACGGGGCGGAAAAATTACCTTCTTCATCGGTAAATATCGTCCGTCCGTTTAAAGAAAGCAGGGTTGTATTTTTTGCGTACCCGGAAACGGTGATGAGCGGTTCAGAAAACACTTCACCGTCTTTGGGCTCTTTTATTGAAAGTGTCGGCCCTCCAATCACGTATCGGGCTTGATAGCCGGCATAGAACACTATTGCGATAATACCAACACCGACAAAGACCCACGTTATGCGCGGCCCGATCATGTTTGTTCCGATTCTCCGTACCCTTCAGACTCGCGCGCGGCAAGCACATCGCGCGGTTTTGCGCCGTCAGAAGGTCCGATCACGCCGCGATCTTCCAGCATGTCCATAAGTCGCGCCGCCCGCGCGTAGCCAATCTTGAGGCGGCGTTGGAGATACGAGGTGGACGCTTTCCCCGCTTCCATAATAATGATGCGCGCGTCTTCGTAGAGGTCGTCATCATCGCCATCCGCAATATTGCCGCCCGCGATGATGTCCCCAATGCTTCCTAGTGTCGGCGATCCGCCACTTCCTCCATTCCCGCTTCCGAGCACAAGTTCATCCGCGACATCAATTTTTTGTTCCGCAAGGAATTTCACGACCTTTTTCACTTCGGTCTCGGATACGAATGCCGACTGCAGGCGAACGGGCTGCGCCATTTCGCCCGAGAGATAAAGCATATCGCCGGCACCCAACAGTTTTTCCGCGCCGCCCGCATCCAAAATGGTGCGCGAATCAATTTGTGATGCGACCTGAAGCGCCACGCGCCCGGGGATATTCGCTTTGATGAGGCCGGTAATGACATTGACTGACGGGCGCTGCGTGGAGAGCACGAGGTGAATGCCGACAGCGCGGCTCATTTGCGCCAGCCGCACGATCGCGGATTCCAATTCGCGCGGGTAGGTTGCCATAATGTCCGCCAATTCGTCTATAATAATGACAATATAGGGTATTTGTTCCGGCAGTTCTGCGGAGTCCCCGCCTGATTTTTCCGCTTTTTCATACGCCGGCATGGCGATGTTTTTATGATATGACGCAACATCGCGCACCGACTCTGCTTCCAAGATGTCATAGCGGCGGTCCATTTCTTTCACCGCCCATTTGAGCGCGAGGATTGTTTTTTTTGCATCGGTTACGACAGGCGTCAAAAGATGGGGGATTTTGTTGTAGAGCGTGAGTTCAACGCGCTTCGGGTCTATCATGATGAAGCGGAGCATATCAGGGGAATTGCGGTAGAGAAGCGACATAATGACCGCGTGAATGGCAACGGACTTCCCTGAACCCGTGGCGCCTGCGATGAGCATATGCGGGAGTTTCGCAAGATCGCCGTAGAATGATTTTCCAGAAATATTTTTTCCGAGCGCAAAGACAAGCGATTTTTCCGATGATTGATATTCCGGCGCGGAGAGAAGTCCTGCAAGCCCGACGACAGACCGCGTGGTGTTCGGCACCTCAATACCCACAAGCGACTTGCCCGGGATCGGCGCTTCAATGCGGAGCGGATGCGCGGCGAGCGCGAGCCCTAGGTCGTTTTGGAGCGCAACGATGCGCGAGAGTTTTACTCCTTCCGCTGGTTTTAACGCATACCGAGTGACAGAAGGCCCAACGGTAATTTCATCCATTTCAACATGAATGCCGAAATTTTGAAGCGTACGCCTGATGATGTTTGCATTCGCTTTGATATCGCCGACGCCGGGTTTTCCTTTATCAGTGGAGAGAAGCGAAATCGGCGGGGGAGTGTATGCGCTCCGTCGGAACGGATGGATCGGACGCACGGAAGACATATGTCGCGGCTCCTCCGCATCTTCCGGCTTTATTTCTTTGAGTTCCGCTTCAGCGTTTTCATCTTTTTCCGATTCTTCCACCTGAACGGTAACCATGTCATTTTGTTCAAGATCTTCACCTGCAGCATCAGACGAATCTTCCCCGTCAAATTCTGAGTCGGTGTCTTTTCCGAACATGCCATTTTTGAACAAGGTAAATTTCGGGATTGAAAAAGAAAGTCTCGCATCAAACATTAAGAGAATGGAAATGACAAAGATTGCGCCTAAAAATAAAAATGTCGCATATGAATCAAACAGTGAAACGAGGGGAGCGGAAACGAATCTTCCGATGAGTCCGCCGGATCCATTTTGAAAAACGAGCGCGATCCAACCGAGTCCCGAGAGAAAAAAAAGCGCGCTGCCGGTAAGGCGCATCGCCGCGATTTCGGGGCGCATCGCGCGGAAGAATGCGATGCCCAAAAGAAGGAGCAAAAGAGGAAGCATAAAAAATCCAACCCCCAAAAGCGTGTCAAGCATGCGATAGATGAATGATCCGACAACCCCCGATTTTCCCCATGCCGCGAGCACGAAAAAGAAAGAGAGCGCGATACAGATAACCGCAAACACGCTATGCTTTGTTTCTTCGCTGAGTCGTATCTTTTTATTTTTCTTTCGTCCGGATTCCTCCTCTTTTTCCTTGCTGTCATTTTTCTTTTTTCGCGCCATACTTTATGATTATACCACGAAGTCGGACCTCGGGACGCTTTCTCACACGACACCAATACGCGAATGAAAAGCGAATGACACGAATACGTGCGGCACCAATCCACGAATACAGGCGAATAACGCGAAGGGGCTCCAACATCATTACATTCGCCGTGCTCGGCTCAGTATCTCCTCGCCTTCGCTCGTCGTCATTATTCGCGTCATTCGTTTTCATTCGTAGATTGGTGTCGTGTACACCGTAATTGCATTTTCTTGCGGCGTATATATAATGGACATTAAAAGGACGCAGGTATTGATGATAAAAATAGTAAAAGACACAAAATAGCGTATAAAAGTCATATGGACGACAAAAAGGACACTGAATATAAGACACAAACAGACCAATCCTCAAAAGGGCTTGATTACTTCTCTTTTTTGCTTGGTAAAACAGAAAAACTATCATCCGCTGTTTATTTGGTCACCAGCCTTGTGTCCGATATGGAGCCGATAAAATGGGTTATGCGGGAGCGATGCCTTGCGCTGTTGTCCGATATTTCGGTCGCGGAACACGCCCCCTTGTCGGACAGAATGGAGTTATTTGAAGCCGCAGAAGAGGGCGTGCGCGAAATGTCCTCACTTCTTCTCGTCGCTCGCGCGGGGCGGATCGTTTCCTCAATGAATGCCGATATTCTGATTGCCGGATTTGCGTCATTGCGCACCGCGATTGGTCAGGGAACAACGATGCCAACCTCGGCTGAAACAATCGTATCGGAACTGCTTAAAGGGGATGAGCAATCGCTTTTAGGACAACAGGACGTATATAAAGGACAAAAGGAACACAAGAATGTCCTTTATAATCATGCAAAAGGACATTCCGCGCTAGCAAATAAGACAGAACGTCCTTTTCAAGGACATAGTTCTGGAAACACTCCATTTTCTAACCGCAGTAGTGAGCAGACGAAGAAAGACAGGAAAAAGATTATCGTTGATTTTGTACGCAAAAGAAAAGAAGTGACCATAAGGGACGTGTTGCAGGTCGTGTCGGGATGCAGCGAAAAGACAATACAGCGCGAACTCATCACTCTTGTAAAGGACAATGTCCTTAAGAAGGAGGGTGAGCGCCGCTGGAGCAGATATTCGTTGAAATAGGGTATAGAGTGGAGGGTGTAGGGTGTAGAAAAAAACTGGAGGAATTTTGTTTTCTTTCTGACTATATCCTTCACCCTATCCCCCGAACCCTGTTCCGTGATTGACTTCCTCCTTAAAAAAGGATAGTATTTTAAGCAGTTTCTGTATGTGAGAGCGTTCAAAATCCTTGTAGTTACGATAGTTATCCACATAGTTTTTTTGCAGGTTTTTTGACGTGATATATAATACATGCAGGCAATTTCCGCCCCCCTGTTCTCCGTATCGGCATTTCCCTCTTCGCGCTTCTTTTTTAAAAGATAACGAACCGGATACCGAAATGGATTCCCGCACGCCCAAGATCATTGACAATAAAAATAGGCTACGTCTATTGAAGTGTCGCTATGTGCGAAAAGCAGATAGCCGATACAAGTCATTCCGCAGAAAGGATGGTTATATATGATTGCATGTAAAGAAAGCGGATATTATCATTTGCCCCTAAACCTCATTATCGGAGCGGAAGAATTTCCCGAACTGCGCGAAGGATTTTTTATTGCATCTAACGAGGAGCGGGGTGAGAACATGTTTCTTTTTTTGTTCTCACCCAGTCCGAGTGACGATGCAGTATAGTCCCCTGCGGCTTGCCGCAGGGGACTATATCCCGAGCGAAGCCGAGAGATTCCAAAGCATTCCGACGGGTGAGTTTTAGTACACAAGTGCGCACAGCGTTCGGCTCGTCGAAAGCCGATACGACGCGCACGGGGGTTCAATCGGGAAGTACACCCGAGCGAACTAAAATTAATGGCCATTAATTATGAGTACTATTACAAATTCTAAAACAAAGAAGATTGTCGCGGGATTTGTAGGATTGGTTTCAGCGGTTGTCATGATGGGAGGCGCGGTTGTCGCGCCTGCATCTGCAGCAACGGTTGAAGAGCTTACATCTCAAATCAATTCTCTTCTCGCCACGATCGCATCGCTCCAGACCCAGCTTTCTGGGATCACGGGCGGAACTGGCACGGGTACGGGCACATGCGCGTACACGTT
>JBBUEZ010000002.1:0-16239 GCA_038056715.1 Patescibacteria group bacterium
CGGCCATTCATCCCCGCCGCAAGAAGACGGGGTATTCTGGCCGCTCCCAATAAACATGGTTTTTCCACACGGCACGTATACGGTACTATAGTACCGTATACGTGCCGTGTGTGGAATTACAATGATTGATATGGATTTTGAAACGGATATTTTTGGCGCGTATTAGTGGGCTTTGATATCAACAATGCGGAGGCGCAATTCGGGGCGGTTCTTGAACATGGATTTTTCCATGTGAGCAAGAAAAGATATCGTGTCGCCTTTTGAAACAGACGAAAGTGCGGCATTTTTTGCGCCGAAAAATGAGATCGCGGGGACTGTTCGCTCGCCGTCAGTAAGGTCAAGTCCGACATGCTCGCGCGCTTTGCCAAAAAATCGCACGCCGGAAATCACAACTTCATGAAACGCAAAAAGCGGTTTCGAGTTTCCTTCGCCGAACGGCGCAAGCCGCGCGATGGTCTCATACGTGTTCCATGTTACCTCCTTGATTAAAAGTTCCGCATCCGCAATCAATTCTTTGTCATTAATTTTTTCTTTCTTCACTCGCGCATATGCGGAGATGAGCGCGTCTTCCACCAAATGAATATGTTCGTGCGAAACGGAAAATCCTCCGGAAAATTCATGTCCGCCCGCATCAATAAAGACGCCCTTATTCACCGCGTGCATGAGTTCCACCACGCTCACGGATCCGTCAGATCTGCATGACCCCTTGATATGCTCCGACCCTTCTCTCCCCCACACAAACACTGGTCTTTGATATTCTTCCATCATATTGTTTGCGACGATGCCCAAGACACCGACACGCCACGCGGGATTTCCGATCACGATCACGCTTTTTATTTCACGCTCCGCGATTTCTTTTTTAACCTCCTTCATAATCCGCGCAACTGCCAATTTGCGTTCATCATTTAATTTCGTAAGCGCTTCCGCAAGTGTTTCCGCTTCAGTCTCGTCATCTGTTGCAAGCAAACGAAACGCATCAAGCGGCACTCCCATGCGGGATGCGGCGTTTATACGCGGCGCAATCATAAACGCAATATCATCTTCCGTGAGATGCTCCTGCGCTATGCGCGCGCGCTTCAACAGTGCGCGTAATCCGAGGCGTTTGCTTTTCCGCAACACGGTCAATCCGAAATGCGCGAGTGCGCGATTTTCTTTCCGGAGCGGTACCATATCAGCAATTGTGGAGAGTCCTGCCATATCCAAAAGCCATTTCTCCCAGCCGTCGGGAACGTCAATCATTTTTTCTTCTCGCCCGCGAGTGAGAAGCGCCTGCACCAACTTCCACGCAACACCTGCGCCGCAGAGCATATCATCGTGATAATCGTCGCATATTTTTTTTGAATTAAGTACGGCGTGTGCCAGTGGCAGCATATCCTTCCCGTCAACATCCTTAAGCGGAAGATGGTGGTCTGTCACGATAACATTAATCCCCAATTCCTCCGCACGTGCCACTTCTTTCATGTCCGTAATCCCGCAATCAACAGTGATGAGCAGTGTTGCGTTGTCTTTTGCAAACTGTTCCACTGCGGCGATGTTGAGTCCGTACCCCTCACTGTGCCGATGCGGAATATAGTGCGTGCGTGATTCATATCCGATTTTTTTAAAAAAATCGTGAAGCACTACTGATCCGGGAATACCGTCGCAATCATAATCGCCATACACGACGATATGTTCCTGTGCGCGAATAGCGACAAATATGCGCGCCACCGCCCGATCCATGTCGTGGATAAGAAATGGGTCGCGGATATCGCGTTCATAATCAGGCGCGAGAAACTTCTCCGCGTCCGCGCGCGTGTGAAGACCTCGCCGATAGAGAAGCGTCCGCATAAGCGGTGGATATGAAGAAAATTCCGCTTCAATGCGAACGGGTATCTCTTCTGTAAAAACTGAATACTTCATGTAGTTGACAGTATAGCGCACACGGGCAGATACTATACATTATGACAGAGGAACGCTGTATATTCTGTGAGATCATTGCCGGCGCAATCCCCGCGGCGGTGGTGTATGAAGATGAAGAGAGTATCGCATTTTTGGATATCACCCCGATCAATCAGGGTCACGTTCTTGTCGTCCCCAAACATCATTCACGCAACATCTTTGACGCACGACATGAAACGCTCGCCCCTCTCATGAGAAGCGTGCAAAAAATCGCGCACGCGGTGCGCGCGGGAACCGGTGCGGAGGGAATTAATATCCATATGAATAACGAAAGTGCGGCAGGGCAGGCTGTGTTCCACACACACATCCACATTATCCCCCGCTTTCATGAAGACGGTATTGTTATGTGGAAAGGGCATCCATATTCCGACGGCGAAATGCAAAAACTCGCCACACAGATCAAAACCGCGCTTCTCTAAGAAGAATGGTTTGCGGCGATTTACCTCTTTTTGAGCGCCTCAATGCCGGGGAGAGTGCCGCGGGCGAGGAATTCTATCATCGCGCCGCCGCCCGTAGAAACGAATGATATTTTTTTTTCAATGCCTAGTTGCGCGACGAGGTCCATCGTATCGCCGCCGCCAACGATTGATGTCGCGCGCGATGTTGCAATCGCACACAAGACCGCATTTGTTGCAGTATCAAAACCTTCTTCATAATTGCCCAGTGGACCGTTGAACACAATGAGTTTTGCGCGCCGAATGAGCAGACGAAGTGTTTGTACTGTTTCTTCTCCAGCGTCAACGATAATCTCGTCATCTGCAACCTCGCCCAGTCGTACCGTATGCTCTCCTTTCCTTCCTTTCACGAATACGTCGGATGGTAGTAATAATTTCTTGTGTTTGAGGAGCGGGAGAAGTGTCGCGCCCGGGCGTTCAACACGCGAGCGTCCAACATCCATACCAAGCGTCTTGTAAAAATCGTTCGCGAGAGCGCCGCCAACGAACACCGTGTCGGCAATTTGCAGATATTTTTTTATAAGCGGCATTTTTGTGGAAAACTTCGCGCCGCCTAATATAAATACGAAAGGATGTTTCGGTGAAAGAGCGAGCGAAAGGTGAGACACTTCTTCGTGCAGAAGCGGACCGCAATACGCGGGAAGAAGGCGCGGAAGCGTTACCACGGACGCGTGCTTTCTGTGACAGACGGAGAATGCATCATTCACATACACATCCGCCGTTCGCGCAAGTGCGCGCGCAAACGAGATGGAATTCTTCTCTTCCCCGGGATATTTTCTGATGTTTTCAAGGAGAACCGCCGAGCCGTTTTTCATGCCTGCGCCGATATTCGGAAGAGAAGGAATTGGTGTCGCATCAAACGATACGCGGGTATAGCGATTGAGTCGTTTGGATACGCTACGCAGTGTTCCTTCCGCATGTCCTTCGTGCGCGATGATAATCACGCGCGCGCCTTTCTTTTTTAAAAACTCTATCGTCGGAACGGAGCGGCGGATACGGAAATCGTCAAGCACTTTGCCGCGCGCAAGTGGCTCGTTGATATCAAGACGGAGCAACACACGCGCACCTTTCAAATTGCGCGCCGTGCGAATATGCGGTGCCGAAAAATATTTTTTCTTCATATCGCTGCCGCGAGGGAAATGATCGCGGAAAAACTTTTTGCCGCCTGCGATGCGCGCCCGACCAGAAGTCCCTGCACGCCGCCGCGCGCGAGGAAATCTTTAGCGTTCTTCTCCGACACGGATCCGCCATAGAGAATGGGAATTGTATGCGCCATTTTTTCTCCAAACATATCCGCGAGTGTTTTTCTCACAAAAAGCGCCATTTCTTCCGTTCCTTCGGGAGTATCTGAACCAGTTGCCGCCTCGCCTATTGCCCATACCGGTTCATAGGCAATAATTATTTTCTCCGCGTCTTTGCGGGAAAGCCCCGCGAGCGAGCCTTTGATCTGCCGCGAAAGTTCATCAAAGTAGAGTGCGTGGTCATCGCGTGCCCGCTCGCCCACACAAATGATCGGAGTTATTTTTTCTTCTATCGCCGCGCGCACTTTTGCCGACACGATCGCGTCTGTCTCTCCCTGTGCGCGTCGCTCGGAGTGTCCGACAATCACATAGTGCACGCCGAGGGACGAGAGCATTGCGCCCGATACTTCGCCGGTGTGCGCGATTCCTGTTTCGTTTGAAACATTCTGCGCGCCGAGCAACACCTTCCCTGTTTTTGCATCTTGTGCAAGCAGGGAAAGGAATGGGAACGGAGGGCACACAATAATACGCGCACGACTCATGCGCGCGGCTTTTTTCACGGACAAAAAAAGCGCGCGCGCTTCGTGCATGGTTTCCGGCGACATCTTCCAATTACCGACGATGAAAAAACGTTTCTGCATGAGCATATTCTACCACAGCATTTGTGAGATTATTGTATTTCCTTCCATGAATTGACTGCCCACGAACCGCCGGGGCCGGACGTGAAGAGAAGCGAGGCAAGACCTGTTTCATATGTCACAGCGGCGTTATTGGATATTTTTATCTTCCATCCGGTCACTTCTTTCAGACTCGCGCTGTTCTGTAAATGGATCTCGCCGTGATTGGCGTATACCAATAGCGCGCCCTGCGCGCTGTTTTGCACCTCAATTGCTTCCTCGCTTCCGCCGCTCTCGGCGCTGGTGTTGCGCGACACCATCAGAACATACGAGCCCGCTCCGGAACCAGCGACGACGGTGGAGTTCTCAAGTTCTATTTTACTGCTTGTCGTTCGATTGGCGGGATTATCTGCGACAATAACGATGCTCTTCCCCGGCAATGATGATGAAACGCGCAATGTCGGACTATTTTTTATATCAATATTTCCGGTAACCCACAGCGGTCCCGTAAGCGTTACCGTCGGACTGCCGCTGATCTCAATATCGCAGGCGATTTTTTTCGGTCCGATAGTGATATTTGAAGTGATCTTGTACGGACACGGGCTTGCGATTGTCCCTCCAGCCGCCGCATCGGTTTCCCATTGATCAATAAGCGTGTCGGCAATCGGCAGATCGGCGATTGGTTGATCGGCTGACCCGGGGTATGACGTTCCGCCGACCGTACTTCCTGATATCGTTTGATAATACGCGTTCTTGTCTATGACGGAATTGCTGATCGTATGCGCGTATGCGCTGCTTGTCGCGCGTATGCCGGTAATGCTCCCCGACGGTCCGGAGGAAATTACATCGCCCCTGATACTGTTTGAATTGGAACCGACAATAGGCCCCGCGGAATATGCATTGCCGTTGATACTCGCGTTGTTTTGAATATTAAAACCGCCCGGCCCCGCCTGCACGCCGAAACTAAATGACACGCCCGTTGTGATTGTGACATGCACTTTCGATTTTCGCACGTTCCCACTATTATTACTTGACGCTGTAACGTCTTTCTCATTGCTTCCCGTGTCTGTGATCGTTGTCGTTGCGATTGCGCCTCCAAGCGAGAGCGTCTCCGTCGTGTCAACGGTGAGATTATTTTTTAACCGATACAAAACATCCTCAACGCCGCCTTCCGAAAGAAAATAACTCTGCGAGGAATACGCGAGCGACCGCGCAAGTTTTGTTTCCGTGAGCGTCGGGTTCACCATCCCGAACATGACCGCAAGCGAGATAAACAGGAAAAATACCACCGTAATCATCATGGCCTGCCCGCCTTGATAGGGGATAGGGTGTAGGGTGTAGGGTGTAGGGGTGAACCCCCTCTCACGAGAAAATGAAAACATGAAATCACGAGAACACGCTCGTGTGTTTTTATGATGTAATGCTTTTATGCTTTTATGATTTAATGATTTCATGATTTCAATAAGTTCCCCTGAGAACCGCGGTGTCCGCAAACTGCCGTGAGACTCCAGGGTCGCGCGTGTCATGAAGCGTCAATTCCATTCGCACGCCCTGCACCGTCCCATGGTTAATAAAACGAAATACGAGAGTGTCCACAACAGTCGTACTTGCCGTAAGCATTCCTGCGTACACTCCGTTTTCTCTTACTTTAAGCGCGCCATTCTCAATATAAAATTCCGTGGCGGACATGTCGGGATTCACGAGCGTGAGACGCCCCGGGTTTGTATCAAATGTGCTTTGAAGTATTGTAATACTTTCTGCGGTTCTCGTGTCGCGCACCATTCGTTCAAACGAAACCTGTGCCGCGGTGTTTACCGTGCGCTCCGCGCGCAGATGACGGAACGATCCCAAAATAATAATGATCGCATTCACGGCGATGACGGAAAATACCGCGAAAACAGCAATATACACAACGGCCTCCATGAGGGTATACCCCGACACCTTTCGCGGCATTGTTTTTGTTATGCTTGGTCGAGGGGCGAAAGAATATTTGTATAGTTGTTTCATAGAACTTTTCTAGTATGTATGGTGTTCAAAAACATCTGCGCCATGCTACGAAAGGTGTGGGGGTATAGCCGCTTCGCGACGGGTGAGTAGTGAGTAGTGGGTTTCATAATTCGTGGTATTCGTTTTTATTCGTGGATTGGTGTCGTGCTAAAATATATCTGCCAAATACGACGACAATGAAACGGTGGTTGTCGCACCGCGCTTCTGCCATGACACATCGGCTGTTATTTTTTTTGTGCGCGCATCCCCTGTGCCCGATGCGGCAATATCCTGCGACCCGTTGCGATACACATCGGAAACTCGCACCGTGCGGTAGTACGTTCCGAATATTTGCGATGAAACGGTGGTCGTCGCCCACGTTCCGCCGGTAAACGTCAGATAATATGTTGTTGTTGTGGAAAGACCGGAGATGTTCGTCCATGAACGGTCGCGCATAAGCCGCGCCGCCTCCATACCTTCCTCCGCAAGGAATGTTGCGGTTAATTTCCGTCCCGCTTCTCTGCTTGCGACAAGCGATGCTTGAAACGAAGCGATGAGTCCGATTAGGGCAACGGATACAAGCGCGGAACCGATGACGATTTCCACAACGCCGAATCCCCTGCTATCATTCGCTGACTGAAACGGCGCCCGACGCATCAATGATAATTGTCTTTTGCGAAGATGCATTTCCTTCTAATTGTAGCACGAGCGTTCCAGGCTGACTTGTTTTTCCGGTGAGTCGTGTGAACAATACGTCCGACCCGCCGCCTGAGAGCGATATGGTCGGCAGATACACCGGCTCTTGAAAATAAGTGACTGTGTTCCCCGCCGCGCCTTCGCTCCATGAAGTGGAGAAGATGACAAAACGCCCCGATTCAAAATGTACGCCATGCACCGTATCATTTTTCGCCGCAAGCGTATTCGCCCGCGTCTCGCGAAGCGCGGAGATGATCTGTTCCGCGGAAGATACAAGCAACTGGTTATTCTTAAATCGCGCAAGCGGAATCGCGATAAGCGCGCCCACAAGCAAAACGATGGCAAGCGCGATCACTATCTCAAGCGCGGTCATTCCCTTTTGGGGATGTATTGGGTATTGGGTATTGGGTATTGGGAAAATACCGAATAGTTTTTTACTATATGCGGTCTGATTGCTTTTATTTTTCAGCACTTCTGTTTCCATACACCATACATAATACACCATACATAATACGCAATACACAATACGCTTAAATATTATTAAGCAGCGAATACGTCGGCGATATCATGGACACCGCGAAGAAACCGACCACCACTCCGACCAACACCATCAAAAACGGCTCAACGATCGTAGAGAGATTTTTTGTCGCCTCTTCCACTTCGCTTTCATAAAATATGGCGATCTGCGAGAGCATGTCTGAGAGTTTTCCGGTTTCCTCCCCCACCTCCATCATTTCACCGACCAAAATCGGGTATGGCGAGCGGTCTTCCTTGAAGACCGCGGAAAGTGCGGTGCCTTTTTGCACGCGCTCGCCCGCTTCTCTCAAAACATCCTTAAAATACGAATTCTGCACCACTTCTTCCGTAATACGAATGGCTTCCACCATGTCAACGCCGGACGTGAGAAGCGAAGAAAGGGTGCGGCCCGTGCGCGCGGCATTTGTCTTTTTGACCAATTCCCCGATAATCGGAAGGTGGAGCACAACCGCCTCTGCGCCCCGTTTTCCTTTTTTAGTTCGAAGACCGCTATACACTCCTCCAACAACCATAATAAGAATAAGAAGCGAAAGAATGCTGTGGTTAGAAAGAAAATCCGACACGGCTATGATTGCCTGCGTGCTCCGCGGAAGGTCTACTTTCAATTCTTTAAAGGTTGATGTGAGCGTCGGCACGACAAACACAAGCATGAGCACGCCGACGATGACCATCGCTGTGATGATAATCCCCGGATATAAAAGCGCGCCGCGCACCTTCTTCGCCAAGAGATAATTTTTCTCCATCTGGATGCCGACGACGGAAAGAGATTCGGCGAGTCCGCCCGACTCTTCGCCGGCTCTCACCATCGCAACCAAAAGGGAAGAGAACACATTCGGGTGCGCGGCAAGCGCTTCCGACAGAGATCCGCCGCGTTCCACCGTCTCCGCCACCCGCGCGATGACTATTTTGAATTTCGCGTTCTTTGTCTGCCGTTCCAAAATGGCAAGGCTCCGCGAAAGCGAGAGTCCCGCACGGATCATTGCGGAGAGATTTTTCGTGAACACAATCTTATCCTGCATTTTCACGCGCGAGAAAAACGAAAGGTATATGTCCATTTTCCCGACTGTTTTTTTCTCTTTTGCGGAAAGCAACGTCATTCCGCGTTCTTTAAGCGCGCGTCCGAGATCATATTGATCTTTCGCCTGCTCTTCGCCAGTCACGCGTTTTCCGTCTTTGCCTATCGCGGTGTATGAGAATTGCATGAAATCATTAAAACATAAAATCACAGGATCATTAAAACATTAAATCACAAGAACACAAGAACATTAAATCATGAAAGCATTAAAGCATTAAAATCTCGTGTTCTTGTGCTTTCATGTTCTCGTGTTTTCATGATTTCATGTTCTCGTGATTTCATGATTTCAGGCTTTTATCTAACGCGCTTATCTCCGTCCACAACATCGCCCCTATCTCATTTGTAAGAGCAAGTCCCATTCTCTCTTCTTCATCAGTTATGTATTTCTCCCTTTTTGAAAAATAAATGAGATATTCTGATTCTTTCAGAGAACCGTATGATATCTCAAAAAAATTTAGTTGTACTGCAAGTTTTCTGCGCGCATATCTTTCTATGTAATTCAATATGACAGACATGGCAGCCCTCCGAATTTGTGAGATGACGCCATATTTTTCTTCATCCGGAAAACTTTTCGTTATTTCGTACATAAGATGTACATACTCATCCATTTTCCCTTTCAATATGCCTTTAAAACTTTGTCCTGGCTTCATACGTTCATGCTCCCCCGCTTTCCTGTTTTCATGTTTTAATGCTTTCATGACCTACTCACTAACTACTCGTAATACTTCCTCAAGCGTCGTGATCCCCTGTGCCGCAAGAAATATTCCATCCTCTATCATCGTCGTCATACCCTCTTTTTTCGCCTGGTCTTCCAGTTCCTCTGCAGTCGCGTCCCTCATAATAAGCCCCGCTATCGCGGAAGACATATGCATGACCTCATGAATGCCGATGCGCCCGCCATAGCCGTCTTCGCACTCGGTTGATTTTTTCGGCTTGTAAAATGGGATTTTCTCCCATGCGGCTTTTGCGTCCGCGACGCCCTCCTCTTTCATGACCGCGAGAATTTTTCCCAAATCGGCGTGCCGCGCCAGGTTTGCAATCTCATCGGCGGAGAGAAAATATTTTTCACGCATCTTGCAAAGTTTGCGAACGAGCCGTTGTGCAACGATGACTTTGATGGTTGAGACGAGCAAGAACGGCTCCGCGCCCATATCGCGCATGCGCGGAATCGTGCCTGCGGCGGAATTCGTGTGAAGCGTGGAGAGCACCAAGTGTCCGGTGAGCGAGGCGTTTATCGCAAGAGATATGGTTTCCTTGTCCCGAATCTCACCGACCATGATGATGTCCGGATCTTGGCGTACAAGCGCGCGCAACCCTGTTGCAAATGTAAATCCGATTTCCGGTTTTACTTGCGTTTGATTAACGCGCGGCACCTGGTATTCTATCGGGTCTTCAATGGTGGAAATGTTCACACTGGGTGTGTTCAAAATGTCCAGCACGGTATAGAGTGTCGTCGTTTTTCCCGAGCCGGTCGGTCCTGTGACCAGGATCATGCCTGTCGTATAGCGTGTTGCATCATATATATATTCCAATCCTTTGCCGTGGAAACCGAGCGTCTCCAGCGTATAACGAGCGCCTGATTCTTTGAGGAGTCGCGTGACAACCTTTTCTCCGAATGAGGTCGGGAGCGTGGAAACGCGAAATGACACCTTGTCCCCCGCTTCCGTTTCAATTTTAAATCTCCCGTCCTGCGGCAAACGCTTTTCATCCAATTTCAAATTAGAAAGTACTTTTATGCGTGCAATGATCCCCGGTCCGGCATTTTTGGGAAGTATCATCGCGTCATGGAGAATGCCGTCTATGCGATAACGAATAAGCACTTCTTTTTCCAACTGTTCAATATGTATGTCAGACGCATTCTGCACGATCGCGTGCTTCAAAAGCGTATTCACGATCTTCACGACAGGCAGATCCTCCGCAAGTTCTTTCAATTCTTTCTCGCTCGCCCTCTCCCCCTCGGCGCTCTCCGGCATCATTTTGAGCGCCTCGGCTTCTTTTTGAATAATGTCGCCGAACTCCGCTTTCAGACTCTTTTGATATTGCAGGAGCGCGCTTTTAATGGACCCGCTGTCAGTGAGGCGCGGAAGAATCTTGAGCTCCGTTTTTTTCTTGATGAAATCAATCGCCGCGAGATCTTCCGTGTCCAACATCGCGACTTCAAGCGAGGATTCAGTTTTTTGAAATGCGACGATGTTATGTTTGCGCGCAATGGGCTCGGGAATAAGCGAGAGCACTTTTCCCTCTATCTTATGGTCTTTCAAGTTCACAAACGGAATCCCGAGCACATACGCCTCCACGCGGCGCAGTTCGTCTTCGGAAATTGCGCTCGTGTTGAGAAGAACTTCCTTCAAAGTTTTCCCTTTCGCAACCGCTTCTTTTTCCGCGCGAGAAATATCCGCCTCTGAAAGGAGTCCCGAATCAATAATGAACTTTTTCAATTGAGTGTCCGCAACGCGCATGATAAAAATCGTCAAAATATTAAAACATGAAATCATTAAAGCGGCGGTAGCGCCATACGCTGATGATCCGGCGCTTTCATGTTTTCATGATCCTTTGATTCCATTATATCAGAACGTGCGGAAAACTTTGTTATATTTCTGTGCACAGCGTATCCTAATCTATTGACTTTTGGGGAGGATCTGTATATAGTAGACACATTCTGAAACGGTCCGCCTAAGGCGGGCCTTTCTTTTTAGAAAAATAATGAGCAAAGCGACTATATTTTTCTTAACCGAGCACTCAGTATTACTTCACCACATATATCAGACCATCTTGCGCTAAGCGGCAATAGTATGCGACAGTGGTGATACAAACTCTGAGCGCTTGGTACTGAATTTTGTACTTGCTCGCTTCGCTCACAAACAAAATCCGTATGTTAGACCTAAAAGTATTCAATTCCGCGCTGGACCAGTTGGAAACCGAAAAGGGCGTTTCGCGCGACAAAATCATTGAAGCGATATCACAGGCGCTTGCCGCCGCCTATAAAAAGGATTACGGCAAAAAAGGACAAATCGTCCGCGCGCATTTTGATATTGCATCTGGGAAAACCGAGTTTGAACAGGTCAAAATTGTTGTGGACTCTTCAACGGTGCGCATGCCGGACGAAGAGGAACCTGAAGAAGGAACACTTGAAGATTTGCGCCCCCGTTTCAACGCCGAACATCATATCTTGATAGAGGATGCGCGTAAAATAAAAAAAGGCGCAGAATTGGACGGCGAGATCATTTTTCCTCTGGAGGCAAAGGATGATTACGGCCGCATCGCCGCACAGACGGCAAAACAGGTTATCATTCAAAAAATTCGCGAGGCGGAACGGCAGGCGATCCTCACAGAATTCGCGGGGCGCACGGACGAGGTCGTCTCTGGAAGCATCCAGCGCATTGAGAGAGGAAACGTATTTGTTGATCTCGGGCGAACCGTCGGTCTCTTGCCATACGAAGAACAAATTCCGGGAGAACATTATCGCCAAGGCGGGCGCATCAAAGCATATGTTGTTTCCGTCTCGGAAGGTCCGCGCGGAGTCAACGTCCGTCTCTCGCGCTCGCATCCGGAATTTCTGAAGAAACTTTTCGCGGTGGAAGCGCCGGAAATCGCGCACGCGGTCGTGGAAATAAAAGCGGTTGCCCGCGAACCGGGAGCACGCTCAAAAATGGCGGTCGTCTCCCATGACCCGAAAGTTGATCCTATCGGAACGTGTGTCGGTCAGCGCGGAGTGCGCGTCTCTACCGTCATGAACGAACTCGCCGGAGAGAAAATTGATATCATTGAGTGGTCGGATAATCCGGAGCGTTTTATTACTTTTGCTCTCTCCCCCTCAAAAATAATGAGCATAGAAGTCCATGCGGCTCTCCGGCAGGCGCGCGTTACCGTTGCCGAAGATCAGATGTCTCTCGCGATCGGCAAGGGCGGACAAAACGTGCGCCTTGCGGCAAAACTGACTGGCTGGCGAATTGACATTGAAGGAGCGGGGGGCGAAACGATCGCGCAATCAAACGGCGAAGAGATCATGATTGAAGGGAAAGATGCGGAGGAAGAAAGTCCGCTCGCCGAAACGCTCGCGGCGGAAGGAATGCCAATGGAATCAACTGAAAAAGAGGAAAGCCACGAAGTCCCGCATGCGCTGGTTGAAGACGAAGAAAAAGGGAAGATTTAATATATGTTGTGCTAATACTTATACTTAATACTTATACTTTTTTGCTATGAATCCCGTTAGAGACCGCGGTCGCGGAATCTCTCCGGACCAAATGGTGTGGTATGATGTTTCTATTACAAAATAACTTCAGGCGGGCGCCGCACGACCGCGACCTGTCTCTAACGGAATGAACCTACTCCACGACATTCCCTCCGGAACCGTAAATGCGCTCAACGTCATCGTTGAGATTCCGAAGGGCTCAAAAAACAAATATGAGATAGACAAAGAAACGGGTTTGATTGCGCTTGACCGCGCGGCGCACACCGCGCAGGATTTTCCTTTTGACTACGGCTTCGTGCCGCAGACGCTCTGGGACGATGGCGACGCGCTTGATGTCATCCTTCTCACGACATTTCCGCTCGTGCCGGGAATCTTGGTGCGCGCGCGGCCGGTCGCAATTATGCACATGACCGACGGCGGCGATGCTGATGATAAAATCGTTGCAGTCCCCATTGATGACCCGCGCTGGGACCATGTGGAAAATCTCGCGGACATCAATAAGCACACGCTCAAAGAGATGGAGCATTTCTATTCCACCTACAAGAAACTTCAAAACAAAGAGGTGCATGTGAGCGGATTTAAGGGTGTCCGAGAGGCAAAAGAAGCCGTTTCGCGCGGAATGGCGCTGTACGCGGAAACGCATAAATAAACGTCCCCCTTGCCCCCACACCTTTCGTTGCATGGTGCATCTTTGTTTCAAGCGCTGTTACGAGCGCGGCAGTAAGTGATGATACGGAAATATTTTCAGCACACAGCGGGCGCGCATGTAGGAAACGATGCAACAAAAGGTGTGGGGGCTTGCGGGGCGTTTTTGGTGTATAATAAAAAAATATCGGCACATGCGGTATGTTTATTATTAAATTATTCTTATGATACGAATCACACAGACTATTATAAGCATCTTTGTCCTTTCTCTTGTGTTCGCTCCGGCGGCATTCGCGGAAACGGGTGCGCGCCCGCTTGCGCCATTTCGCGAGGTAAAGCGCGACATCAAAGAAACGCGTGTTGAAAACCGCGAGGAAGTGAGAAACGCAAGCACGACGGAAGAACGACGCGCCATCCGCACAGAGAATCGCGCCGAAATAAAAGATTTGCGCACACAGGCGCTTGACGCGCGAAAGAAAGGCATCATTGAGCGACACATTAAAAACATGGCGGAACGATATCGCGCGGCGATAGAACGCCTGGAGCGGCTCGCGAATCGCATTGATGAACGCATCACAGCATTGGAAGGAAAAGGATTTATCCTTGACGAAGCAAAAGCAAAACTCGCGGAAGCGCGCGCGGCGATAGAGGCGGCAAAACAGGCGGCGGCGGATGCAAAGGCGGCACTGGAAGCGGCAATCGCGTCGGAAGACCCGAAGGCGGCGATGGAATCTGTCCGCGAGGCGGCGAAAAAGGTTGCCGAATATATCAAAGAGGCGCACAAGAAATTGGTGGAAGCGGTGAAGGCGATCAAGGGCTCGCGCGAATCAAATGCCGGAGGCGTAAGTGAGAACACAGGCGGTGAAACAACAGAATCGCAATAAAAAAATCATTAACCATTTTAATCCACACGTATGAATCCAAACGAAATGAATAAAAGTGGTGCGGGTGCAACCGGTTCGGGAGGAATGGGGGGAGCGATGCCAAATACAACTCCTACGATGGGAGGTGGCGATAAAAACGGGAAAACTGGCGCAATCATCGGCATTATTGTCATTGTCATTATCCTGATTATCGGCGCTCTCTATTTCTGGGGCGAGCGGCTTGTGGGAACGCCAAACGAGGAGGCCTCGCAAACAGAGACAACTCCGGTATTCCAGCCGACAGAGAGCGCATCAAGTGAGATCACGGACATTGAGGCGGATCTTTCAACGACTGAACTGAATAATCTTGATGCGGAATTAGAGAGCATCAACACGGAATTGGGCATTTAACGGCATCTTGCGCAAACAAAAACCCGCCTTTCTTGGCGGGTTTTTGTTTGCGCTCTCTGTTTGAATCAAGTATGCTAACCCACATTATGGCTATACAGGTGAGCGTTTCAAAAAAAGAAAAGTCTGAATTGGAAATCACCGGGGAAATCCCTTCGGAGATATTTGAATCGCACCGCGAGGCGGCGGTGAAATATCTTGCCCTCCGCGTGAACATCCCGGGGTTCAGAAAGGGAAAAGCGCCGGAGAACATCTTGGCGCAGCATACGGGCGATATGACAATCTTGGAAGAAATGGCGGAGCGCGCACTGGGGAAAGCATACCCCGACATCATCGCCGAAAATAAACTTGATGTCGTGGGCGATCCAGCAGTGCAAATCACAAAGATTGCAAAGGGTTCTCCTCTTGGATTTAAGATCACCGTCGCCGTATCACCGGAAGTAATACTCCCCGACTACAAAAAAATTGCGGAAAGAGCGGCAAAAGAGCCGATTCAAGAAGTGAGTGTCACGGACGATGAGGTGGAAAAAACGATTGAAGAAATACGAAAGCTCCGCGCGCGGACAGTAACGGAGAACCAAGAACTAAGAACTAAGAACGCAGAAGGATCGGGAAAAGGAAAGGAATTACCCCCTCTCACTGATGAAAATGTAAAGGAATTGGGGGAATTTGAAAATCTTGCCGACTTACGCAAAAAAATAAAAGAAAATATTAGAACAGAGAAGAAAACAAAAGAAATGCAGAAACGACGCGCCGCGCTCACGGAAGAGTTGGTCAAAGAGTCATCGGTGGACGTGCCGCATATTCTCATTGAACGCGAGCTTGACCGTCTCATGGCGCAATTCGCTTCCGACATCTCCCGCATGGGACTGCAGTTTGATAAATATCTGGAACACTTGAAAAAAACGGTGGAAGAAATCCGAACCGAGTGGCGTCCACAGGCGGAAAAGAACGTAAAGATCGGGCTTATCCTCACAAAAATCGCTGAAATGGAAAAGGTCTCTGCCGACCCTGCCGCGGTGGAAACGGAGGTAAAACACATCATGGAGCACTACCCGGGCGCGCGCGAAGAGCGCGCCCGCGCGTACGCCGCAACAATCCTCAAACACGAAAAAGTGTTTGAGTTTTTAGAAAATCAAGGAGCGTAGCGAGCGCGGAGCGCGAAGTGAACGACTATGATTTTCTTAACCCCGCCGCACTTTTGCCACACATGGAAATAAACGACGCGCGTGCGAACCCCAGTACCACAAACATTCTGGTCTGGCTACGGGGCACGGTAGCACATCCCTTTTCGGGCGAAGCGTCGTTTATTGCACCTGAACTGAGAGCGAGGTGAGAGCGTGTTTCTTTTTTCCGTTCTCACCTCGTCCGACCTAGTCCGTACCGGACGGTCAAGGAGTGACGATGCAATATAGGTTGAACCTGCCTGCCGGCAGGCAGGTACCGCGAGGCTCTGCCTCGCGGGGGAATGAGCGAAGCGAATTCATTCATTACCCTGCGGCGTAGCCAGCAGGGGACTATATAAAGAACCTAGGCCGACACAAAAAACCACATTCATCAATCTGCGTTTCGTAAAAGTGCGGCTG
>JBBUEZ010000003.1:0-8514 GCA_038056715.1 Patescibacteria group bacterium
GAAGGGAATCCATACGCACATTACCTCGCATTGTTTCCATCGTCAATCGCCCCGTATGCATCGCCCGCGTTTTTGCATAAATTATCCTTTTGTGGTATCATGCCGAACCATATACTCATATGCCAAAATCATACGTCAGCAAACAGAAATACAAAGAACTCGGCAACGAACTGGACTATTTGAAAACGACGCGCCGAAAGGAGATTGCGGAGAAGTTGGAGTACGCTAAATCGCTCGGCGATCTTTCCGAGAACGCCGAATATCATGAAGCGCGCGACGACCAAGCGGGCACAGAGAAGCGCATTTTGGAATTGGAAGATATTTTAAAACATGCGCAAATGGTTGAGAAACATCACAGCGAAGTGGTAGAAATCGGTTCTGCAATTGTTGTGAAAAAAACGGGCGAGAAAGACGAAAAAAAATACCAGATCGTCGGATCGGAAGAAGCGGACACTGGTGCTGGAAAAATCTCATACCTCTCGCCGCTTGGTGCGGCGCTCATGGGTAAGAAAAAGGGGGACAAAACATCTTTCCAGAGTCCCGTAGGAAAGGTAGAATATAGTATCGTAGAGATTGAGTAAATAAAGGAGCCGAGCGGCGACTATTATTTACTACAACCGAGCACTCAGCAGTAATCATTTTGTGTCAGTGGCATTTTGGATTATTCAAGACACCTTGCCGCAGTCAATCAACGGTTTCTGAGTGCTCGGTGCTCCCTGGCCGACGGCTGATACAGTTAGCGGGCTAGGTAAAAGACACATCCATTATCATTCATTATTTTTTGGCATGGCCTCACTTGAAGAACTGCGCGCGGAACGCATAAAGAAATTGGAAACGCTCAAAGCGCGCGGGATAAATCCGTATCCGGTGGAATCAACGCGGACACATGAGATCGCGGAGGTCATGAAAGGCTTCTCCGCGCTCTCAAAAAAGAAAAAAGGAATTGTGGTTGCAGGACGCATTCGCGCAATCCGCGGACAAGGCGCGATCATTTTTCTTGATTTGGATGATGGCACCGGTATATTTCAAGTGCTTTTGAAAAAGGATGAGACCGGAGAGGAAGCGCTCGCGCTTTTTTCCGAGACAGTGGACATCGGCGATTTTATTGAGTGCAGCGGGCCGCTTTTTGTTACAAAACGAAAAGAAAAAACACTTCTTGCAAAGAGTTGGCGCATGCTCGCAAAAGCGCTTCGTCCGCTTCCCGACAAATGGGCGGGACTTACCGACATTGAAGAGCGTTCGCGCAAGCGCTATTTAGACACAATCGCCTCTCCGGAATCAAAAGAGCGATTTCTAACGCGCTCGCGCGTCGTCTCCGCGCTTCGCGCCGTGCTTGACGAGGCGGGATATGTTGAGGTGGAAACGCCTATTTTGCAGAGCCATGCGGGCGGCGCTGCAGCAAAACCGTTCATGACGCACCACAGAGCGCTTGACCTTGACTTGTATCTGCGCATCGCACCGGAACTTTTTTTGAAAGAACTGCTTGTGGGAGGATTTCCGAAGGTGTATGAGATTGGACGTCTTTTCCGCAACGAGGGGATAGACGCGACCCACAATCCGGAATTCACGACAATTGAGTATTATGAAGCATATTCCAATGCGCGCGCATATATGGAATTCACCGAGAAGATTATTCGTTCTGTCGCAAAGAAGATACACAAAGGAGGCGTTGCGGTCTTTGACGGGCAAAAGATTGATTTCACGAAGCCGTTCGCATGTGTGTCGTATGCAGACCTCTTAAAGCGAAATGCGCTTTTGAATGATTTACCAAACCTCACGCGCAAAGACGCGGAATTAAAAGCGCGCCAACTTGCCGTATCCGTCGCTGATTCCGATTCGCGCGAAAAGATTTTGGATAATATCTATAAAAAAGTGTGTCGCCCGAAAATCATTCAGCCGACGTTTATCACCGGATATCCGGTGGCATATTTGCCGCTCGCGAAGCGATTGGAAAAAGACCCCGAATTTGCTGACGCGTTTCAGGTTGTTATTGCGGGAATTGAAATAGTAAAAGGATTTTCTGAATTGAATGACCCCATTGACCAGCGCGAGCGATTTACAAAAGAGGATGCACACGCAAAAGCGGGCGACGAAGAAGCGCAAACGAGCGACGAAGGATTTTTGGAAGCGCTTGAGTACGGTATGCCGCCAACCGCTGGCGTAGGAATGAGTGTGGACCGCCTCGCAATGCTTCTCACCGACACGCACAATGTTCGCGATATCATTTTATTTCCAACGATGAGACCGAAAGGGTAGGCAATAGGTATTGGTGTTAGGCGCTAGACGTTAACTAAAATGACTTATACTTGCGGTCGCAAGTATAAGTCATTTTGCATCTTGAAAATTTCTTTAGCCCGGAGAGAATGGAAAACCAGACTCTTAAGCGGTCAGGTTTTTTTGTCTGCATCTATTCTAGTATTCTTGAGAATATGAGAATAGGGCCACTATTTACAATATTTACAGTATAAGATTGGTCTGGTAGGTTAATGGTAGGTGTTCTGTCAAATCAGAGGTGATTGCTATGTACGACGAGATTCGCGAGTTGAGAAAGAAATTTGACGCGATGGATATTCCATCGCTTGGCGACAAGGAAATTTCTGCGACAGGGGAGATTCTGGAAGATTTGTTTCAACTATACGAGGGAGGCACAAACTCTTCCTTGTTGGAGCAAAACATTAAATCTGTATATTTTAATCTCGCTCGCAAGATTAATCTCGCTCGCAGAATGAACTCGAATGGTTATATTTAAAAAACCGCCCCCAGGCGGTTTTTTGTTGGATGGGGATTTGCCCAAGCACTCAGGTCTCGCATACAACGCATCACGATATATTCTTACAGAGTCACAAGAACCGAGGATGCATAGTAGATACACACTGAGTGCTCGGTGCTCAAAAATCATGGTCGCGCAATACGCTCCTTGATTTTTGGCAGTTATCCACAGGGGGGGTATTTTGGGGAGTGGGATGAAGTGGTGTATAATAGTGGGCAAGTGGGATGAGGTGGGACAGTGAAGAACACGACACAAATCCACCAATTAAAACGAATGACACGAATAAAAAACGAACGTCCCTGGAGATTCTGTTGTATTGGTGTCATTCGCGCTCATTCGTAATTCGTGTCGAGAAAACCATGCTCATCGGCGAATACACACATACTCTGGATCCGAAAAAACGACTTTCATTTCCGGCGAAATTTCGGAAAGAAATGGGAAAAAAAGTTGTGATCACGCGAGGATTGGACGCATGTCTCTTCGTATATCCGATGAAAGAATGGGAGCGTATCGCGCGTAAGATTGCGGAGTTGCCGCTCGGACAATCCGATAGCCGCGGATTTAATCGATTTCTTTTAGCGGGAGCGGTGGAATCGGAAGTGGATGGTGCGGGGCGCGTGCTTATTCCGGATTTTCTAAAAACATTTGCGGATCTCAAGGAGAAAGTCATCGTCGCGGGCATGCATACGCGAGTTGAGATTTGGGACGAAGGCGCATGGTCGGCATACAAGAAGCGCATTGAAGCGAATGCGGATACGCTTGCGGAGAAGTTGGGTGACCTGGGAATTCTGTAGTGTCGTTAATCGTTCATCCTTAATCTTTTATGCCGATGAGTACACAGAAAGGGCCGACAAAGATTGATGATGAGGGGTTTATGACACCCCATGTGCCGGTTCTTTTACACGAAACAATAGATCTTCTTGCCCTACAACCGGGCGCCGTCGTACTTGATGGCACGGTCGGAGCAGGGGGACATGCGGAAGAAATTGCGCGGCGCATCGGAAAGACAGGTACGCTCATCTGTCTTGACCAAGATAGCGATGCGCTCGCGCGCGCGTCTTTACGGCTTTCGACCTGTGCCGCGAAGACCCATTTTCTCCACACAAACTTCCGCAACATTCCCGCCGCTCTTGACTCGCTTTCCATAGCCAATGTGGATGCGATTGTTCTTGATGTCGGGATTTCCAGCATGCATCTGGAAAGTTCCGGACGCGGATTCACGTTTCAGCGTGACGAACCGCTTTTGATGACGATGGCGTATCCGATTTCTGAAGGTGTGGAAACTGCGCGCGATATCGTGAATCGCGCGCGAGAAGAAGATCTTGCCGATATATTCTGGAAATACGGCGAAGAACGATTTAGTCGCCGCATCGCGCGCGCGATCGTGGAAGCGCGAAAACGCTCGCCGATAGAAACTTCCGGCACGCTCGCAGAAATCGTCACGCGCGCGATGCCAAGAAGAGGGAAACGGCATCCGGCGACACGCGTATTCCAGGCACTCCGCATTGTTGTAAATGATGAATTGGGCGCGCTCTCTGAAGGAATCGCGGGCGGTATCAGCCGTTTGTCCCGCGGTGGACGCATCGCCATCATCAGTTTTCACAGTTTAGAGGATCGAATCGTAAAGAACATGTTCCGCGATGCCGCAAAAGAAGGAATGCTTACGGTCATTACGAAAAAGCCGATCGTACCGACACATGCGGAAGCAAAAAAAAATCCCCGCGCGCGCAGCGCAAAATTGCGCGCCGCCGAAAAGATATAAGAATACGCAAATCTTGTTTCAATGTCAGCATTATGAAAACAGTACTATCATACGCGCATACATATGAAGGATTCCATCGGGAGTACGCCCGCATCGTTTTTGCCATGTTCGTCGCGCTTTTTCTGATCATGCTTCTGTCATACGGATATTTTTTGAAATCAGCCGCATTTTCCGCGGCACGATGGGAAAATGGCCAAGTAACGCTCGCCGCCCTCTCGTCGGAAGTGTCGGAACTGGAAACCGCTTATCTGGCGCGGATTCAATCTCTCGGCATGGAGAAAGCGAATGCCCTCGGACTCCGCGAAACGAAATCTTCGGTATTTGTGGAGCGCGGCTCCGATAGAGGACTTACATTTGCAAACAGCGCGCGCGGCGGATCACAATAAAGGGTATTAAACCCTTTATTCCGACCTTGACTCGGACGCCGTGTACAAGAGCACTCGTCCACGCGCTCCTCGCTTGTCGGAATAAGAAGATACTTTTTGTCGTGGATTCATCCCGTTAGAGGCCGCAGTTGCACAATTTTTTTGCTGTACATGATGATATTATTCAACGTGGTATTATATAAACGTGATGTGGAACGCGACGCAATCGCGACCTATCTCTAACGGGATGAATACCACACATACACTGCGCATATATCTCATTTTTGCCTTGTTCACGGTGTTTGCGCTTGTCCTTCTCGGGCGCCTTTTTTTTGTGCAAATCATACACGGCAGTGAATTTGCCGCGCGCGCCGATGATCAATATACGACCCCTACGCCGAACACGCTTGCTCGGGGAAGTATCTACTTTAAAGAGCGCGACGGCCTTCTTGTATCCGCCGCGACCTTGAAAGTCGGATATACGATTGCGATCAATCCGAAAAAAATTGCGGGGGCTCCGAACGCGGAGCGCGCGCGGGAAAGTATTTTTGAAAAACTCTTGGCAATCACTGCGATTGTGCGTGAAGATTTTTTTGCAAAAACGAGCAAAACCGCGGACACCTATGAAGAAGTAGCCCGCAGAATCGGGAAAGATGAAGCAGACCGCGTTGTCGCACTTTCCATTCCAGGGGTGTCGGTGCATCGCGAAGCGTGGCGATTCTATCCCGGGGGAACGACCGCAGCGCACGTACTCGGATTTATGGCTTATCAAGGGGATATTGTTGCGGGACGGTATGGCATTGAACGCTATTTTGGCGACATTCTTTCGCGAGAATCATCCGGCGCATATACGAATTTCTTTGCGGAAATCTTTTCAGATATTGCGCGTGCCGTTGTGCGCGGGGAAAATTCACGCGAGGGCGATATCATACTCACTGTTGAACCGAATGTGCAAAAACAATTGGAATCCGCACTCTCCGAAATACGCACGGAGTGGCATGCTGATGTATTGGGAGGGATTGTCATGAATCCGAAGACGGGAAGCGTCTATGCGATGGCGGCGCTTCCGACTTTTGATCCGAATGCATTTCAAAAAGAAGAAAATATTTCCGTCTTCGGGAATCCGATCGTGGAGAGCGTGTATGAGATGGGGTCTATCATAAAACCGCTTACGATGGCCGCGGCCATTGATGCGGGAGCCGTGCGGCCGGAGAGCGTATATACAGACGAAGGAACAATCGTGGTGGACGGCAAACGCATTTCAAATTTTGACGGGAAGGCGCGCGGGGTTGTGTCCATGCAGGAGGTGTTAGGACAGTCGCTCAATACCGGCATGGTGTATGTAATGAAAAAAATGGGACGCGATAAGTTCAGCGCTTATATGAGACGATATAAGTTGGGAGAAGAAACAGGTATTGAATTGCCGGGGGAGATACGCGGATTGACAGCAAACTTAGATAGTCCGCGCGATGTAGAGCATGCAACGGCCGCGTTCGGACAAGGCATAGCGATGACGCCGATAGAAACGGTACGCGCGCTTGCCGCACTGGGGAACGGCGGCTTTCTCGTAGACCCCTACATTGTTGATAGCGTGAAATATACATGGGGCGGTTCCAGGGCAACTGTCCCCGCGGAACCGGTGCGTATTTTAAGGCAGAGTACATCGGAAGATATTACGCGTATGTTAGTGAATGTTGTGGACAAAGCGCTCTTGGGAGGAACCGTCGTGCTTCCGCATTACAGTATTGCCGCAAAAACGGGGACGGCGCAGATCGCGGATCAAATAAATGGCGGCTATCATGACGATCAGTATCTCCACTCGTTCTTCGGATATTTTCCCGCCTATGACCCTGAATTTCTGGTATTCTTATATCAAGTGAACCCGAGGGGCGCACGGTATGCGTCCGAGACGCTCACGAAACCGTTCATAAATATGACGCAGTTTTTGATTAATTACTATGAAATCCCGCCGGACCGATAATGGCTCCGCCCGCGGAATGAGCGTTTGCGAAGCGAACGTTCATTCCGCGGAAGCCCTGAAAAGGGCGCGCGGAACATTATCCCTCCCTAATTTTGCGGCACATGGCTCATTGTCCCGAGTTATACTGCGACAGACGGGGTATACAAATAAAAATGTGTCTGTAAGACACATTTTTGAAACAAATCGTGAGGCAAAATTAGGGAGGGGTGCTCCCTGGCCGACTGCTGACGCAGTCAGCGGGCTAGGCAAGAAATTACCTGCCTGCCGGCAGGCAGGTACTCACTAACGTTCGTTAATTTTTGGCATGAAAGATATTCTTAAAAAAATAATCACCGCAATCATCACATGGGAAGCAAAAATGGTGTTGAAAAAATATCGTCCACAGGTTGTTGCGGTAACGGGAAATGTGGGGAAGACGTCTACCACAGGTGCGCTCCATGTTGCACTTCGTCGTGCGTATTTTGTGCGGAAGAGCGAAAAAAGTTATAACAGTGAAATAGGTGTTCCGCTTGCTATTTTGGGGGTTTTGAGTGCGTGGACGAATCCGCTTGGTTGGGCACGAAATATTTTGGAGGGGTTGCGCCTTATTTTTTTGAAGAATCATTATCCGAAGTGGCTTATTTTGGAGGTGGGCGCTGATCGCCCTGGAGATATTGCGCGCGTTGCCGCATGGCTTCGTCCGGATATTGTTGTTGTGACGAAGATTGGAGAAATCCCCGTCCATGTTGAATTTTTTGCGTCCGTTGATGAAGTCGTTGCCGAGAAAGGGACATTGGTAGAAGCGCTCGCGCCGGAAGGACTTCTCGTGCTTGATATTGATTCGCCGCGCGCGATGTCGCTTGCCGCGAAAACAACCGCGCGCGTGGTTACATACGGTTTTGCGCAAGAGGCGCACTTTGTCGCATCGCACGCGGAGATTGTGTACGACAAAGAAAGCGGTGCGCCGGAAGGAATTACATTTAAAATAAATCACGGGACGCGGAGCATGCCGATTCGGATTAGGGGGACGATCGGACAGCACCATGCGTATCCGGTACTCGCCGCAATCGCGGTTTCTGTTTCTGAAGGAACAAACCTTGTGTCTGCCGCACAATGGATAGAGGAAGAATATGTGCCGCCCGCGGGGCGGCTCCGCATTTTGAAAGGAATTGGCGAGAGTATTGTGCTTGATGACACATATAATGCATCTCCGTCCGCCGTGCAGGCGGGGCTTGCGGCGCTGGAGAACGTGAAGGGCAAGAGAAAAATCGCAGTATTGGGCGATATGATGGAGTTGGGACGCCACTCCGTGGAGGAACATCGGAAAATCGGCGAGACGGTCGCCGAAGCGGCGGATATTTTCTTCGCCGTTGGTCCGCGCATGAAAGCGGCTGGGGAAATCGCACGCGGAAAAAGATTGAAAACGATTGAAACATTTTCCGATTCGCGCGAAGCGGGCGACGCGCTTCGGAAAATCTTGAAAGCTGGGGACGTCGTGTTGGTTAAAGGTTCGCAGTCTACGCGCATGGAGCGCGTGGTGGAGGAGATAATGGCGGAGCCGGAAAAACGCAAAGAATTGCTCGTGCGTCAGGATGAGGAGTGGCAGAAGCGTTAATGATGAAAGTATGCCGCGCCGCTAGAACCTATTTCCAGTCGC
>JBBUEZ010000004.1:0-37575 GCA_038056715.1 Patescibacteria group bacterium
TTTTTGGATTTCTGTATTATTTGATTTGGATTAAAAAATTTTCTTCCCCCAAAATTAAAACATGGTTCGAGCTGATGTTTTTCTCCGGGCTCTTTTGCGGTTTTTAGTCGTGCGGCTCCGCCGCGCTTGGGAATTTTTGGTGCGGGTGGGGGGAATCGAACCCCCGTCCCAGTCTTGGAAGGACCGCATTCTACCACTAAACTACACCCGCAATTTGCTAAATATAGCGTATTTTCTCCCCCGCCACAACATAATGTGCGATATAATGCGGGCATGGTCCGCATTCTGCATATCGGCATACTTTTTTTTGCGACGTTCTTTACGTTTCTGTTTCTCACTGGCAACCCGATTCGAGAGACATATGTTTCTGCGCCGCCAGCGCCGAAAGAAACAGCGCCGACAGACCCCAAAACAGAGAGGTCGGATACTGACAAAAAACAAGAAAAAACGACAATCGCCGAAGACACTGCCCGCGCTACGGATGCTGTTTCAAAAATAGCCGAGACAGTTGCCGGTCTCCGGCAAAAAATTGCAGATGTTGTCTCCATGAGCTCCGTACCGCTGCCGTCGCAATCCCCAGAAGAAACCAACGCGGCGGCGCGCGCGGCGCTCGTGAATATCTATTGCGCGACCCAATCAGCGGGGACAACCCGCCTCTCAACGGGAAGTGGCGTCATGATTAACCCGCGCGGCATTATCCTCACGAACGCGCATGTCGCACAACACTTCCTTTTTGAAAACGCGCCTGCGTTCGGAAACACCGACTGCATCATTCGCGCCGGCTCTCCCGCCTCCCCTTTCTACGACGCGGAAATACTTTATATTTCGCCTTCGTGGATAAAAGAGAATGCGGCGGCGTTCAGAGAAGAAAACCCGCGCGGCACCGGCGAAAACGATTTCGCGCTTCTCTATGTCACTCGCTCGCTCAGAAAAGACACTTCTTTGCCGGAGCAATTCCCCTATCTCACACCAGAAACAGACGCCGAGACAATTAGAAAAGGTGATTCCGTTCTCCTCGCAAGTTATCCTGCAGGATTCTTGGGGAGCATTGCGATACAAAAAGACCTTTATCAAACAAGCACTATAGCCCAAATCAAAGAACTGTTCACCTTCAAAGAAAACTCCGTTGACATGTTTTCAGTCGGCGGCAATGTTGTTGCGCAGAAGGGGTCTTCCGGTAGCGGTGCTGTGAGTCTCACAACCGGAAAAATCCTCGGCATTGTCGTTACAAGCGGCGAGAGCGAAACAACAGATGGCCGCAACTTACAAGTAATTGTGTTCGCGCACATGTCAGAAAGCATGAAAAAGGATGTCGGGTTCACGCTCGAAGAATTCCTTTCCGGAGACCCTTCCGCGGAAGCGGCATCATTCCAGAAAAACGTCTCCCCCGTTCTTCTGCAACTATTGAGCGCACAATAAAATCCCCACACCAAATTTCATGATCGGGCCGCCGAGATTTGAACTCGGACTATGCCTACATGAGCAGGTATGCGTGGCGGGGCGAACCAAATCTGTTAAAAGTTTCCCGTGCGGTTTCCTGCGGAGACTTCCTGTGTTTCTATTTAAAAACTAGTCGGGGTACTCGGATTTGAACCGAGACTAAATCCTCCCAAAGGACTTGTGCTACCGTTACACTATACCCCGATTATTTATACCTTTACTGTTTCTAATCTCACTATGTAAAATCCGATGACAATTTGCGCAAACAACTTCGCATTTCTTTATCTCATTTTTAATACGATCAAAACCTACGGCCCATACTGCTTACAATGCAATGCATCTTACCATTCGCTCTCGGAAAAAGAAACATAAACCCCCACACCTTTCCTCACATGATGCCCCCATATTTTAACCGGTAACATGTAAATGGGGTTATATGCTCATTAGAAGCCAATTTATTCTTTAGAATAGAGACGTGTAAAAATAATGTGAGGAAAGGTGTGGGGATAAAGGACAATGTCCTACATAAAGGACATCTTAAAGGACAATATTTTTGGTGTGTCGTACGACCGCTTTCTTCGTCGCCTGGTCAAGAAAGACCGCGATGATCGAGAATTCCCACTCCGTTTCACGTGGAACATTCCTGTCTAACAAATAGGTCTGAATCGCGCGTTTCAACCGAGCAATCTTATTGCTGTGCACCATCTCCTCTGGAGAAAAGTCGGATGTTTCACGTGAAATGTCCGTACTAGAGATTTCACGTGAAACCGTCTTCACCTCAACAAAATGAAGCGTTTCCCTATTCCACGATGTTTCACGTGCAACAATATCCAACTCCCCCCACTTTTTGCGATAATTACGCTCAATGATCTCAAAACTCTTACCTTCCAAATATCTTGTCGCAACATCCTCTCCTATAGAACCTACCGTATTATGTTTAGCCATTTCCTCAAAATACTATCACAAAAGGTTTCACGTGTAACACCAACCATTATCAGCCGGCACCCACTCATTTGCCAAGGACAGTCCTTGCTAGACTTATGGGCTAGAATAGGGGGATGCCCTAACGCTCTGTCTGGTTGTTATCTGTGCTACGGAAAAGCAAGACAAATAAATACTAAACTAATCAACCTACAGAAACGGAAAAATCTCAATAAAACCACCTCCACCCCCCTTCAAATGTCTCACGTGAAACACTCCAAAGTGTTTCTTAAGAAACACTTTGGAGTGTTTTGATTAAAACGACATAAAAGTCCTTATTTAAAGCCATTTTATTGGACTTTTAATATCTAATAAAAGTCGTCCTTTATACACATGTCCACCGAGTTATCCACAGTTTTGGACGTTTTCCGCCTTATTCCTGCGTTTCGTGTCTTTCATTTTTCCCAATCATGTTGTGAGATTTAGTGTCCTTGATACCTCTCTCTATGCTATATATAAATGGCCGCCGCTTACGCGACGACCATTGTCTGCTTTTTTGGTCATTAGCCGCGGCGAATTCCTCCGCCGCCAATAGGATGTTTCTCAAGGACATCGCTGATGTCCCCGTAGTAACAATCCTGGTTGACCTCCGCGCCGTTGATAGTAGGACGCTTACCATCAACGCGTGGCTCAAGCGGATTTCCACAACCACAGCCGCACACCTTCTTTCGCGGCGGAAGATCCGCCGCATCTTTCAACGATAAAGTCATCGCGAGATCCTCCTCCAGAAGTGTCGTATTACCTCGCGCCGTTTCCGGCGATACTTCGCACCCATACTATCAATACTCATGCGGGTAAAGGGGTGAAAAAAGAGCCACATGATCCAAATCACCTCTTCAAATGCCCGCCGCGCATAAGAACGCAACATTATTGAACCCTCCTTAACAAGGTTTCGGTTGTGATGCTCGCCTATGCCGACTATACCCGCTTTCTATTTGACAAGCAACGTGCGCATTTTTATTGGAAGCGGCCAGAATACCCCGTCCGCTTGGCGGCGGGGATGAATGGCCGCATAATGAATTGTGCGCCCGGTGGGGCGCGCCTTGCCAACAAAGTTTTCCCGGTGCCCCGCCTCATACCCCGCCCTAGTACTCCGAGGGAACCGCTTGCGGCGGGGATAGGACGGGGCAAATTTTATGAGTTAAAAAGGATCGGCAAACCGCACGAGTTTGCCTCGTTTTTTTGTGCGGGCAAGGGTAATCGAAACCCTGTCTCGTCCTTGGCAAGGACGCGTTCTACCACTGAACCATGCCCGCAATGTGCGTGATTATAGCCGATAATCTTCTTTGTCTCAAACTGTTGGCATATATGCGGTGCTCGCACTCTTTTATTTCATATCATACCAAACACTCGGTGTTTGGTATGATATCATGAGGACCGCGAGTACGCTTATCGGTCCTTACAGGACCAGTACACCTTTCGCATCGTGCTCGTGCTACTCCGCGCGATATGCTCAAGGTCTTCAATTCCTCACGCCGCGCGCGCAAGCGCGCGGCTACTCGGTCATTTTCGCTTCGCTCAAATGCCCTCATGAGGAATCGAACCTCAATTACAAGCTTCGGAAGCTTGCGTCCTATCCGTTGAACGATAAGGGCTCTTTGGTGTTGGTGTCCGTTGAACGACGGGGAACTATCAAAATGCGCCCGGCAGGAATCGAACCCACAACCCTCTGCTTCGAAGGCAGATGCTCTATCCGTTGAGCTACGGGCGCAGAATATTATTGCATCATAACGCGGAATTTGGAAATGGGCAAAAATACGATACAATGCCAGCATGAAACTATTCTCTGTTCCGAAAGAAATTGAAAATGTAACGGGGGCCCTGCAAGAAGCTGGATTTCAAGCGTATTTGGTTGGCGGATGCGTGCGCGATATGGTCCGCGTGGAGAAACCGAAAGATTGGGACGTGGCAACGGATGCAACGCCTGATGAAATTCAAAAAATATTTCCACATGCATTCTATGAGAATGAATTTGGAACTGTTGGCGTGGTAAATGATCCCTCGACTGGCTCGGGACAGGCGATAGATGAGACGCTGAAAGTCGTGGAAGTCACGCCGTTTCGCATAGAAGGGAAATACACGGACGGAAGGCGTCCGGACACGGTGCATTGGAGCAAACATTTGAGCGACGATTTGAAGCGGCGCGATTTCACGATGAACGCAATCGCGTATGACCCGACGGAAGACAAACTTGTTGACCCGTTTGGCGGGCAGGCGCATATCAAAGACAAGATGATTGTTGCGGTGGGGGAACCGGAAGAACGATTCGCGGAAGATTATCTTCGCATGCTTCGCGCGGTGCGATTTTCCGCGGAACTGGGGTTTGCGATAGAAGTGCGCACGATGGACGCAATTCGCGCGCATGCGAAAAATATCACGGCGGTCTCCGCGGAGCGCGTGCGTGAAGAATTTTCAAAACTCGTGATGTCGGCGCGCCCGAAAGAGGGAATTGAGATCGCGCATGAACTGGGCATCTTGGCGCATATCGCGCCGGAAATGGAAAAGGGGATTAGCGTGGAGCAAAACGGCGACCACATCTACGACGTGTGGGAACACAATCTTCGCGCGCTCCAGCATTCCGCGGATAGGCAGTGGCCACTTCAGGTGCGGCTTGCCGCGATGCTCCATGATGTATCCAAGCCGGAAACAAGGCGGTGGTCAAAAGAAAAAAATGACTGGACGTTCTACGGACATGATGTGGTGGGCGGTCGCGTTGCGCGAGAGGTTTTGACACGGCTCAAATATCCGAAAGAAATTGTGGAGAATGTGTCCAAACTGGTGCGCTATCATCTTTTTTTCAGCGATATTGAAAAAATTACGCTCTCCGCGGTGCGGCGCATCGTTTCTAATGTCGGTCCCGAACTTGTGTGGGACCTGATGGACGTGCGCGCCTGCGACCGAATAGGCATGGGACGCCCGAAAGAAACGCCGTATCGCCTGCGCAAATATCACTCTATGATAGAAGAGGCGATGCGCGCGCCGGTATCTGTGGGAATGCTTAAAATTGACGGCGCGAAAATTATGGAAATAACCCACGAGAAACCGGGGCCTCGCTTGGGCTGGATACTCCACGCGCTTTTGGAGGGTGCGCTTGAAAATCCCGATATCAATACGGAGGATGAAATGGCATCGCGCGCGCTGACACTTGCAAAACTTTCCGACACGGAATTACGCGCGATAGGGGAGGCAGGCAAAGTAAAAAAAGAGCAGGAGGAAAAAAAGGAATTGGAAGAAATCAGAAAGCGATATGGAGTAAAATAGGAAAAGAAAAAAGTTTAGAAAAATAATGGAGCATGGCGGAATATATTTTTCTAAACCCCGCCATAATTTTACCGCCAGAAGATCATGAAATCAGACTACGTTAGACAAACAGTAACGGCCGTTACTGTTTGTCTAAAGTTATAGATTGTATACGTTAAGCATGACAAATATACCACCCCTTGTCGGGCGAAGCGCGACGCCGTAAACTTACAAGTAAAATTAGGGCGGGGGAATTGGCGGAAATTAGGAAAAGGTATGGGGTGAAATAATTATGAAATACTCATTTTCAAAAATATTCCTGGCGGTAATGTTAATCTTCTTTGCCTCCGATGTTAGTCTTGCGCAAACACAATATAAATATAGTTCTCTCAAGGAGATTTTTGAAAACTCCGATTCCTACAATAATAAAAATGTTTCTACCGGAGGGACTGTTTCTGAAATATTGGATTCTGCAACTCTTAGTGGATCAAGGTATATTTTTGGTTTTTGGATGATTGATGAAAATAAAAATACAATACGCGTTGTAAGTGCTGATAATATGGTTTTAATTGATGGAAATGTTGTAATAGTTGATGGTAGGTATTACAAAAGATTATATGCCGATGACCTCAATTTTGATGACACAATTGTTGCTTCGGGTGATAATATACAAGTCGTTTTAACTGCTAGTGAGTTGTGGAATGACATACTTGGTCCATTTGGAGAATCTTTGAATATTGGCGATAGGCTAGCAACCAAAAATGAGTCCTTACAAAAAAGAAGTATTGTTCTTGCAGCCTTAATCCCATTGTTTACGGCCGGAGCGTTTTATCTCGGCCTTATATTTTACAAACGAAGACAGTTTAAAGGGAGAAGCTTTGAGGGGTATGTGGAAAGCCTTTTCCGCAATAACAAGGAATGGAGAGTGGGGCAAGATAATTCATACAGAAAACTGCGGAAAGGGTGGGTGGAATCCTATGGCAATCCTGACTTTGTATTTATTCACCGGAGAACGAATCAAAAAATAGCGGTGGAATGCAAATATAAAGAAAAGGAATACGAGAGAATTTTTTGGGCTGACGAGAATCAAATTGAACGTTACCAAGATTTTTCTGCTAAAGAAAAAATGCCGGTCCTTGTGATTATTGGGGTTGGTGGCAGACCAAAGAATCCAAAAAGGATGTTTTTTGCGCCACTAGATAAGATTAAATATCCCGATGTAAAAATGGATTATCTGCAAAAGTTTGAGCGAGACCCGAGAAAACCTCTCTCGCTTGATAGTAATGGGAAGTTGGTTTAATAAAATCGCCCTTTCTTGAAGAAGATATTATTTCTTGAGCAATAATTTCAATTCATCAACAGAAAGTCGCGCTTGTTTCATTATTTCTTTGAGTAGCCAGCGGGGAATATCTTTTGCGTGATAGGGAATAGTTGCGTATCTACGCGAATCGGTCGCATGTTGAAGTCTAATATGGCTTCCTGTTTGGCGAACAATTTTAAAGCCCCCCTTGAGGAGGGCCTGATGAGTATTCGCGCGGTAACGATTGGAACAATGCTCATGCGAATCTTTTTGAAGACGCTGGAGAAATGGGAGAGAGAACGCGCGAACGCGGAATTTTTCCTATTGCCAGATTATTATCATCCACAATCACTTTCCCCTCAACGATCAAACAGTCACAGTGAAGTTCTATCGCGTCTTTTGCCATTTTTTTAGCCACAGCAAACGTTTTCCCAAAGGTTGCAACTCCCGGCAAACTTGACACTTTGACAAGATACGCCCTATCCTTTGTGTCATACCAAATAGTGGTTTTATAAGAACCTTTTTTGTGGAAACGAGAATATTTTTTTTCTGTTGTTTTTTCATGTCGCAATCGTATCAAGATAAAACCACGCGCGCAACGCCGTTTTGATACATGAAATCCCTTGTGCAAAACACGGCACACGCTACGGGGTGAAATAGAAAAGGGGCACATATGTGCCCCCTCATTCCTAAAAAAACGTGATGAACAACTCAAATTTCTCGAATGGCTCTGCGAGCAGTACAGTTACTCTGTCACACCCGTGGTGGTCATAGAATACTATCTTCTCGTCACCGATTATCGTGCTTATAACATTCCCTTCTGAAACTTCTGAAAACAAAGTCAGCTCCGGATACTTATACACGGCACACAAAAAGTATGCATGTAGCCCAAAACCAGGATGGCCACATGTCGGATCAGAGCCATTAGACCGAATCTGGGCTTCTATTAGACGCCCATTATTATGTAGGGTGATGACTTCTTTCTCATTTTTTCTCACCCCTAACATTTCGGAGAACTCTTTTATGCCCACACACCTACTATTTAAGCGTCGCATCGTAATCCTCCTTCTTTAGGAACATACTAATTTATATTTTACACACAAGGAGAATTTTTGTCATTTTTGTCGTCATAATACATAAAACATTGACATTTTCTATTGAAATATAATATACTCGTGTTGTCGCTTTTTTAGACATCTTTTGAGAAATGGGAGAAACTAAACATTTATCTTTGCTTACTGATCTCGGACTTTCGACAAACTCGGCGGAAATATACCTTGCGTCGCTTTCGCTTGGACCATCATCCATCCTTTTTTTAGCGCGCGAAACCGGCATAAAACGCACTACCATTTATTCAATCGTGGATGATCTTATACGAAAAGGGCTAATGCGGATTGAGGTGAGAGGATTTAAGAAATTTTTTGCTGCTGAAAACCCAGAAAGGCTCGAGCATATGCTTGAGCTGCGGCAAAAACAAATTGGGAAATTCTTGCCCGAACTTCAGGCCCTTTATAATCTCAAAAAGGGTGAGAGTATCATTAAATATTACGACGGTCCGGAAGCAGTAAAATCAGTATACGAGGAGATTCTCCGAGAGATACAGCCGCACGAAGAATATTTGAGTGTCGGGAACCCGACACAGTGGTTTCCCTTGGACGCAAGATATCTTGAGAATTTTATGGAGCGAAGAGCTGAGTTGTCTCGCGGGCTTAATTTTACTATTCGCTTGTTGCTAAAAGAATCAGAAAAGGCGTTTGATCTAAAAAAATATGAGAAGAATTACAATGAGAAGATAAAGATATTGCCTAAGGATGTGTCGTTTTCAAGCAATCTTATCATCTTGCAACGCAAAATTGTCATCCACCAGCTCACTGCGCCGATCAAGGCAATTGTGGTTGAAAATGAAAGCACCGCTCAATTGCAGCGAGAGTTATTCAATATTATTTGGAGATCCATTGGCGAATAGTGCCACGGGATCAAAAATAAGTTTGGCAGAAAGAGGAAAAAGAATTGGCAGAGATTAGAGAACGCTACGGGGTGAAATAGAAAAACCGGCGCGCTTTTGGCGACACCGGTTCGTTGTTGGCTGGAAGTACCCGAGGAACGCGCAATGGCTCCTCCGCGTCTCGTTGCACCCGAAACCGTGAGTGAAACATCTAGCGGGACGCGCCCGCGCTTTCGCTCCGCGGCAGATGGCTTTGCCACCATGCCGACTCCGCTCGTCATCACTCATTCTCCCACAACCCATTGCGTAAGAATAAGCGAGAAAGCGGTGCCGCTACTTTGCGAATCGGGGTTTTACCCTCTCCCGCGCTTAATGGCGCGCATACTGATTGCAATGAGGGATCGTCAGTCCTTAGTCGCCTCTTGCGAGACGAATACGAGCGTTCGCTCGGCATGACTAGGCGCCGTTTGGCGCCTGCGCTCACTGCAAATTCTTAAACTCAAAACTATTTTCAATGATACACTAAACGCCATTCCTGTCAAGACAACTATTGACAAATGCGTATATGTGTGTATGCTTTAAAACGATATAGGCTCTTTCATTTCAACTTCAACAAAACCCCGCAAGGGGAGGAGGCAGACATGACGATGGACATTTCAGGTTTCCGCGCGCCGCATTTGGGCAAGCGCGTGGTCCCAGAGTATCTACGCCGTGAGGCGCCGGCGAAGAAGGCGTCGGCACCCGCGCCAAAAGTGATGTCCACGGAGGAGCGGGTTGTCCACTTCTTCCGCTGGGCGAGGAACGGGGCGACCTCTCAGCAGTTGGAGGGTCTCGCCCGCGACCTCGGCATCACCGAAAACATGGAAGTGAGGCGGACGCTCCGCAGGATGCAGCCGCTCACGACCGGCCAGAAGGTTGGTCGATTCTTCGCCCTCGCCTCCGAGGATGACGCGAAAGCGGTGGACTTGCTCCACCAGGCGAAGCGAGATGAGATTCTTCACATCCGCATCGTCCGCGATAAGATTGCGGACGTGGAGGAACGCAGCCTTCGTCCGAAGAAGTACGGGTTGCGGGAAGCGATCCTCGCGGCGGGGAAGTTCATCCCGCCGACCGAAGTCGCCGTGAAGAAAGAGGATCGCCCGACCAATGTCGGGAATCCTCGCGGGAAGGGTCCGGGCGGCTCAAAGCCGGGGCAATCATCCAATCCGGAGACCGCCGCAAAGCGCGCAAGGAAGGCCGCCCAGCGGAAGTAAGGTTTTTCGTCCGTTTTTTTCAAGGGGCGCTCCAGCGCTCCTTTTTCTTTTGTTTTCTTTCGCACTCTCTATTCTCTAATTCGCACGAATTAGAGAATAGAATCAAGATAAAAACTATCCGCTATTGGCTAACGACTAATTTAATCGGGCAGTGGTCCGAATGAGTATATTCTCACCCGCTCCTCGCTCGCCGGAATAAAAAACAAACGCATATCAAAACGTGCCTCGATTAGAAACCCATACCCACAAAGAGCCGAGTATTATCGCAAAAATAAAGAGGGCGAGCATCATATATGCGGAGTTATCTTTTTTTGTCCTTTCAGGAAAATTATCAGAAACAGTCTTCGCGCTTAACACATATCCGATAAAAATAATGACGAGTGCGTACCCAACCACGATTTGAAAATCATTGGTATATGAAAGCGAGGAGTGGAAAAAAGCATAAATAAAAGCATAAAACAACGATAGGAACGCGCCGGGGAAAAAACCGAGCAACATAAGCGCGGTCCCGACAAAGAGCGTGTTGGGTCTTGCCAATTCCTTGCCGTTTGAAACTTTTATTTTTTTCTGCAATATAATATAAATCCCGGCCAATATGAGTATGGGCAGAAGTCCGAATCCGGATTGAAAATAAAAATTCATGATAAAACTCGCGTATGACAGTAATCTTACCACGTCTCCAATTCCATCACAATCGGACAATGGTCCGAGCCGTACACGTCGGAGAGGATTTTGGTTCCACGCACTTTTGGCAGAAGATTCTGCGACACGAAAAAATAATCTATGCGCCAGCCGACGTTGCGGTGGCGAGCACGCGTTTTCATATCCCAGTAGGTGTAGGCATCCTTTTTGTTCGGATTGAAATGCCGAAATACATCTGTGTAGCCGTGGTAGACGACCTCATCAATCCATGCGCGTTCTTCGGGAAGAAAGCCTGTGCTCTCTTCATTCTCTTTCGGTCGCGCGAGGTCAACGCTCTCGTGCGCGGTGTTGATGTCACCGCAGAATATGATACTTTTTTGCCTTGCCCGACCATCTTTAGATGGTTTAGGGTTGCGAAGCAGTTCTATATGTTCTAAAAACGCATCATAAAAATCCCGTTTATATTTAAGCCGCGCGGGTCCGCCGCCGCCGTTTGGAAAGTAGACGTTTAACAACACGAAGTCGTCATAGTGCGCGGCGAGCAGACGTCCTTCCGTATCAAACTTTTTCACATCCCCTAAATCACCGGCAAAGCCGGTGATCGGGCGAGCGCTTTTTTGAAGCGCTTTAGCCATACCATATTCCACCTTTTTGGGTTTCTCTTTCGTGTAAATCGCAACGCCCGAGTATCCTTTTTTCTCGTGTGGAGAATTGAAATACGCGTGATAGCCGGAAATATTTTTTATTTCCTCCGGCAATTGCTCCTCGCGCGCTTTCACTTCCTGCAAACACAAAATATCCGGCTTTTCTTTTTTGATGAACTCCAAAAACTGTCCGCGTTTGTGCACTGCGCGGAGACCGTTCACGTTCCATGAGATGAGTTTCATACCGGATTGATTATACCATCCGTAGACCCCCCCACGTATACGGTACCATGGTACCGTATACGTGGGGGGGGGTAACGCCCCTCCGCGACTGCGGAGGGGCGTTACATTTTTATTTTGTTTGGATTCTTTTTTTGATAAGTTCATACACCACTGACCGATGTTCAATCAAAACCACGATGACCATGCTGTTACCAATACGAAAAACAACCCGATAATCTCCGACGCGTAGAACGCGGTGCGATTTAAAAGAATAGCGGAGCGGCTTTCCAAAAATTTCCGGATGCGTTCTCAACTTATGATCAATGGCGTGTAGAATCTTCTCTCTCCACACGCGAGAAATCTTCGGAACGTCACTCTGTAGTACCGCCTCATGAAAGACTATTTCGTAAACTCCTTCCATGCTTGCTTATAGGGAATATATTTCGCCCCTTTTACGTCGCGCTTCGCCGCAATCTCGGTCAACGCACGGTCTTCTTCAAGTTCAAACGCGAATTGGAGCATTTCTGCCGCTTTTGTGGCCTCGGGGACACGATCCCGTCTGGCAAGAAACTTTAGCCCTTTTTCAAGGTCTGACGAAAGCGTTATATTGATTCTTTTCTTGATTGTGGACATGTTGTTAGTGTATCAAAAGTGTATCACCGCGGTCAAGACGCCCGAAGTGAGTTGCAATTATATCACGCGGGAAGTAATGTATTTACAGAAGTGCAGTCGGGAAATCACAATCGCCGCTTCGCGGCAGGAGGATATCGTGGGTCAAATGGACACAAAAATGTATGAACGGGTCCTTGCGCGTAAGGCGTCGCAAGGAGGCATCCCGCTGGAAAAACTTGAGGATGATGTCCGCACCGGACTTTTGGCGCAGTGGATTTTTCCGCCACCGCACTATGACGCGGAAAAAAATCTGGCGCGCATGGCGCCGGACTAAATCGTCCTCTCTGTTTGTTTTCTCTGGCGCCGCTCCCGCGGCGCTTTTTTCTTTGTCTTCCGGGTGATACATTTTGTAACGGCCGTTACTACATGTGTCAGAGATTATTTTCGGCGTTTGCCATGAAACGCTTTGTGCACTTCTTTCAATTCTTTGTCAGTCACGTGCGTATAAATCTGCGTCGTCTGGATACTGGAGTGTCCCAAAAGCATTTGCACCGCGCGGAGGTCGGCGCCATTGCCCAAAAGGTCGGTCGCGAATGTGTGACGCAAAACGTGCGGGGTTACTTTTTTTGAGATACCAGCTTTAATTGCGTAGTGTTTCACAATCCTCTCCACGGAGCGCGGAGTGAGCCGCGAAGATTTAGAATTTGAGATTTTAGATTTGAGATTTGAGATATGTACAAACATCGCCTCGTCCATATCTGTGCGTTTCGCGAGGTAAACGCGGAGCGCCGCTTGCGCCTCCGATGAAACAAATACGACGCGCACTTTCTCGCGTTTCCCGCGCACCGAAAACTCTCCGCGCGCAAAATCAAGATCGCGGTCCAAGGAACAGAGTTCGGACACGCGAAGTCCGGTGGAAAAAAGAAGTTCCATCATGGCGCGGTCGCGCAGAGATTTCACGTCGGCGCCATCGGGGGCACGAAGAAGTCGCGCGAGGTCGTCGGGAGAAATGAGGTCCAGTTCGCGCTCGCCGACCGAGGCCAGTTCTATCCGCTCCGGCGGAAGGGAAGGAACGCCGCGCTTGGCGAGATATTTCAAAAACATCCGGAGCGCTATCAAATAATAGTTTTGTGTTCGTTTTTTCAGCGTCCCTTCATCGCGAGCGGGGGAGCGGTTTAATTTGAGACGAAACTCGCGCACGGCGTCGTCGGTAATATCGGACGCTTTTTTGATTCCCGCCATGTCAATAAAACGGTTCATGTAGCGACCGTAGTTTTCCACCGTTTTTAAACTGCGTCCTTTCTCAATTTCCAGATATTCCAAAAATTGGCGTTGGAGAGAGTGGATGTCCATGAGAAATAACTGAGAACGGAGAACCTATAACAAAGAACCGGACTCCTGTTTTCGTTCTTAGTTCTCAGTTATCGGTTCTTGGTTAATTATTTTGCGACATTGGTATTGTAGCACGTTGGGGAAGGGGATATACTTACACCAACATGGAAAATCAAGAAAAGAATAATGTCTACCCAATAACGCCGGGGATAGAGGCGAAGGAATTGCCGGTTGATGAGATTATTATTACCGAAGGGGGAGCGAAAGACGGAAAAACGACTACTACAGACCCGAAAACTGGGGAAACGAAGGTGGTTTTTCACAAAAAAACGGCTTAAATTCTGCGTTTGTTCCGCACAGTTCCGCGTCGGTTCTGCATAGGAAAGTTGCGTTTTTAAGGCTTTTGTGCTACTCTTTCGCCTATGTTGACTAAGAAGAAAAAGGAATCGGTTATCAAGAAGGCGCGGAGGCATGAGAAGGACACGGGGTCTCCCGAGGTCCAGATTGCTGTGTTGACCAAGCAGATTGACGCGCTTGCTTCGCATTTGAAGAAACACGCGAAGGATCATCACTCCCGCAGAGGACTTCTGCAGATGGTCGCGGATCGTCGTACCCATCTTTCGTATTTGAAGAAGAAAAACGAAAAACGCTACGGCGAGATCGCGAAAGACCTCGGACTCAAGGCAAAATAATTTTATAAGAGGGTATAGGGTAAAGCGTTTAGCGTTTAGGTTCAGAAAAACTCTGCGCTATCTCGCGGAGTTTCTGTTTGGTAGAATAACCCTGTGTGATATGTTACTAAAACCCTACACCCTGTACCCTAACACCTATTTTTTATGTCAGTTATCAAACATCGCCAGCAGCGCGTCGGCGTTTTCATAGACGCGCAGAACCTCTATCACAGCGCAAAGAACCTCTTCGGCGCAAACGTTAATTTCGGCGCGATATTGAAAGAAGCGGTCGGCGGCAGGCAATTAATCCGCGCGATTGCGTACGTCATCACGACGGAAACGGGGGAGGAAAAAGGGTTCATTGAAGCGTTGGAAAAATTAGGCATTGAGGCGCGTTCCAAACCGCTCCAAGTATTTTACGGCGGCGCAAAAAAAGCCGACTGGGATGTTGGGCTTGCAGTTGATGCAATTCGTCTTGCTCCAAAATTAGATGCGGTCGTGATCGTTTCGGGCGACGGCGACTTCGTGCCGCTCGTGGAATACTTAAAAACAATGACGCAGGTGGAAGCAATTTCGTTTGGTAAATCAACATCAGGGCGATTGAAAGAAACCGTGGACGATTTCATTGACCTCTCCGACAATCCACGTCCGTTTTTGATTGGATATAGAGGAGCGAGGAAAGAGCGGTAATCTTTTTCTTTTATGGTTATTTGCATTTGGGGCGACAGTATAACTTGGGGCGCGTACGATCCAGAGCAAGGCGGCTGGGCTACTCGCCTGCGAAATCATCTTGGGGCGAAAGATAACAATATTTATGTCTATAATCTCGGAATTTCCGGCGACACGACAGCCGACTTGCTCGAACGGATTGGGGTGGAAGCAAAATCGCGCGAGCCGAATTTGATAATTTTCGCTATTGGAATCAATGACGCTCAATTTATTCACTCTGCAAACGGCTTGCGCGTTTCGCTTGATGAATTTCAGCAAAATCTCGCAAAACTTCTTTCTATTGCCAAAAAATTTACCGACAAAGTTGTTTTTGTTGGTTTAACAAAAGTAGACGAATCAAAAACTACTCCTTGTCCGTGGAATCCCAACAAATCATATACCAACGAAAACATTACACGACTAGATAAGGTGATTGAGAAGTTTTGCGAGGACAACAATCTGAAATTCATCCCAATGGGCGGTGTCATTGAAAACAGCGACCTTACTGATGGGCTTCACCCAAACACAGGGGGGCATATCAAGATTTTTAAGTGGATAAAATCCGAGGTAGAGTCGCTGTTGTAGTCGTAAATGGGGGGTGTGGTTATAGACACAAAAAACCCCCGCGCTCGCCATATGGCGAGCGCGGGGGTTTTTTGTTATAGTGCTTTCATTATTGATAATCCGTTTGCGGGCAAATAGATAGAATTGGAAATGTGTTATTACTAAACACTCGGTGTTTGGTAAAGATGCCCAATCCTAGAATCTGAGCGCAAGCACATGCGCCATGCAAAAGAAAACATTCTCCGTGACTATCGGGGGACAGGAAATGATAGCAGAATTTAACGACCTTGCGAACCAGACAAACGGTTCGGTTTTGATGCGATCCGGCAACACAGTCATCCTTGCGACTGCCGTCATGGGACGAGCCGACCGCGAAGGAATGGATTATTTTCCGCTCACTGTTGACTATGAGGAACGATTTTATGCGGCGGGAGAAATTTTAGGAAGCAGATTTATGCGCCGCGAAGGACGTCCATCGGAGGACGCGATTCTATCGGGCCGCGTCATAGATCGTACGATCCGTCCGCTTTTTGATGCTCGGCTGCGCCGCGACGTGCAGGTTGTTATCACCGTGCTTTCCCTTGGAGAAACCGACCCGGATATTCTCGCGGTGAACGCCGCATCGCTCGCGCTTCTCACCTCGGATATTCCCTGGAGCGGTCCTGTGGGCGCGGTGCGTATTATAAAGAAAAACGATGCGTGGACCATCAATCCTTCGTACAAAGAACGCGAGGACGCGGATATTGAACTCATTGTTTCCGGCAAGGACGGCAAAATAAACATGATAGAGGCGGGTGCAAAAGAAGTATCGGATGATGATATTGTTTTGGGGCTTACGAAAGCAGTGGAAGAGATTGCGCGTATTGAAGAATTCCAAAAAAAGATCGGCAAGGAAATCGGAAAAGAAAAGATTACAGTCTCGCTTCCGGAAACACCGGAAGAAATGAAGAAAACATTTGCCGATGAATTCGGTTCGCGCATAAAAAATTCGGTCATGTCCGGAATTCCCGGATGGGAAGGGATGAGCCCGCTCAAAAAAGAGTGGGAAACGCGCGCGAAAGAATTGTTCCCGGAAGGAGACGCGTTCGCTGAAAGCATTTTTGAGCATGAAGTGAATCGCATTCTCCACGAAGAGGCGGTGGAACGTTCTGCGCGCGCCGATGGACGCGCGCTTACAGAAGTCCGCTCTCTTTTCGCGCAAGCGGGCGGCATTTCTCCTCTTATTCACGGCACGGGAATCTTTTATCGCGGCGGCACGCACGTGTTTTCCGCGCTCACGCTCGGCGGTCCGCGCGATGCGCTTTTGCTTGACGGCATGGAAGTGCAAGAGGGTGAAAAGCGTTTCATGCATCACTACAATTTTCCGCCGTTCTCCGGAGGAGAAACAGGGCGCATGGGAGGCACGAATCGCCGCATGATCGGGCACGGCGCTCTTGCTGAACGCGCGCTCTCGTATGTTCTTCCTGCGAAAGACGATTTCCCGTACACCATCCGCATCGTTTCCGAATCCATGGCTTCAAACGGCTCCACATCCATGGGGGCCGTCTGTGCAGGAACGCTCGCGCTTATGGATGCCGGAATTCCGATTACACGGCCAGTTGCGGGAATTGCGATGGGACTCATGATGTCCCTCGACTACGCTCGGGATAAACGCTACGCGATCTTGACGGACATTCAGGGGCCGGAAGATCATCATGGCGACATGGATCTCAAAGTCGCCGGAACGGAGAGAGGCATTACCGCGATCCAGCTTGATATAAAAATTGGCTCCATCCCGGTCGCTGTTTTAAAAGAGGCGCTTGGAAAGGCGAAGGAGGCGCGCCTCCAAATTCTTGAAGCCATACGAGAGGCGATTCCCGAACCGCGCGCGGAACTGCCCGCATCCGCGCCGAGAATCTTGCGTATGAAAATCCGCGACGACCAGATCGGACTTGTCATCGGCTCGTCCGGCAAAACGATTAACAAAATTAAAAAAGATACGCTCGTGGAAGAAATTGAAATTGAAGATGACGGCACGATCTACATCTCGGGGAAAAACGGCTCTGCGGAAAACGCGCGCCAGATCATCACCGACATGACGCGCGAATATAAAGTGGGCGAGCGATTTGACGGGGAAGTGGTGCAGATTTTTGATTTCGGCGCATTGGTAAAAATAAACACATTCACCGAAGGACTGGTGCATATCTCCGAACTTGCGCCGTTTCGCATTCGCTCCGTGCGCGAAGTCGTGAACATTGGGGACGTGATTCCTGTCTCCGTGCGCGAAACAGACGAACAGGGCCGCATCAAATTCTCTCTCAAAGACGCCGACCCGGAATACGCAACGCGAAAGGGGATACAGCCGTCGGACCAGCCGACGGGAGGAGAGAGGCGCGGATACGGGAGGTGAGTAACCGCGCCGCACAAAAAATAGAAACCGCATGAGACATCGGTCTTTCTAAAAACCCGCGAGTATCTCGCGGGTTTTTCGTGGCGCCATTCGCACACACTACACCGAAGACCCTTCCTGCTGTTATACTAGAAGACATGGACAACGCTGGTGATGGAACAAAAAACGACTCTCAAGGCGGTTTCTCAAAAATCGCGCCTCTTTTTGAAAAGACGGGGGGTACTGCGGACGCGCGCGGCGAACAGAAGTCAAAATCTCTGGAACACGCTCCGACACTCCCTTCGTCGGAAGATGTCGCGCGGATGACGATGCCTGTGGAAAAGAAGGAAGATCGGATGACCCGCGCGGGGATTATATCGGGACGTCAGTCTGCGCCGCTTCCGCGCGATCCGCTGTTTGCGGCGCATGTGCTGGAAGGCGAATCTCGCGGAGGATTTGTACCGATAAAGCAGGAATCAAAGAAACCGCTTCCGACATTTATCGTTGTTGAAGCGCCCCGAGAAGAAGAAAGCGAAACAAAACGAATCCGAACATTCAGTTCAGATCTTGCGGAAACTCTGAAAACACAGAAGACCTCCATTGTGCAGATGATACTTGCGGAACATGAAAAAAAGCGCACGATTGCCGAGTCAGTTTCCCCTAAAAACCCGAGGAACGTCGTTACTATCGTTTTATCGGCTATTCTTGGCATAGGGGGCATCCTAACAATCGGGTTTTCGGTGTGGCGCTATAACGCAAACGAAGAAAAGACCGCGCCAATACTCGCTCTAGAGATGGCTCCTTCTCTCGTTTTTGCAGAGATAAAAAAAGGCGTTGATATTACTGACTTCACAAAAGAGCAGGTGGTCCGCGCGGCGGCGGCGGAAGTTGCGGCAACGAGCGCGCGGCTTGATTTCATCGCGCAGATATATTTCACGCGCATCATTCTCGGACGGGCAGCGCCGAATGAGATTCCGGTTCCGGTTGCGGTCACCGCGCCAGACTTTTTTCGCATGGTATCTCCCGATATGCCCGTCTCGCTCATTCGTGCGCTCTCGCCAGATTTTTTCTTCGGTGTTCATGTGTTTAATGGCAACCAGCCGTTTATGATTCTCCGCACCGATTACTTTGAAAGCGCGTTTGCGGGAATGCTCAAATGGGAAAACGCGATGGCGCGAGAGGTGTTGCCGCTGTTCGGAATACAGATAACGCGGGAGGCAAGCACGCGCTCATTTGAAGATCTCGTCATACGAAACCGCGACATTCGGGCCCTGCGCAATGAACAGGGAGATATCGTGCTTCTGTATCTTTTCCGAGATAAAAACACCATTATTATCGCAACTGCGGATGAAACGGCGCGCGAAGTGGTGGACCGCTTGAATCGAACGGGAAATTGATGAAAGGGAAAATGCAATCGTTCCGTGAGGCATTTTGCGGAGAGTCGCGGCCGCCCCGCGAGAAGAACTCCGGCTCGCGCCTCTGTCATGCGCCGTTTGCCTCACGAGGGCGTGTTTGCTATCATGTTTTTATGAGTACGGAGAAATACAAAGAAAAACTGCTTGCCGAGAAAAAACGCCTTGAGAGTGGGCTCTCAAACATTGGCCGTAAAACCGGCGTGCCGGAAGATTGGGAGGCGGTTCCGGAAAACATGAATATCCCGCGCGCGGATGTAAACGAAACCGCGGATGAAATGGAAGGGTATGAGACACGTATCGCCACCACGGCAGTCTTAGAAGACCGTCTTGCGGAGATAAATGCCGCGCTCGCGCGCATGGAAAAAAATACCTATGGGATGTGCGCCGTTTGCGGAAACCCGATTGAAGAAGACCGCCTTGCCGCAAATCCCGCCGCGGCAACATGCAAAACACACATGGGCGCATAGCGTTCCTGTGTATTTTGCATGTCAAAAGTCCAAAGTCCTTAAAGTCAAAAGTGGGGAAACGCTTTCTTGGACTTTACGGACTTTATAGACTTTCTACTTTACAAACTACATGAAGATACATTTCGCCAAGGTCCACTCCGCACAGACGACAGGGCTCTCGGCGCGCATTGTGGACGTTGAGACCGACATCACAAAAAAAACGCTCCACGCATTCTCCATCGTAGGGCTTCCTGACAAGGCGGTAGAAGAAGCGCGCGACCGCGTTTCTTCCGCAATCAAACACGCGGGGTTTAAATCTCCCAAATCAAAAAACCAGAAGGTGGTCGTCTCACTTGCGCCCGCCAGCATAAAAAAAGAGGGGCCGACATTTGACGTTGCAATCGCGCTCTCCTATCTTCTCGCAAACAAAGACATCTCGTTTGACCCGCGCGGCAAGATATTTGTAGGCGAACTCTCGCTTGATGGCGCAGTACGCTCCTCGCGCGGCGTGCTCATCGCCGCGCGCGATGCGAAACGCGCGGGATATACGGAACTCTTTGTGCCGCGCGAAAACGCGGAGGAAGCCGCGCTCATCCGCGGCATTGCCGTCTTTCCGGTATCCACGCTTCGCGAACTCATTCTTCACATAACCGGCGTGTCGCCTATTGCGCGTCAAAAAGAAACCGACCCGCGCGTATTTTCATCAGACGCCAAGGAAACACTAATAGATTTCGCGGATGTGCGCGGACAGGAATCCGCAAAACGCGCGCTTGAGATTGCGGCCGCTGGCGGACACAACATCGCGATGTGGGGACCGCCCGGCACGGGAAAGACGATGCTTGCGCGCGCTTTTTCCGGCATCCTCCCGCCGCTTTCGTTTGAAGACATTGTGGAAGTCACCGGCATTCATTCCGCCGCTGGCGTTCTTTCAGAGAGTGCGGTAATACGCGCTCCGTTCCGCTCTCCGCACCACACATCGTCGTATGTTGCCATCGTGGGCGGGGGCGCAACGCCGCGTCCCGGAGAGATTACACTCGCGCACCGAGGCGTTCTTTTCATGGACGAATTTCCCGAATTTGACGCGCGCGTGATTGAATCGCTGCGCCAGCCGCTGGAAGACCGGATTGTGACCATCTCGCGCGCGAAGGGCACGGAAGTGTTTCCGGCAAACATTATTTTGATTGCGGCGTTAAACCCCTGTCCGTGCGGCAATCGCGCATCGGAGAAAACATGCAACTGTTCGCAGGCGTCCCTCCAAAAGTATGCGCGAAAACTCTCCGGCCCCGTGATGGACCGCGTGGATATTTGGGTGTCTGTCGGACGCGTGGACACCAAACGTCTCTCGCGCGATGAGAAAGCGGAAAAGTCCGAAACGGTGCGCGCTCGCGTGAAGTATGCGCACGATATTCAAAAACACCGCCACAAAAAATTAAACGCCGCGCTCTCCGCGCGCGAGATAAGCGCCGCGAAATGGCTCGCGCCGGAGGCGCGCGCGACGCTTGAGCAGGCGGGTGAGCAAGACCAGATATCCGCGCGCGCGTTTCATAAATTGGTCAAAATCGCGCGCACAATCGCGGATTTGGACGGCAGAGACGCCGTCTCAAAAAACGACGTGATGGAAGCGCTCCAGTTCAGACAGAAAATAGTGTTTTGAATTTTGAGGAGTTTTAACCGCTTTCGGGTAAGAAAAACCGCCCAGTGAGATAGCCGTTCTCGGCGCTATCTCACTGGGCGGTTTTTCGCTGTGTTCAGTCGCTGGAATATTATCTAGGCCCTTCTCCTTCATATGAAGAGAGAGGGTGTATGGCACGATGCTCTTTCTTCACCTATACCCTACACCCTATCCCCTAAACGCTAGAATGGGTTCTTTGCCCCTAAACCGTCTTACGGTCGGGCGAAACCCCTAGAATGGGTTCTTAGCCCCTAAACCGTCTTACGGTCGGGCGAAACCCCTAGAAGGGGTTTTTAGCCCCGCGAACTTCAAAGTGAAGGTGCGCTCCTGTTGAGCGTCCCGTATTACCCACATATCCAATCAACTGCCTCTGCACGACCGACTGCCCCACAAACGCGACTGCTTGACTCATGTGCGCATAAAGCGTCTGTGTGCCGTTTGCATGTTTGATCACGACATATTGGCCATACCCGCCATTCCATCCGTAGTTGCGGGCAATAATAACTTCTCCCGCCGCCGCCGCGTAAATAGGAGTGCCTGTCGGTGCGCCTATATCAACGCCGTTGTATCCGTGGACACCCTGTGTCTTATGTCCTGCGCCGGCAAGCGGATACGCGTAATATCCGCCGTATGAAGGAAGGTTCGTCTTTACGCGCGCGGACCCTCCCGCCGTCGGTACAACAGGTGTGATGATCTCTCCGTTAGGAACCACAATAACATCGCCAATGGCAAGCGCCGCGTTCTCCGAAAGCACGTTGTAGAGAACGATCTCATCAATATTGCCCTTGTACTTTTTCGCAATGCTTGCGAGCGTATCTCCTTTCACGACTGTGTGCTGAATGCCGGAAACAGGAAGTATCACGAGCGTTTCTCCCTCTCTGAGTGTTGACCCTCTTTTCAGATCGTTCGCCCAGAGAATCGTGTTAGCGGAAACGTCAAACATTTTCGCAATGGACGAAACCGTATCGCCTTTGCGCACCACATAGGTACTGATCTCTGTTCCCTGCACATCCTCAATATCGGCAATCGTGCCCGACGGGCCGGCATCCGGAAGAAGTGCAACGCCGCCGACAACCGTAATATCGCCGCCGCCCTTCGCAGGGTTCGGGTCTATATGCGTTGCGGGCGCTAAAAGCCCCATGGTCTGCGAATTGACCGGTTGTATCTCGGCAGGGATACCCGCCTGACTGCCGAAAAGCCCGCCTACAAAAGACAAAATTCCCGCGTGGGCGTTGGCCGGCTGGAATACAAAAGAAACGACAAGTAAAACGCCAAAAACAGACATCCCCGTGGCGGGAAGCGCTTTTTCCACAATCTTATGTATCCGGCGCCAAGAAAAAAGAGAAAGGCCGGATCTTGTATGATGAGATAAAATAAGCCTAATATAAGGTCGTTCCACCGTCCGGTATGGCTTTTTGCGGCTTAACAGCAATGTTTTTGAACAGACCGTATGCCACGCAAAGCGCTTCTCCCTTACCATCAAATCTGCCGTTACCCATTACTCTAGCCCCATTAGGGCTTTAGGTCAACGGGGGATGGGGATAACCCCCACATAGTGTTTTTCCCACCCAAAAACAGTTGGAAAATTTCTTTGTGTTATATAACTGGGTACAATATAACATCGTCGCTCCTTGACCGTTCCGTTACGGACTAGGTCGGACGGAGTGAGAACGAGAAGAAAAGTGTTCTCACTCCGCTCCTCGCTATATGTTATAGTAATCGCCATGCACTATCTCGCTGACCTAAATGAAGGGCAAAGAGAGGCGGCGCTTCACACAGGGGGGCCACTTCTCATCATCGCGGGCGCGGGCGCGGGGAAAACAAAAACACTCACCAGCCGGATGTTTCATTTGATCAAATCGGGCGTGCGTCCGTCTGAAATACTTGCGATCACATTCACCAACAAGGCGGCGAAAGAAATGCGCGACCGCGTCGTGCGCCTTATTCGGGAAGATAAAACGCTCAATCTTCCGCTTACGTTTAACGAGTTGCCGTTCGTCTCCACGTTTCATGCGCTCGGAGTGCACGTACTCCGCCGAGAATCGCGTCACCTTGACCTGCCGAAACATTTTACGATCGCGGATGACGACGATTCGCTCTCTGCGATAAAAGAGGCGGTTCTAGAGGCGGGGTTGAGTCCGAAGCAGTTTGAACCGCGCCGGATGAAAAACGCTATCTCTCGGCAAAAAGGGGAACTCGTCACTATGCAAAAATATGCCGAAGGCGCGGGCACCGAATACTTCCCGCGCGTGCTGGTACAGGTATGGGAAAAATACGAGCACATTCTGCATGCGCGCAAATCTCTTGATTTTGACGATCTTATTTTAAAAACCGTTCACCTGTTGGAACAAAATAGGGATGTGCGCGCGGCATATCGGAGTGCGTGGCGTTTTATTCACATTGACGAGTATCAAGACACGAACACCGCGCAATACCGCCTTTCGCTTCTCCTTGCCGGGGACGAGAAAAATATTTGCGTCGTGGGCGATATGGACCAGTCTATATACGCATGGAGAGGGGCGGACTTCCGCAACATTATGAACTTTGAAAGGGATTTCCCCGGCGCAAAGACGGTGCTTTTGGAAGAAAATTATCGTTCCACGAAAAACATTTTGGATGCGGCGAATGCGATCATTCAGAAAAATACGGAGCGAAAGGATAAAAATCTATTTACGCGAAAGACCGGCGGAGAAAAGATCGGACTCTACGGAGCCTACGACGAAGAGGATGAGGCGCGTTTTGTTGCGGAGAGAGCGCAGAAATTGATCGCGAGGGGCGTAGAACCGCGCGAAATTGCGGTCTTATATCGCGCGAATTTCCAATCGCGCGTGCTTGAAGACGCAATGCTCCGCGCGGACATTCCATACCAAGTGCTCGGTGTGAAATTTTTCGCGCGCAGAGAAGTGAAGGATGCGCTCTCTTTCGTGCGCGCCGCACTGAACGCGGAGAGTTCGGCGGATATTGCGCGCGCGGTAAACGTCCCTCCGCGCGGAATCGGAAAAGTAACACTTGCCAAAATGTTGGCGGGACAAGAGGAGAGTTTGCCGCCCGCGGTACGCGAGAAAATCAGCAACTTCCGCGCAATCCTCTCCGAAGTGCGCGAATATGCACTCTCACGAAAACCTTCGGAGACAATTGCGTTCGTAATTAAAAGGAGCGGTATGGAAGCGGTGTACAAAGCGGGAACCGATGAAGATCGCGAACGGCTGGAAAATGCATACGAACTTGCGCACCTCGCGGAAAAATATGACGGACTCGCGCCGGAGGAAGGGATTATGAAACTTTTGGAGGACGCCGCGCTTGCAAGCGACCAGGATTCGCTCTCGCACGAAAAACCTGAACATAAAAATGCGGTGCGCTTGATGACAGTGCACGCATCCAAGGGCCTTGAATTCCCGCATGTGTTCGTAACGGGCCTTGAAGATGGCCTCTTTCCGCATGGGGGATTCGCAGATAGAGATTCAGCCGACCGCGCGGAGGAAGAGCGGCGACTTTTTTATGTCGCGGTCACGCGCGCAGAACATAAACTTTTTCTCTCGTTCGCGTCCATTCGCACTGTTTTTGGCTCGCGCCAAGTAAATATCCCTTCAGAGTTTTTGAGTGATATTCCCGACGAATTGCTTGAAGCGGAGGGAGGAGAACGCACCGTTTCTTTTAATTAACACTTTGGCCAAGGCTTAACCTTGACTAAAATAACAGGGTTTGTGATATAATAAACATATGACGCGAAAAATATCTTTCTCTGTTGGAGAATATTATCATCTATATAACCGAGGGGTTGATAAAAGAAATATATTTGCAAATAAAAATGACTACGGCCGTTTTACCGCTCTTTTATATTTATGCAACTCTTCTAAACCGATTAATATAAGCAAACATTTTGATCGAAAACGTTCCTTTCAAGAACTATTCGTGGTGCCACGCAAAAATACCCTGGTCGAAATCGTGTCATACTGCCTGATGCCGAACCATTTTCATATTCTCGTGTATGAAAAAAGAGAGAGCGGAATTAGTAGGTTTATGCAAAAATTATCAACCGCATACTCCATGTATTTCAACGTGAAAAGAGGAAGAACGGGAGGATTGTTCGAAGGAACCTTCAAAGCAAAACACATCGACACAAATCCGTATCTGCTTTATGTGACTTCGTATATCCACCTTAACCCAATAAAACTTATAGACACAAAATGGAAAGAAAACGGGATTAGAGATAAAAAAGCGGCAAGATCATATTTGCACCAATATCCGTATTCTAGTTTTTTGGATTATGTTGGTAAAAAAAGAAAGGAAGGAAACATTATTGAACCGCGTTTCTTACAAGATACGCGCACGCCCAATTCATTTGAGGAGTTTGTGGGGGAGTGGTTATCAAATGATGCCTCGGATTTGGCCGAGGTTAAGCCTCGGCTAAATAATAAGCAAACCTAACACATCTAACACAATGAAACTGATTCCGAAAAAATCACTTGGACAGAACTTTTTGCGAGCGCCGGCGATTGCGCGCGTGATTGCGGAAACGGCGTGTCCGCTCGGAAACGAAACTGTGCTTGAAATCGGACCCGGGGAAGGCGCGCTTACGGATGAACTTTTGAAATGTGCGAAAAAAGTTGTCGCTGTTGAGAAAGACGCGCGGCTTATTGAAATACTCCAAAAAAAATACGCGCAGGAAATCAGAAACAAAAAACTTGCGCTCTCTCTGAGCGACATATTGTCCCACTCTCCGGAGAAATTCATCCGCGCAAAAGAATATGTCGTCGCCGCAAATATTCCGTATTACATAACGGGTGCGATTATTAAGCATCTCCTCTCGGCAAAAAACAAACCGAAACGCGTTGTTTTTCTTGTTCAAAAAGAGGTTGCTTGGCGTATCGCGGCTCGAAAAGGCAGACCGTTCAACTCCGCTCGTGGTAAAGAAAGCGTTCTCTCTATAAGCGTGAAGGTGTATGGCACTCCGCGCATCGTGCGAGTTGTCCCCGCGGGCGCATTTTACCCGCGGCCAAAAGTAGACTCTGCGATTATTGTGATAGAAAACATACAGAATCCTTTCAGAAAAAAAACCGGCGAAGAAAAATTCTTTAAGATACTCAAGTGTGGTTTCGCGCATAAGCGAAAACTTCTCCGAAGAAATCTCGGTGTGACGGGGGAGACCCTCGCCCTCTGCGGCATTCAAAAAGATACCCGTCCGGAAACGCTATCGGAAAAACAATGGCTCTGTCTTTCAAAAAAAATCGGATAATCTTCCTTTTTGTATGCACGATTGCGGTTGCGGCCGGTATACAAGGTTTAACCTTGCATAGAGATTGTGTTGGTAGTCCTTGTGCAAGGTTAAACCTTGCACAGGGAACAGATACGGAGATGCGGGTTGGGAGAACAGAGGTTCGGGTGGAAATTGCCGATACAGATGCGGAAAGAATGCGCGGACTTTCAGGGCGGGACGCGCTGGGAGAGAATGCGGGGATGTTTTTTGTATTTGAGCGCACAGGCTACTACGGATTCTGGATGAAAGACATGCGCTTTCCGATTGACATTGTGTGGATAGGAGAGGATATGCGCGTTGCCGGCATTACCGAAAACATCTCGCCGGAGACATTTCCGGAGGTCTTTTATCCTCCCGCGCCCGCACAATTCGTTCTGGAAGTCCCCGCGGGATTTTCTCGTTCAAAAGACATACGAATCGGCAGTCTGCTAAAGATTCGGTAACGGGCTCCAAAAAACCTTTGTTTACCAACGCAAATCTCCGGAAGGAGACTTCTTCCCTAAATGGAGGGGGGTCCCGGACAGAACGGAGGCGGAGGTCCAATCAATGAGGTACCGACTAGTGCATACGTACCCAGCGCGGGAATGTTAATAAATCCCCAGTTGCAAACCCCCGGCGGAACCGCTTTCCCGAGAACACATGGTCCGGGGCGGTAAATTTGATAAAACGCAAAAAGTTGCGAAACAAAAGGTATATACATGAAAAGACCGGGTCTCGGAGGACCAATGAGCGTAAGCACGCCATTTGTACAATACAAAACCATCCATATCTTTCCCCCCACGGGAATAAAAGGTACCGCCGCGCGCGCGTGAGGCACAGTGCTGAAAAAAAAAGAGACCGCAACAACAATACTAAAAAAAAATCGGAGAAGTTTTCTATTCTTGCGTGTGTTTTCCATATTAAAAATAAAGTGTGAATACCATCTGGCGCCGGTTACTCTCGCCGTACTCGTTTTCCACGTACACAAAGATCGGAAACGACAGCGGGGCAACGCTTGCTTCCGGAGAATATGCGGGGTTTTCTGAAAATGAAACGTTGATTCCGTATTTTTCAAAAAGAGAAGTAATCGGCGCCGTTGAAGTGCTTGTCGGATCAAACACCAAAATTCCCCGCGTCTCGTCAGATTTCATCCTAGGAAGTGTAACACGCATTGTTTTCCCATCCAATGAGGGGATGTCGCGGATTGCCGCGTATCCGACATCCACGACGTTCCCGTTTTTTGAAAATCCCTCTCCTTTAATCACAATTTCAGTTCCGTCGCGCGCTTTTGTCGGAAGAATCGTTGAGATTCTTGGCGCCGGCACAGCGGCACCACTTCCGGCGAATACTTCCTTTTGCGTTTCTGTGTCCGGCGAAACCGCTCCCCCTTGCGCCGATATCTTTTCGGAAACAACCGGCGCATATGCGCCCCTGTCGGTGAATACGCTTTCCAACTCATCGCCATCCGCGATTCCGTCTCCGTCGGTATCTTCGTTTGCCGCATCAAAACCAAGAAGGGTTTCTTTCCAGTCCGGAATGCCATCCGCATCCGTGTCTTTTTGTATGGCAAGACTATCGGCAAAGATGCTTTGTTCTTCGGATTCCGGAGTTTCCGCGGGTGTCTTTACTGCAGCCGCTAAACCAAACGGGTTATTTTTTAGGCTATTATCAGCATTCCCGTTTCCCGTCTTCCGCGCCGTCATCAGCATGAATCCGAGAGCGCCAAGAAGCAAAGCAAGAATGGCGCCCGAGAGGGCAATTTTTTTTATTTTTTGTCCGGTCACGGCATTGTCATTATACAGGAGGAGTCGCCCTATTATCCACATCTGCCACACCCTTCGCTCTACTCCCCGCAATTTGATATAATTTGTAAGATAGATGCGTCATATTAAACCTTACCTGCCAACCAATCAATTCATGCGGAACATCGCTGCTGTTTTTTTTGTTGTATTGATGATAGCCGGCGTCCTCTCCCTCGTACGCCGCACGCCTCCGAAACAACAAACCGCGAACACCGATACGAACGCGCCTATTCAAAGCGCCGGCGACATGCAAAAAGATTCCGATGGCGACGGCCTGAAAGACTGGGAGGAAAATCTCTGGGGCGCCAATCCGCAAAATCCCGACACCGATGGGGACGGGACCCCGGACGGGGAAGAAATAACGCAAGAGAGAAATCCTCTTGCCGCGGGGCCGGACGATGCGCTCGCGTCTTCCACGCCGAACATATTGAAAGGAACGAGCGCGCTTGGAGAATCCTCGGGTGGCACATATACGGACCAATTGACACGGCAATTATTCGGCACATTCATCGCGGCGAAACAGAGCGGGCAGAGCATAAACCAAACCGAGGAAACACAAAAGATATTGAATGACCTTTTCACCGCATATCAATCCGATCAGAAAGCGGTGTATACTAAAAGCCAGATTGCGACAACAAGCGACAATTCGGCGGCATCATTAAAAAAATACGGAAACACGGTCGGGGCCGCCATTTCAAAAATTTACGCGGTCGGCGCGCGTGATCTTGAAATAGCGCAGTCCGCGCTCCAAAGAGAAGATCGGGAAGAAATAAAACAGTTAGGTGAGATCGCGGAGGCATATGCGCACGCGGCGAAAGGCCTCGCGTCCATCCCCGTCCCCTCTACTGCCGCTTCGCTTCATCTTCCGATTGTGAACGCGATCGCCGGGTTTTCCAGCGCTTTGCGAACCATGCAAAAACTCATTGATGACCCTGCGGCAGGCATTGTCGGCATCGGAGAATATAAAAAAAATCTTTCGTTGCTCTCAAAATCGCTTCTTGACCTGCGCGCGTTTCTCACTTCTCGCGGCATCATATTTGAAAAAGGCGAGAGCGGCTACACACTGGGTATTTAATCCGTACCGTATGAGCAATACCATTATTCAGAAATTTTTCAGCGCCGTCCTCATGGTCTCTTTTGCAGTCTCTTTTGCCGCGGGCGCGTTATTCCCCCGCGCATCTGCACAGGCCGAGGCAGTTGTAGCGGCGGCGACTGCGGTGATTTCCGTCCCCACATCCGAAATAGGGATCAATGCGGTAAAGGAAGCGATCTTAGACGGTCTTGCGCGTATTGCGGTAAGAAGGCTTCTCGCTGAGATTACGAAAAGTATCGTGAATTGGATCAACAGCGGGTTTGAGGGCGACCCGTCGTTTCTCGCCAATCCGCAGGCGTTTTTCTTGAATACGGCAAATCAAATCACCGGAGAAATTATCGCAAAAGTAAATCCCCAGCTCTGCGACATGTTCCGTCCGCAGATTGTGCTAGTGCTCAAAGGAACCCGCTTCGGCGAACCGTATCAATGCACCGCACTTAAAGTCTTGGACAATATCCGCTCGTTTGTGAGCGATTTTCAGAACGGCGGATGGACCGGGTGGTTCACCATTCTGCAAGAAGAAAACAATTTCTACGATACCGCGTATCGCGCAAGCGCGGAACAGGCGCGAAAGATTGGTGCGGATAAAGAAAGAAAGCGCGATGAATTGGCGCAGGGACAAGGATTTCTCTCCATAAAAAAATGCAGAAAATACGACCCTGACTACGTCGCCGCGCAACAAGCGGCGGCGGACAATGAGGACAACGCGGGCGCGGCAGCGGCATACGAGCTCAGCTCTTTCAAAAGCGACGGGGGTATTCGCGGGTGCGCGAAGGCGGAAGCCGTTACGCCCGGAAAGTTCATCGCGGAATTGGGCATAAACGCGAACAATATTCCCGTAAACGACCTTATTGCGGCCGACGAGATAAACGAAGCGCTTGTGGCGATTTTCAATGCGCTTATTAATCAAATGATATCCCACGGATTTAGTTCGCTCTCCGGAGGAAATGGCGATTCAGGAAACAGCGGAAGCGATTGGACTTCCGCAGACGACGGCACCGGAACGTTTAAGGATAAGGTGGAGAACATGAAGAAAAACAAAACCGAGTATTACAATACGCGCAAAGAATCAATCGTCGTACTCAATGAAACGATGAGCGCGGTGGATGAAACATATACCTGCTACAGCAGCGACCCGGAGAAGTACGACCAAGAGATAAAAAACATCAACGATATTAAACTTGCCGCCGACCAGACGAAAAAACAATACGAGCAGGAGATAGTGTTGTTTGACACATACGCCGGAGAGTTTGCCGCGATGGAGCAAAAAGCGGAGAAAGAGAGCCCTACGGCGCTGGACCTCGCAGAAATTACAGACGCAATCGGCAAACTTTCTCTGCTTTTCCCGGTGCTCGGAGACTCGGCGCTCGCCGATGCGGCAAAGAAAGACCTCGCCGACCAGAAAAACACGCTCGCGGAGGTGCGGGCGAGTCTCGCGCTTTGCCGAGGAATCGCGCCCGCACTGCCGTAATCAGCCAATGTTTGCGATATGCATGAAAACAACAGTTCGCGAATTATGCGAATACGGACGAGACCGGATGAGAAATGAAGCGCGATACTATATAATCAAGTGTACGATTCCATGACGCTCTCTTCTACAACACTATTTCTCGCTTTTTTGAAACAGACTTTGGTTGTTTTCGTTATTTTTGTTGCGGCGCTTGGGCCTTTTTCTGTTTCTTTTTTCGGAGAAAAAAGGTTTGCGGTATCAAAAACATATGCCTATGACTGTGATGGATTAGAAGACACAGACACAAGCTTTGCGAAGAGTCTTTGCGAACAACGGCATGTGACGGAAGCTGCTGGCAATAATCCGGATCCGGTTAGTAATTATACCGTTGCTGGTGTTAAGCAAAAACCTATTGGAGGAGGACCCGATGAAGGAAGCCCTTTTATTTGCGGGTTTTCCAACTTAGGAGGCTGTGTCGGAAGTGTTATTTACTATGTTTTCTTCAAACCCGCCGAATATTTTATAGGGTTTGCGGGATGGTTTTTTGACATCATGGCGGCATTTACATTGAGTCCCAAGGTGATAGACCAGCCGTTCGTGAGAGATACATGGGCGGCGGTGCGCGACATGGCGAACATGCTCTTCATTTTCGCGCTTCTTGCGATTTCCATCGCGACCATTCTCCAGGTGGAGCAGTACAATGCGAAAAACATGCTCGCGAAATTGATTATTCTCGCCGTCGTCATCAATTTCAGCTTCTTCATCTCGCGCGCCATTATTGACGCCGGAAATATCACCGCATTTTTCTTTTATAAAAATATCGAGGCCGTCGGCACAAATACCAATGTGAAAGGAGTGTCTGCGGTTGAGATAAAAAGTGTTTTTAAAGCGAAAGACGGGGGAAAAGAAGCATTCGGGTTTGAAGCGCGCGGAATTTCGGGCAAATTGATTAGCGCCGTAAAACCGCAGTCCGCATTTTCAGAGAAAATAACAAAAGCGCTGGCGGTTTCCAGTCCGGGGACGCTCATTATATTTTACATAGGGGTTTCTATTTTCTTTTTCGTTGCGGGATGGGCGTTCTTCAGCATCGGGCTGTCGTTTTTGACGCGCGTTGTCGCATTGTGGATACTTATTATATTCTCTCCGCTTGCGTTTGCGGCAAGCGTATTGCCGTCCACGAGCAACTATGCCCGCCAGTGGTGGGAAGAAATTTTCAAAAAGTCGTTTTGTGTCGCCATTTTTCTCTTCTTTCTGTTTATTATAAGCCGATTCGTGGGAAGCGTTTTGATAACGACAACTTTTGCCGACCCGTCAAAAGCGACAAATGTTATCTACTTCCTTATTCTTTCCATGCTCTATTACAGCATGCTCCTCGTGCTTTTGAAGGTGGCGAAAGACACGACGCTCAAGTGGTGCGATGAAATGGGCGGGCACGCGCTCGGCATCGGGAAGAAAATCGCTGGGCTTGCCGGCGGAGCGCTTATGCTTGGCGCGGGGGGGCTCGCCACGCGGACATTGGGGGCAAATTGGTTTAAGGGGTTCGTAGAGAAAGAGAAGGGGTCGCGAATAGGACAATTTGTCCGTAAAAATTTGATACGAAGAGGGGTAGAGGGAGTTTCAAAAGCATCATTCGGCGCAACCGAGCCCTTTGGGAAACGTGTGGAAGGCGGATGGGCCGGAATTACCGGAAGAAAAGCGAGAACTGAAGCTAATTATGCCGATTGGCTGGCAAGCGGAAAGGGAGGAAAAGACAGATTGAAAAAATACATCGCTACAGGCACTGCAAAATACGATGGTGTATTCGGTAAATTGATGACAACGGTAAATCCTTCTGCTGCCGGAGAGCACGCCGGAGTGCTTACAAGAGCGATAAAAGACCTCAAAAATAAGATGGTTCAACTTGATAAGGACATTAACAGAGCGGCGCAAAGCAACCCCGGCGGAGTCGCAGATCTTGTTAAGAACGAAGTCAGCGTAAAAGAACAGTTGGCCGAGTATGAAAATAAGCTGTCGCAATTAGGATTCTCCGTGCCTGAAAAAGAAGTGAAAACCGGCGGCGCGGCGGGAAGCGGCGGAGCGGGAAGTAAGGGACCATAAGACCATAATAAAACCATCACAACATGATTGACCGCCATCTTACGTCCGAGAAACTGGAGGAGCAATTTCTTTCTCTTCCGAAAGATATTCAAAACGCAATTACATCAAATGCGATTTTAGACGTGGTCGGCGAGATCGGAAAAAATCGAGGGCTGCATATTGATCAGACGGGCGTTCTCGCGGAAGAGACGGCGCTTCTTATGCTGGGGGAAACGCGTTTGGACGGTTTCTCCTCGCGGATGGAAGAGTCGCTCGGAGTGCCTTCCAATATCGCAAATGCAATTGTCCAAGACCTGAATGATAAAATATTTCTTCCGATTCGCGCGTCTCTCATGACGCTTCATGAAAAGAGAGCGACACCCCAAGCGCCGGAGGACATGCTTGCGACGAATATGACGCCGTTCTCGGATGATGCAAAGGAGGGGGGGCAAGAAGTAACGGGTAATCAGCAACTGGTAACTGGTGGGGGAGAAAAAATTCCGAAAAAAGAACCCATTACTGAACAATCAAGTCGCCCCATTCCCCCGTCAGCAAGTTATCCTGCCAAACAGTTGCCAGTCGGCCCTTCGCTTGTGGAGCAAAAACTCGCGAAGCCGTTTACGGCGCCTGCAAAGGAGGTAAAGAACGGTAACCAAACGGCGGCGCAATCGGCGCCAGCGACAAAAATAGATCCATACAGGGAGTTAACTAAATAGTAACTGGTAACTGGCAACCGGTAACTGGGTACTGGTAAAACATGATTAAAAACTTTTACGATCTCACTGTATGGGAAGAATCACATGATCTAAGTATTCGGATATATGAGGTAACAAAAAAGTTTCCTCCCGAGGAAAAGTTTGGTATCACGGGCCAACTGCGAAGAGCGTTTTCGTCCGTATCGGCAAACAGTGCGGAAGGTTTCGGCAAATTCCACTTTAAAGACAAGGTTAGATTTTACTACACTGCGCGTGGGTTTATACGAAACACAGAATTTTCTTCTTCTTTCACGCGGATTGGGTTATCTTAAAGGGGAGTCTACTGAAGAGTTACTCTCACAATTACTCTCACAATATGTTACTTTATGCAGAAGATTACATGTCTTTATCATGTCAACAAATGATAAACTGAATGAGTAACCATCTACCAGTTACTAGTCACCAGTTACCAGTTACTAACCTAGAATCATGCAATTTGAAGTCCCACAATTCATAGAGATAGAAGACAAAATTTTCGGACCGTTGACGTTCAAGCAGTTCGCGTATCTTGCCGGCGGCGCGGGACTTTCTTTTATTTTCTACACGCTCATTCCTTTTCCTTTCTCCGTTCTGTTTGTCATCCCGATCGCCGTTCTTTCGCTTGCCCTCGCATTTTACAAAGTGCACGGAAAGCCGTTCGTGGCTGTACTGGAATCCGCAATCCGTTTTACATTAAGCAATCGCCTGTATGTGTGGAAAAGAAAAGAGGCGTCTTCTGAAAAAAAAGATGCGCCTCCAGAAAAGGCGGCGGAAAGCGCTCTCTCTGTTCCCCGCCTCTCCGACAGCAAGTTAAAAGACCTCGCGTGGGGTTTGGACGTGCATAAGAATGTGCGGTAGAGAAAGTTAACGGGTGAATCGGTTAACCGGTTAATAAGTCGGAAAAGGAATATGAAACTAATTAACCGATTCACTGATTAACCAATCTGTTGTACAATGCTTCTATGGTTGCAAGCAAATCATCTCAAGATTTTGTTCCCGTCAAAGAGGTGCGCGATGGAGTTCTTATCTTAAAAGACGGATCTATACGCCGCATTCTTATGGCGTCGTCCCTTAATTTCGCGCTCAAATCCGCGCCCGAGCAGGAATCCATCATTTATCAATTCCAAACATTTCTCAATTCCATAGATTTCTCGGTGCAGATATTCATACAATCGCGAAGGTACGATATCAGACCATACCTCGCAATTCTGGAAGAACGGGAGCGGGAGCAACTAAACGACCTCTTGAAAATACAAACCCGCGAGTACATCAATTTCATACAAGAATTCATGGAAATGACGAATATCATGACAAAAAACTTTTTTGTCGTGGTGCCGTATGCCTCGGCGAAATCTACTCTTCGCGGCGGCGGTTTCCCGTTTTTTTCAAAGAGAAAAATGCCGGCTCGAGAGCGCCTGGAAGATTTTGAGGAAGAAAAAACGCAGTTGGATCAGCGCGCGTATGTCGTGCAGCAAGGGCTTGCGCGCTGCGGCGTCCGAACAGAGGGGTTGGGGACCGAGGAAGTCATTGAGCTTTTGTATCGCATGTTTAACCCGGGCGAGCAGGAAAAGCCGCTCGCGCCGAAACAACCATGAACACGCTCATGCACATGTTCGGAAAAAAGAAAGAGGAGCGCGCGGAGGCGATGCCGATACTCCCCAAAGAAATATATGAGGCGGCCGCCCTTGAATTGAAAGATATCATCGCTCCGTCTGCGCTTGAAATACGCCCGCAATCAATTCACTTGGGCGATAAGATTGCGCGCACATTCTTCATCATGTCGTTTCCCCGCTCTCTTTCGGACAATTGGTTTTCCCCCATCATCAACCTTGACCGCGTGTTTGATGTCGCTATCTACATTCATCCGATAGATACGGGGAAAATACTCCGCGATTTCCAGAAAAAAGTCGCGGAAGTGCAAAGCCAGATCTCTGCGCGGCAGAAGAAGGGGCTCGTGCGGGATCCGGTGCTTGACAGCGCATACCAGAACATTGAGGAGTTGCGGGATAAACTCCAGCAAGCGCAGGAGCGGCTTTTTGACGTGGGGATTTATATCACGATTTATGCAAACGACGAGACCGAACTCGCCCGCGCGGAATCAGAAATAAAATCATTTCTGGAATCACGGCTCATTTATGTCCGCCCGTCTTTGTTTCAGCAGGAAGAAGGGTATAAGAGCGTCGTGCCGATGGCAACCGACCTTTTGGGCGTGCACTCAAAAATGAATTCAAGCCCTCTCTCCAGCGTGTTCCCGTTCGTGTCGTTTGACCTCACCTCGGACAAAGGCATTCTCTACGGTATCAATCGCCACAACTCAAGCTTGATTCTTTTTGACCGATTCAGCATGGAGAACTACAATTCCGTGATTTTCGCAAAGTCGGGTTCTGGCAAATCATTTGCGACGAAGCTGGAAATACTACGCTCTCTTATGTTTGACATTGATGTGATTGTCATAGACCCCGAACGCGAGTACGAATTCTTGGCGGAAGCAACCGGAGGGAGGTATTTCAACATTTCGCTTACCTCCGACCACCACATCAACCCGTTTGACCTGCCGGTCCCGCGCGAAGATGAGTCGCCCGCCGATGTCTTGCGTTCAAATATCATTACGCTGGTCGGCCTGTTTCGGCTTATGCTAGGCGGCCTCTCGCCGGAGGAAGATTCGCTCGTTGACCGCGCCATCACCGAAACATACGCCTTGAAAGACATTGGCGAAGGGTCTGATTTTTCCGCCGCGACTCCGCCCCTTATGTCCGACTTTGAGCTGGTGCTGCGGAGCATGGAGGGAAGCGATTCGCTCGTTGCGCGTCTTGCAAAATACACGAAAGGAACGTGGACCGGTTTCATCAACCAGCCGACGAACGTGGACATTAACAAAAAATTCGTCGTGTTCTCCGTGCGCGACATGCAGGACGAATTAAAATCAACGGCAATGTATATCGTGACGCACTTCATCTGGAATGCAATCAGAAAAAATATCCGCAAGCGCCTCTTGGTCGTGGATGAGGCGTGGTGGATGATGAAATCCGAGGACACGGCGTCGTTTCTTTTTTCTTTGGCGAAACGGGGACGAAAATATTATTTGGGCCTCTGCACGGTTACGCAGGATGTCGGCGATTTTCTCAAATCCGATTACGGCGTGCCCATTATCACCAACTCGTCCATTCAGATTCTCTTGAAGCAGTCGCCGACAATCGTGGATCTCGTTCAGAAGACATTCGCGCTCACGGATGAGGAGCGGTTCTTGCTCCTGGAATCCGGAGTGGGGGAGGGCATTTTCTTCGCCGGCCAAAAACATGTTTCTATCAAGGTGATGGCTTCATATACGGAACAGCAGATTATTACATCCGATCCGTCCCAAGTGCTTGCTATCAAGCGCGCGAAAGAGGATTTGCGGAAGAGCGCACTTGCCGGTAATGCATGAGGGCTTTGCGTGAGTTATAATACAAACAATGAAGCATTCTTCGCATGTACCCATCTTTTTAGCCGGAATTTTTTTCTTGGGAAGCGCTCTTATTCCGTCAATTACATCCGCGCAGTGGTTTCCGTATGAGGGCGGCTATTGCAGATTGACCGAGGACCCTAATGTGAATTTTTGCGTGTTTGACCCGAGTCTCTATGCACAGTTCGGGATTGTGCCCTCGGCAATCGGTGGCACGCCACCTCCGCAGACAGGCACGCCACCTCCGCAGACAGGCACGCCACCTCCGCAGACAGGCACGCCACCTC
>JBBUEZ010000004.1:37675-44789 GCA_038056715.1 Patescibacteria group bacterium
CGCAGACATCCGGAGGAGGCGGGGGAGGAAGATATACCCCTAGTTTTTCTCTTGAAATCACTCCCCGAAACCCCGCGCCGCAGGAGCGGATCGTTGCGGAAATAAAAAGTTTCTCCATTGATCTTGATCGCGCCACGATAACGTGGTATTTAAACGACAATAGAGTTTTTTTCGGCAAAGGAAGAAAAATGTTTTTTTTCTCCGCTGGCGATGTGGGGAAACGCACTACGATTGAGGTCGTGGTTGAGGACAATCGGTTCGGCATCGTTACGGGGTCCGTTTCATTCGTTCCTGTTGCGGTTGATCTTTTGTGGGAAGCGGTTGATTCGTACACGCCGCCATTTTACAAAGGGAGGGCGCTGCCAGGCCTGCAATCTGCCGTGCGAATCATTGCGCTTCCATACCTATCGCCGTCAAAGGAAAACGAGGCGGATCCCGGATCGTTCGTGTACAAATGGAAAAAAGACGGGCAATTCGGTCCGTTTAATTCCCAATCCGGATACGGACGCAACACGCTCTTGTTCACGCCTTCCGTGGTTGATGATAGCCCGGAGATCGGCATAGAGATATCTTCTTTTGATAAAACAGTCTCCGGAGAAAATACATTGGCGCTCGTAACCGCCGACCCCTTCATTCATATCTACGAAGAAGGGCCGCTCCAAGGAATCATATACGAACGCGCGATGGAAGACGGCTTTGCCATGAAAAACAAGGATGCGATTTTTGTCGCCGAGCCGTATTTCTTTTCCGCGGAAACGCGGAGCGCGAAGAATCTTTCGTATCTGTGGGAACAGAATGGCGCGGCCGCAAGAGGAGGCAAAAAAGGAGTTTTCAGCGTTTCGTCAGGCAAAGGGAGCGAACAATTTTCCATCGCGCTTTCTGTGCGGAACGTCGCAAAAATCCTGCAAGAGGCCGAAAAAAGTTTTACCGCCTCCTGGGTCGGGGAGACGGTTGTCAATAACGCGCTTTTTGGAAATATATGAAAACGTCGCGGTACAATTTCTTTTTTTCGTGCGTTCGCCTTGCATCGGTTATCTCTTTGGCCTTTTTTATTTTGCTTACTCCGTTGGTTTCAATCGCCGCCACATGGAAATGTACGAAGGCGGGCGTTTTGGGCAGCGGATATTATTGCAGCACCGACGATCCGGAAGCCCCGCCTCCGGGTTCCGGCTGTACCGCCAGCCAATATGGGCAAGGTAAACCGACGGGATACGCCGGCTGCGCCAGCGACTATTCCAGCAAAAGCGCGGTTGGTTCCGATGAAGAAAGCGCGCCGAGTCCGGCATCAACACCAAGCGGCACAACTGGCAGTCCGGCATCAGTAAAAACAACCGGGTCTGGATCGTACGAACTTCTGGAGCCGATCGGGGGTATAAAAATCATTTCCGGAGACCCTGCCGCTTATTATGTGCTTCTCTATCAAATTGGAGTCGGAATCGCGGGACTTCTTGCGGTTATTATGATCGCGATAGGCGGCGTTGAGTATATTGCCTCCGCGGCAAACCCCAATTTGAAAGAAGCGGCGAAAACCCGCATCACAATGGCGCTCATCGGACTTTTGCTCGCGCTCGGTTCATATCTTATTTTAAACACCATAAATCCCCGCGCCGCCCAGTTTGAGCTCGCGCTTCCTGCTTCGCCCGGAGATCTCGCGCCTTCAGCGGAGGAAGCCGCGCGCGCGGAAGAAATTAAAGGACAATGGGACGAAAAAGGAATCGGCTCAAAGCCGCTTTGCGATTACGGCACCGCGATTGACTGCAACGGATATAATCTTCCCGACGAAGCGGTTGATGGGGTTACCGCCATAAAAGAAGCGTGTTCTGCCAAGGATGTAAAGTGCAATGTTTTTGTAAGCGGCGGAAGCGAAACGCATGAGGGAACAACGGCGGAGGGATTGAAAAATGGAACCCAGCACGGAGAAGGGCAGGCTGTGGTGGATTTGAGAAAAGATCCGGGACTTGACGGATATCTCGCGAAACAGGGCGTGAAAAAAGACGGGAAAGAATATGAGACAAAAGACGGCACGCGCTACCTCTATGAGCCTAAAGGCGTCGGAAATTCAACGGGGGACCATTGGCATGTGGTGTTTCCGAAAAACAGATATAAATAATGCCGGCATAACAAAATCGTTTTACCGCATATGTCTCGCAATACAAAAAAAATTCTTATTGTCTCTCTTGTTGTGGCCGTTCTTGCCGGCGCTGGATTTTTTGCTTTTCTTTTTTTCAGCAAGGAAAAAAGGGGGAGCGAACAGCGTATCGGTTTCCTTGATTTTGTGTCTTCGTTTTTTGCGGCTCGTGAAAAATCGCCGGAGAAAGAAACGGGGGATTCCGCGTATAGCGGGGAATTCAGCGAGGGAGGGAGCGGGCAGAATGTTTTTGACGTGTCTCCGGAGGAAATCGCTGATGCGCCATCGGACGACGCCTTCTTCATTTCCACCACGACCGAGGATGAGGAAACGTCTCCGGAATTTGTGTTTCGGGAGAGCGACGGATCACTTCTCTTTCAAGAGGTGTATACATTGGGAAATCCTGACGGAAAACAGATTCCTCGGCTCTACGCTCTCGTGAAAACGCCGATTGCCGGGATGACAGTGCTCAAAAAAAGCCCAAAAAACAATATCATTGTTCGCTATATGGAGCGTGCAACCGGGCATATTTACAATGTTGAGACCGCGCAAATCAAGACGACCCGCATCACAAAAACAACAATCCCGCGCGTGCGCGAAGCGCTCTTTTCGCAGGATGCGAGCTTCGTCGTCGCCAGGTATCTTGACGGCAGCAATGAACAGATAGAAACCTTTGTGGGGGCAGTGCCGAGAACCGCAACAATGGGCGGCGGACCGCTTACCGGAAAATTTCTCCCGAGAAATATTTTTTCCGTCGCGCTTTCCCCGATAAAAAATGACGTGTTTTATATGCAGGAGACCGCTGCCGGCGGAGAGGGGTTTGTGGCGCCGCTTGGGAACACCACGCGCCGAACGCAGGTATTTTCGTTTCCTCTCTCGGAATGGCTTTCTGTGTGGCATTCCGACGCGAAAATCGCCGTCTTCACAAAACCCTCATCGGGTGTTCCGGGATACTTATACACCGTTGCCGCTACGGGAAATGCGGGGCTAGAGCGGGTGGCGGGAAACATTCCCGGGCTTACCGCTCTTCCAAATGCAGACGCGTCTTTTTCGCTTGTCGGGAGAGCGGTCGGCGGCACAATGGGTCTCTGGGTTTTGGACAGAGAAAATAACATATTCAGAGAAACGACGATGGAAACGCTCCCCGAGAAATGCGCGTGGAGGAAAAACAAACGGAGCTTTTTCTGCGCGGTGCCATCTTCCGTTCCTTCGGGGACATATCCGGACAGTTGGTATCAGGGCGCTGTGTCTTTTTCAGACGATATTTGGGAAATGGACGCGAAAACCGGACGGGCGTATTACATTGCGCGCGCAGACGGCATTGACGCAACGTATCTCACGCTCTCGTCGGACGAGCGGCTTCTTTTTTTCACGAATAAAAATGATGCGTCGCTCTGGGTTCTTAATCTGACACTCTCGGGGGATTAGCATATGGGGAGCGCGCCGCTAGGGAGTTTCGGCGCCTTGTATGTATCTGACAACAACTCTTCTCTCGCGCCCGTATCCGGACGACTCCGTCTTGATTCCGGGACTTCCCGCGAGCGCGGCATGTACGACCATTCGTTCGTAGGAGCTCATGGGGTCCATTTCCACGTCCGACTGAAATGTCTTCGCGCGTGTTGCATACAGGTGCGCGCGGGCGCGCAGTTCTACATTTTTCTCTTTTTGATAACACTGCACGTCAATTGAAAAATTTTCTTCGTTTGCTTCTGCCTGTGCGGCAGGCATTCCTTCTTTTTTCCCCGTAATCCGTTTAACAATGTGGTTCAATGCAAGCAGTGTTTCGCCGCGGTTTCCGATTACCATGCGGCTATCCGGGGTTTCAACCATATACACCGTGCCAAAATCGTCCTTTTCCATGGAAACAACGGGAGATGAGACCCCCATGTGCGTCAATAGTTCGGCGATTGTTTCCGATATGTTCTTTTTCATGGCTTTTTTGCTTCTGCGGCGATTTTCTTGCGGATGATTTCCTCCTGCGCCAGCGTGAATATATTACTTACAGACCAATACAGCGCAACCGCGGCGGAAATCGTGTAGGCGAACACAAGGACCATCACGGGCATGATGTAGCGCATCTGAAATGCCATACTGCTTCCGAAATCATCCTTCCACGACCCGGTCCTCTTTGGAAATCCGCCGGTGTCGGGAAACGCGCGTTTCATTTGGAAATACTGCGATGCTCCCGCCAATACGGCAAGCAGCATGCTTTTGCCTGTCATATCAATAAAACCGAGGAAGTTTGTTTTTACATATTCGGGCATGTGCACAAAAGAATATAATGCGCTTTTATCAAGCAGTGCGCCGTTTATGTGCCCGGCGAGAGACGGGAATGTTGCCGCGAGTTCCGGGGAAACGGCAAGCCCTTTATAAAATACAAAGTAGAGCGCGATAATGACAGGAAATTGAATAAGTATGGGCAGGCAGCCGGAAAACGGATTTACGCCTCGCGTGCGGTAGAGCTCCATTGTTTTTTTCGCAAGTTCTTCCTTGTTGTTTTTATGTTTTTCTTGAAGCGCTTTTACTTCCGGCTCTATCGCTTTCATGCCGGCCTGCGCTCGGCTGCTTTTATGCGAAACGGGGAACAAAATACACTTCACTAAAAGAGTCAAAAAAATGACCGCGACGCCGAGATCAGCCCCGGGTATGACCGACACTAAAAAAATAAGACCGTTATACAACGGCTCGTAAAATATGACCTTTAGCGCTTCCATTTGGATATTGTATAGACCGAGAGAGGGAAAGGCAAATTGATGATAAAATTTGCCCCGTCCTATCCCCGCCGCAAGCGGTTCCCTCGGAGTACTAGGGCGGGGTATGAGGCGGGGCACCGGGAAAACTTTGTTGGCAAGGCGCGCCCCACCGGGCGCACAATTCATTATGCGGCCATTCATCCCTGCCGCAAGAAGACGGGGTATTCTGGCCGCTTCCAATAAACCAAGAACCGAGAACCCATAACTAATGACGGAGAACCGAGAACCAGAAACTCCGCACACAAAAAGCCCCCCTGTTCTTGGTTGTGGGTTCTTGGTTCAGTAGTTCTCTGTTACTGTGTCTCCTTATGGCTCGTCCACTTCCGCCCCGCGGCGCGGCGTGCAGCGCGCGATTCTCTTTGCCGCAACGAAAATGCCGCGGGCAATTCCATGCTTTTCAATCGCGCGAATCGCGTAGTCGGAGCATGACGGATAAAACCGGCACGCGGACTTTCCTCTCCATGATAAAAATATTCCCTTGTCTGGGGAAATTGTTTTTTGATACGCGCGAATAAAGAGTATTAAACCCTTTGCGACACTATTACTCGAGCGTTGTGTGAGCGAGTGCGCTCCCGCACGCTCCTCGCTCGATGTAATGGAAAAGATGTTCGCCTTCTTCATATTAAAAAAACATACCGGCGGTTTTCATGGTGTTTTTTATATCATCCGCTATTTCTCGGAATGTGGCGCCCTTTGCCTCCGGCCGCGCGTAAAAGACCGCGAGGAGCCCCTTTTTTATTTTAGGGGTGTGCTGCGCAAGCGCTTCGTATGCGCGGCGTTTCACCTTATTCCGCACGACCGCTTTTTTGGAAATCTTTCCTGAAACCACAACCGCGCATTTCGTCGGCGTTCCCGCTTTCCCAAAAACGATTGTTATGGAAAAATATTTCCCATTTCTCCGCGCGCCGGAGCGCGCGTGGCTTTGGAATTCGGCTTTAGAAATCCTTCTTTTTTGTGGGAGCATTATACGGAGAGTTTTTTCCGCCCTTTTCGTCTCCTTTGGCGGACGGTATTTCGCCCTGCGGCCGTTTTTTGTCGCACAAGAAAACCGTGCGCTTTCTTTCTTTTGCGCCGTTTTGGTTGGTATGTTTTTGACATCTGCGCAGTGTACCAAAAAAATATAAAAAGTCAACCAGTGCTTACTGTAACATGACGTATACAACCATCTCAACAGTTCACGAGTATGAGAAGTTTCCACATTTTAGACAAACAGTAACGGCCGTTACTGTTTGTCTAATGCGGGGGAATAGGTAATAAAATTTGCCTCGTCCTATCCCCGCGGCAAGCCATTCCCTCGGAGTACTTAGGCGGGGTATGAGGCGAGGCGCCGAGAAAACTTTGTTGGAAAGGAGCGCCCCGCCGGGCGCAACAATGTATTATGCGGCTATTCATCCCCGCCGCAAGAAGACGGGGATGAATAGCCGCTCCTAATAATCTAGGTATGCCAAAAAATAATATAACGAAAGGCATGGGAGATTATCCACAGTTTATCAACACAATAATCCAGTTGTGGGAACTTCCCCCCTCCTTTTTCTGAACGTATAATACTCTCCGCACCCGCAACATAATTTTATGGACAACAAACAACTTTGGGATAGTGTACTGCATGAGGTGGAGCTCATTGTCTCCAAAGCAAACTTCAGCACGTGGTTTCGTAATACATATATTGTAAAACAAGAAGGGGGAACTGTATTTGTCGGCATTCCAAACGAGTTTGCGAAGGACTGGCTTTTTAATAAATATCATAAAGTCATTTTGCGGTCTTTGCGCGATCTTGCCGGCGGCGTACGCAATCTTGAATACATCATCTCTAAAGGAGAGGTGAAAGAAGAGGCTCCCAAGCGAGTTGTATTTACCCCGACAGACGAACTCCCTCTTTCGGATTTGTATATAGACAAGCGCGACAATTTGAATCCGCGATATACATTCTCCGCATTTGTCATTGGTCCGTTTAATGAGTTGGCGCACGCGGCGGCGCAAGCGGTGTTGAAAAGTCCGGGCGCCGCATATAACCCGCTTTTTATTTACGGCGGGACTGGGTTGGGAAAGACGCATTTAATACAGGCTATCGGAAATCAGATAAAAGAGCGGTCCCGTGACGCGCGTATTCATTATGTAACTTCGGAAAAGTTCTCTGTGGACTATATCACTTCAGTCCAAAACAACGCCGCGCATGCCTTTAAAGAAAAGTATCGCGCGTACGACGTTTTAATTATGGACGATATTCAGTTTT
>JBBUEZ010000005.1:0-24548 GCA_038056715.1 Patescibacteria group bacterium
CGGAGAGTTTTTCTTCAAATTCCTGACGCGTGATTTTCTTTTGGAGAAGTTGCGCGAGGAAGCGATATTCAAGTCCTAAGGATTCCATACGTTTCCACGAGAGTCCGCCAGAATGAAGACGTCTCGCTTCAGCAATCATCCCCGCCCTTATTCGCGCGAATAGGCGCATACGGATTTTTTGCTTGAGTATTTTGTCGTCTGTTTGTATACCGATCCAGAGTGCCTTGTAGGCATATGCTCCGTGTGTAAGGGGCGGTACTTTACCAAGTGCTTTCGCGATTTCGATTGCGCGGATGAGGCGGCGGGGATTCTTGCGTTCAATCGTTTTTGCGCGAGCGCGGTCAAGGCGAAAAAGCATGCGATATAATTCTCTCACATTTTTCTTTTCAAGTTCTGTGCGCAGTTTCATGTTCGGAGGTACTTCCGGAATTGAAATATCGTCCACAAGCGCGCGGATATAAAAACCGGTTCCGCCGACCACGATTGGTATGCGCCCCCGCACGCCGATTTTTTTAATAGCACGCCGTCCATCGCGCGCAAAGTGCGATGCCGTGTATGTTCGTTTCGGTGACGCAACGTCAAGCAAATGGTGGGGAATGCCGCGCATCTCACGGCGCGTGATTTTTCCTGTGCCGATATCAAGCCCTTTGTATACCTGTCGTGAATCGGCGGAAACGACCTCGCCATTAAACTTTTGTGCAAGCAAAACCGCCAAGTCGCTTTTACCAGATGCGGTGGGGCCGACAATCACGATGATTTTTTGTTTAGCAGTATTTTTCATGTTATAATCCGGAAGTTATCAGTAACCCCATTAGAAACCTACCACACACGTGCGTCATTAATATATACTATGACACGCAAACACACCCGTCTCAATGACTTGTGATGAGTGATGGTTCTAACGGGGTAAACATGAATAAAATTATGAGTTGTTGCAAAGATGAGAATATGACACGCGGAGAAGGCGGGTGCGGCGAGTGTGCTTGTGCCAACGATACCATGAAGATGCCCCTCATAGGCAAAGAATTGCCGGACATGGAATTTGAGGCGTATCAGAACGAAAAAATAAAAGATATCAAACTTTCCGATTATCACGGAAAATGGCTTATTCTTTTCTTCTATCCGAAAGATTTTACGTTCGTGTGTCCGACAGAGCTTGAAGAAATGGCGGAGCATTATGAAGAGTTCAAAAAACTTAATACAGAAGTGCTTTCGGTAAGTCGCGATACCGTGTATGTACACAAAGCCTGGCACGATGTTTCGGAGGCGGTGGGGAAGGTGCAGTATCCGATGATTTCGGATCCGACAGGAAAGTTGTGCACAGCGCTCGGCGTAAACATTGATGATGAAGGAGTATCTCTCCGCGCAACATTCGTGGTGAACCCGGAAGGGAAAATCGTTTCAATGGAAGTTAACAGTAACGATATCGGTAGAAGCGCGGGAGAATTGGTGCGCAAACTCCAAGCGGCGCAATTTGTCGCAGAGCACGGTGGAAATGTCTGTCCTGCAAGTTGGAAGCCGGGCGATGAGCCGCTCAAACCCGGACTTGATTTGGTGGGGAAGATTTAGAAAATAATGAACGTAAGCGACTATATTTTTCTTAACCCCGCACCAATCCCAGGGCAAGCCAGTATGACCTTTGGCGCCGTGTTTTAGATATGTTGTTGTGAGCGTAGCGGTGGAAGTCAGGTGGAAGTCAAACTTCCACCTCTTGCATCTAGGATCAGAACGGTATCTAAAGACAGGTCTGACCTGTCCGTCCACTATGGAAGTCTGACTTCCATACCTCTTAACCATATCGTTATTTTACTGTTCGTTATGATACGCACGGCGGTGGAAAATAGGCCATCCGGTATGGAAATGGTACGCCGCAGTACAATACTACACGCACAAGCAAACAAAGTCTCTTGATATCTACGCAAAAGTACTGTCTTGGTTTAGAAAAAAAACGGGACCATGGGGTCCCGTTTTTGCAGTTATGACAACGAGTCATGTCGTTGTTTTTGCGGGGGTGCCTAGCCCCCGAATTCTAACCTGCTCGGGATAAAACCGAGCAATTTTGCCGTTCATGAGAACAACGATTGACCTTAAGTCATCTGGTCGTATGCGGACCAGATGACACTCTCGTTGTGACGGTATTATCGTGACAACAGGATTAGGTATTCCATGGCGCACGATAAAACTTCCGTCAGTAGCCCGCCGCAGTTGCGCTTGGATGGCTGTGATGATTTGGTCTATGCTCATTCTTAATCCTCAATAAGAAACCCAAATTAACATACCACAAGAAGGAATATTTTCCAATGTGCTGGAGGGGAGACTTGGTCACAAATATTTTTGCTCACCATCGCTCGTTGATATATGAGCTCCTTTTACTATTTTTTCCAGAGATCTATTTCTTGGATAAATTCTTTTACATTTTTTGAAACTCTTATAGTGTGTTTTATTTTTCCATTTTTTTGCTTGAGTCGTTGCATATTCGGGCGGTATCCGAGACTCTGTATCATAGTGAAGACATCGTTACGTAAGGCTGACGCTGTATTTACAAAATTAACCATTGGATAATTGCGGTCTTGGTAGATTGAGCCGTCTGTTTGAAGTAGCCCGCGCAAAGCTTCCTTTGCATATGTTTTATTCTCTCTCACCCATTGTGGCACGGAAACATTCTGCTTGTCTTTTGGACCATCGCCGCATTTCCACAATAGCGTTTTCCAGTGGTTTGAGTAGGCACTAATATCAACATAATTTTTGTGATTAACGATACCAATTCTATTCTTCGGCAGTAACAATGCGAGGCGGGATTGTATGTGTGTAATGAGAAGTGGATATTTTCTATCACAGGTAACGCGGAGCCGTATCGCGCGCCTATTCGGGTTGGAGAGATTGCCGTCGCCAAGTGCAACACCAATGATATATGCGCGTAACTTTTTATCTCGATTAAACGGCTGAATTCTATGATAAGACATCTTAGTGCCTAGGGGGAGATTTGAACTCCCATGAGCTTGCGCTCAAAGGTTTTTGAGACCTTCGCGTATACCATTCCGCCACCTAGGCAGGTGCTTTTCTATGGATCAAATCTTATCAGAAAAGAAGAATTTTGCACGTACTGACGATATGATACAATACAAATAATTATGGCGGCACCATCACTCTACAATTCCGTCTTTCATATTGACGTTGATAAAGTAAAACCGAACCCGTTTCAGCCGCGGCGCGAATTTGATGAGGAAAAACTGCGCGGGCTTGCTGATTCCATTCGGCAATACGGCGTGCTTCAACCGCTTGTTGTTACGCGAAAAGAAGTCGCGCTTCCTGACGGCGGTCTTTCCACCGAATATGAATTGATTGCGGGGGAGCGGCGTTTGCGCGCCTCAAGACTTGCGGGTATCTCGCAAGTGCCTGTTGTGATCCGTGACGGAACGGATGATGATAAAATAAAACTGGAACTCGCGATCATTGAAAACCTTCAGCGAGAAGACTTAAATCCCATTGACCGCGCGGTTGCCTTCAAACGTCTCGCGGATGAATTCGGATTTAAGCATACGGAAATTGCGAAGAAGATAGGGAAGAGTCGTGAATACGTTTCCAATACGATCCGTCTTCTCGCATTGCCTGCCGATATGCAAAAGGCGATTTTGGATGGCATCATTACCGAAGGTCATTCGCGCCCGCTTCTGATGCTCTCCGATCGCCCCGAAGAACAATTAACGCTCTACAAAGAGATTACAACGAAAAAAATGGCAGTACGCGAGGCGGAAGGGATTGCACGACGCATCGCATTTGAGCGCGCACGGAAAATGGTAGATCCGGAATGGGTAGAAATGGAATCAAAATTGACGGAAGCGCTCGGTACCCGCGTGCGCATTGATCGGAAAGAAATAGGAGGAAAGATTCTCATTGATTTTTTCTCGGAAGAAGATGTACGGAAATTGCTTTCCATGCTCGCGCACGATGGAGCGCCGATTATGGACGTGATAGCCACCGCGCCGCAGGAAATGGCAAAGGCGAAAGATGATGCTCCCGCAGGCGCAGAGAATTCTTCCGCCTCGGCAAAACCGACCCAAGATTCGGAAGACATCTACTCAGTCAAAAATTTCTCCGTGTAGTGATGATCTCGGGATTGATAGAAGGCTGTGTCACAGGTAAGCCAAACAGACCGTTTTCATACGTTTATCCCCCTATTCTTTTATATCTTTCTGTCCCTATACATGTATAAAATACTATCGTACCGTATACATGTATAGGGAAACGTACCTGTGCGTTTAGGTTTTATTAGAACCGTGTTTAGATAGGTAACTATTTTCCAAATCGCGGGAGGAGTTTTGAAAACCCGAGACCATCTTCCGTTATCGTGCTTCTGATATGCTTGCGCGCAAGTGTAGTCCGCGCGCACTTGAGCCACTTGCTTGACGGTTTTGCGTCTTTTCGCGTTTGAATCTCCACAATATCTCCGTTTTTCAATTCGGTATCCAAAGACACCATCTTTTGGTTCACTCGTGCGCCCGACATATGATTGCCGATGTCAGTGTGTATCGCGTATGCGAAATCAACAACGCTTGATTTTTCCGGTAGGTTGATGACATCTCCCTTGGGAGTGAAGACAAAAACGCGATTACTGAAAAAATCCATTTTGAGCGTAGAGAGAAATTCATCAGACTCGGAAACTCCTCTTTGCCAGTCAAGAATCTGATTGATCCACGGCAGATCTTTTTCTATCGCGCCGCTTTGTTTTTTATGTTTGCCGCTTTTGTATGCAAGGTGCGACGCGATGCCGAATTCAGATTCACCGTGCATTTCCGGGGTTCTTATCTGTATTTCCGCAATACCGCCGTCTCCGGTGAAGATTGTCGTATGCAGACTTTTGTATCCATTTGGCTTTGGAACCGCAATATAGTCTTTGATGCGTCCGGGAAGCGGCCGCCATGCATTGTGAATGACGCCGAGCGCCGCATAACAATCAGCAACAGTCGGCACAATGAGACGCAACGCCACAATATCATAGATCTTGTCGCTCTCCATCTGTTTGCGTTTCAGCTTTTGAAACAGACTGTACATATGCTTTACTCGCTCATCCATGCGCACGGTTTTTATGCCGGATTCCGCTAATCTTTTCTGCAATGAATGATGGACTTTTTTAATATAACCTTCGTCAAGCGCCTTCCGTTTTTTGAGGAGATCATGCACGTCTTTATACTCTTTTGGAAACGCGTATTGAAACGCTGCATCTTCAAGTTCTCCGCGGATTTGTCCCATTCCTAGCCGGTCCGCGAGGGGAACAAACACTTCAAGTGTTTCTATCGCGATACGCTTTCTTTTTTCTTCCGATGCATGCCCGCCGAGAGTTTTTGCATTGTGCAGGCGGTCCGCGAGGCGAATAATGAGCACGCGCACGTCCTGCGCCGTTGCGATAAATAATTTCCGCAAACTTTCCACATGACGCTCAAGCCCCTGGTAGCGCAATTTTCCCAATTTTGTCACACCGCGGACGAGAAAAAGAACTTCTTCGCCGAAGTCGCGCAAAATGGCCTCTTCCGTGACCAATTTGTCCTCCACGCTGTCATGGAGGAACCCAGCCGCGACAGTTGGCGCATCCATGCCGATTTCCGCGAGCTTCTTTGCGGTTTCGTAGACGTGGATGAAATACGGTTCTCCCGAAAATCTCTTTTGCCCTTCATGCGCTTTTTGCGCCGCTTCGTACGCGCGTTCCACAAGCGCCTTATCCTTCTCACTTTTTGAATGGAGAAGCGAAACAACATCCTTTACTGATGGAAGTGTCTTGTGCATAAAAATAGTATATATGGCGCGGCAAAAACAGCAACAACGCAGTAACAAAAAAATACGCGCCCGAAGACGCGCAAACGAATCATACTTTCCTACTCTGCCGTTTCCGGCAGTTCGGCAATCTCGCGAAAGCGGTCGCGCAGTTCCTTCCGTCTCTCCATCATGCCGTATGCTCCGATACCTGTCAGGGCGATACTTCCAATGAGCCCCGCGACAGCGTATCCATTCGCTGTGCCCAGCACGAGCACAGCGGTAATTGCGATGGAGATCGCAATTCCTGCCGTGAACATCCACCGTTCAGCGAGTCCGAACATCGGGTACATAAGAAACACCCCGACTCCGACTCCGATGAACACCAAAACCGGCATAAGCATGCCGAGCCCGAGCGTGCCGAGCCCAACCAGCGCCGCAAAAATGAACAGTCTTTTCATGGCCAAGTCCCCTCCAATATTCAATTCATGACTCCCACTTATACAATAGAATAGGAGATGTTTTTTGTCTACTGCTCAATTTTCTTATGTGGGTTGTGCATGGAGCATTGTTTATTACTACAACGTTCTGGGATAGTTTTCGTTCCTTCCCCCGCACTAGACTTTGGCATGGCGTCACTATTTTGAGAAACGCTAAATAATTCAACAACCTCTCTTTTTGACCTCTGCGACAGTAGAAGCGTTGACACACAAAATACCAAAGTTAATGACGGGACTGCTGAACTACTTACTCTGTACAATTTTGTGCGGGTTGTGATTCGGACATGATTTACTACTACATCTCTCCGGTATCGTCTTCGTTCCGGCCATCTCTAGTGACCCACACAACTCACAAATCTTTCCGGTTGGTTTTGCCTTGATCGCATATTTGCATTTCGGATAATTGGAACAACTGTAAAACGTGCCGAAGCGGCCGCGCCGTTCCATCATGTCTCCTTTTTTGCATACGGGGCAGATGACTCCGGTTTTTTTCTTTGCTTCCTCTTCTTCATTTTTCTCCACATACTTACACTTCGGATATGTGCTACATGCAATGAAGCGGCCGAATCTGCCATCACGTTCAACAAGCGGTGCGCTGCAGGTGGGACATGGTTTTCCGATATCCCTCGGACCTTCCATTTCCGTGCCGTCCATTTTTCGCGCACCGGCGCAGTCGGGAAATTTTTTGCATGAGAGGAATTTTCCGGTGCGTCCCAGTTTAATCACCATCGGCCCCTTGCATTTCGGACACTTGTGCTCGGGGGCATCACCCAGGTTTGTTATTTTTGCCAAGTCGTCTTTTTTGGAAATTTCTTTTGAAAACGGAGTATAGAATGCATGCAAAGTTGCCGCATATTCGCGCTTACCCTCGGCAATATCATCCAATTCAGTTTCCATTTCCGCGGTGAATGTGTCGCTGATGTATTCCGCAAAATGGTCTTCCAAAAAAGAACTCACCACATCTCCCGTGTCGGTGGGGAAGAGCGTGCGGCCTTCTTTTGTCACATATCCGCGGTCCTCAATGGTCTTGATGATAGACGCATACGTGGATGGGCGACCAATTCCGCGCTTCTCCAATTCTTTCACAAGCCCCGCTTCTGTGTAACGAGATGGCGGTTGCGTGGCGCGTTCTTCCGCGTTGATGAGAGAGAGTGCGAGCGCGTCGCCCGAAAGCACCGGCGGCATGTGCACATCTTCTCCGCGCGAATCGGGGTCCGCTTTAAGCCAGCCATCAAAAATAACACGAGAGCCGGTCGCGGTGAAGTCGGGAATCGTACGCCCCTCCACATTTGCGACAATGGTTGTGCGCGTGAGCCGCGCGTCGGACATTTGCGATGCGACGGCGCGCGCCCAAATGAGTTCATAGAGTTTTTGTTCCGCTTCATTGCCGCCCGCGCTTGTCTTTGCAACGTTCGTCGGGCGCACCGCTTCGTGCGCTTCCTGCGCGTTCTTACTTTTTGATTTATACGCGCGCATCTCCGCGTATGGCGCACCATAATTTTTCAACACAAATGAGGAAATCGCCTTTGTCGCGTCAGCCGAGAGCGCGGGGCTGTCGGTGCGCATGTAGGTGATATGTCCCGCTTCATAGAGTTTTTGCGCGAGCGACATGGTGCGCGAAGGAGAGAGTCCCAAACGCGTGCTTGCGGTTTGCTGAAGCGTTGAGGTGATGAAGGGCGGTCTCGGAGAGCGTTTTTGCTCCGAGGTGTCAACATCCGTGACGGACCATTTCCCCTTTTCCCCTTCCAAAACAATTCGGTCGGATTCCGTTTTTTCGCGCGGCTCTTCTTTGCAGGCGAGTATGATTGAAGTTTTCCCGTGCATCACGTTCGCAGTGATGACGTAATATGTTTCTGCGACGAATGCGCGTATTTCGCGCTCGCGCTCCATAATGATGCGAAGCGCCGGGGATTGCACGCGCCCCGCCGAGAGCCCGTAGCGGACTTTTTTCCAGATAAGCCCCGAGAGATCGTAGCCGAAGAGACGATCAAGTACGCGTCGCGCCTCCTGCGCCTTCACAAGGTTTGCATCAATATCGCGCGGGTGTTTGAGCGCCTCTTCCACCGCCGTTTTGGTAATTTCATTGAACGCAATTCTCTTTATCTTGGTTTTTGCTTCTTGTGATTTGGTGCTTCCGAGGCCTATTGCCTCGGCAACATGCCACGCAATCGCCTCACCCTCGCGATCGGGGTCGGTCGCGAGATAAATCTCCGTCGCTTTTTTCGCAAGTTTCTTTATTTCATCCACCACGTGCTCTTTTCCTTTTGAGATTTCGTAGTGCGGAATAAAACCGCCCGCGACATCCACCGCCTTTTTGTTTGATTTCGGCAGGTCGCGGATATGTCCTACGGATGCTTTCACGGTAAAACCACTACCGAGATACTTCCCGATAGTTTTTGTTTTTGCCGGCGATTCAACGATGACGAGTTTCATCCCGTTAGAGATAGACTACGACACACATCGTAGGTTCTACCGTTATTACTGGTGGATAACTATTTTTCATATTTTTATTCATTATGCAAAATTCATGGTCGCGATCTCTAACGGGATTCATAAGAAATTTTCAATTATCAATTTCCGATTTTCAATCAATGTTCAATTTTTTAATTTCCAAACGCAGAATATTGAAAATTCATTGATTATTGATAATTGGTTATTGATCATTGTACAAAGGGTTATACCAACTATATCAGATTCGCGCAAATCTAGAGTTTCATCACAAGCCCCAGAGATTCTTTGATTAAGCCGCGCAGTTCCATCGCGGAGAGAATAATATTCGCGTCGCGGATGGGAATCCCAAGTGTGCGGATGAGATCGTCGCGAGAGAGTGGCTCGGCGAGTGCTAGGAGTACGCGTTCTTCTTCCGATGAGAGAAGGAGATTTTCCTGCGATGGGACAGCGTCAACAGAGAATCCGAGTATGGAGAGAATATCGCGCGGGTGCATGACCGCGTTTGCGCCATCCTTCAAAAGTTTCAATGCTCCGCGCGAGGTGTCGGAAAATATGGAGCCGGGGACGACTATAACATCGCGGTTGTAATCAAGCGCGAGACGCGCGGTGATAAGTGTGCCGGACTTTTCAGATGCCTCAATAATAAGTACGGCCTGGGAAAGTCCCGCCATAATTCTGTTTCGTTGCGGAAAACTCCACTGTGTCGCACGAAAGTCGGGTTCAAATTCCGAAAGAAGTGCGCCGCCCGCGGAGAGGATATCGCGCGCAAGTCCGCGATTGGATGCGGGGTAGAGCGCATCGTCGGAAAGTCCGGAGCCAGGGATGGCAATCGTGTGGAGCCCCGCCTTTAATGCGGCGCGGTGTGCGAGCGCATCAATGCCGAGCGCGAGACCGGAGATGATGGAAATAGGATAGCCCGCAAGTCCCGCGATTAAATGTTCGCACGCCTCTTTGCCATAGTTGCTATATCGGCGCGAGCCAACGACCGCAAGCAGGACATGGTCTTCGGGCGGCAACGCTCCGCGTATATATAATTTCGCGGGGGAATCGTTGATCTCCGTGAGGAGGGGAGGAAATTGCGAAGAGGACAGTGTTTGTATATCATCCATCGCAATATTCTAGCATTGAATTGATTAGTCGCCACCTAGTCCATTTAAATGGACTAGGTGGCAGAGATGGATATGACTTTATATTACCGGCCTCTTGACGAAATCTTAAAAAAATGTAATGTGCGGAAAGGGATTCTTTCACGAATTTTCACGAACCACGACCCCTAAAGGAGGTACGAGTGAACACTCAAGATCTTAATCTTTTTGAGCTCTTTATTTTGGCAGGCACACTGTTTCACGCCGGTGTCCTTGCCAACAGGTATGTGAAAGATAAAAATGGTGGAATGATGCCGGCGCTGCGTTCTCCATTCACCATCATGTTGTTCAGTTTTGGTAATGGTACGCCCTATCACGACAACAATTATTGCGACATGACGAAAGAGACGCGCGCAAAAGTTCTATGTGATGTAATTCCGATTCCGGTTTTCATACCAAATCCATTTTCATTTACTTTCGCAATGATGAGTGTCGGCGACACGCTCATTTTCGGAGGCGCGTGGCTTTACGCTATGTTTCTAGCAAAACTCTGGAATTTCATCCTGTGATCTGGCCCCGCAAAGGCCTGCCATTCGGCAGGCCTTTTTTATTAGTAGCGCATACTATATACTCAATATATTGTTGGAACGTATTACACGCGCTCGGGTAATGCGCCATTTTATCCTCATTAAAAATCAGTCATGCTGGACATCAAATTCATTCGGGAGAACAAAGACATCGTCGCGGCGGGGGCGAAGAAAAAGCATATAGATATTGATATTGACGCGCTTATTGGGGTGGATGATAAACGCCGTGCGCTTGTGGCGGAAGTTGATGAACTGCGCGCGCGGCAGAACAAAGCCTCTGATGAGATTGCGGGCGCGGATGAGGGGACGCGCGTGCAGAAAATCGCGGAGATGAAGGTCGTGAAAGAAATACTCGCGCAAAAAGAAGAGACATTGAAACCAATTATGGCGGAGTGGCAGAAGCGTATGGTGGAAGTACCGAATGTTCCCGACATGACGGTTCCGGAGGGTGAATCTGACGCGGAAAACCAGGAGATAAAAACGTGGGGAGAGAAGACACAGTTTCCTTTTCAACCAAAAGACCACGTTGAACTGATGGCCGCATTGGGGATGGTGGATTTTGAACGCGGAACAAAGATTGCCGGTTTTCGCGGATATGTTTTGAAAGACGATGGCGTACTCCTTTCGTTTGCGATTTGGAATTTGGCGCTTAAGTTTTTCGCGGACCGTGGATTCTCGCCGATGATCATGCCGTCGCTTGCGCGCCGAGAGAATTTTCTTGGGACCGGATTTATCCCGCAGGGCGAAGAAGATTTATACAAAACGCAGGATGGCGAATATCTCGCGGGCACCGCGGAGGTCGCAACGATGGGGTATCATATGGACGAGGTTCTCCAAAAAGAGAATTTGCCGAAAAAAATGCTTTCATTCTCTCCCTGTTTTCGCCGCGAGGCGGGAAGCCATAGTCGCGACGTGAAAGGACTCATCCGTGTGCACGAATTTTATAAATGGGAACAAGTGATTCTTTGTGAAGCGAATCACGAAACATCCGTTCGTTTTCATGAAGAACTAAATCGAAATACTGAAGAATTTATTGAACTGCTTGGGATTCCGTATCACACAGTTGTGAATTGCGGAGGCGATCTGGGTCTTGGTCAGGTGAAAAAATATGACATTGAATTGTGGGTACCGATGGAGGGGAAATACAGGGAGATTAGCTCGGCATCCTATTTTCATGATTTTCAAACACGGCGTCTGAATATTCGCTACAAAGACGCGGAGGGGAAAATGCAATTCGCACACTCGCTTAATTCTACCGCTATCCCGACACCGCGCATTCTCGTGTCTCTCATTGAGAATTATCAGCAGGAAGACGGTTCCATTGTGATCCCCGAAGCGCTTCAGTCGTATATGGGGAAGGACAAGATAGTCAAAAAGTCATAAACCCCCCACACCAATCATAGTATAGTTGCTCTATGTTTCCAGCAGTGAGTCGTCAGTGTCAATTTGCGGATGAAGTATAATACTGAGCACCCAATCTAAACGATGCAACAAAAACTCAATACTATGATTGGTGTGGGGGTAAAGTCCATAAAGCATGCTCCGTTAGATGCCGCGAGCGCTCGCAGCGCGCCCCCGCATCTAATGGAGTTAAAACCAACATGAATCCCGTTAGAGACTGAGGTCGCTTTCAGAAGAATAAAATAAAATATGAACAACACCATTATCAATATCAATAATCAGTGGCATGGAAGCGGGACGACCGCGACCTGTCCCGTTAGAGACAATGCACACTAATCATCAACAAAAAGTCGAAATATTATCAAATATAATCGAGTGGGTCTCTAACGGGACCTGTCTCTAACGGGATGGAATCTCCGGCGCGGCGCAAATTACTAAAGAACGCGAGGAATAAACGCGTACGTAAAAATGCGTGCACCTATTCTTTTTATATCGTCGGGGGGATTGTCTTGTTCGCGCTTCTTATCGGCGGACTCGCATACGGCGCTCATAGATCGGAAGTAACGATAACGGGAGTGCGCGTTTCCGGTGCAGAAGTTGCGGATGAACAGGACATCGTGTCGCGCGCCGAGGCGGCACTTTCCGGAGCGTATCTTTTTATGTTTCCGAAAGCGAACTTTTTCTTGTATCCGGAAAATGCTATCGTGCGAGAGATTCTTGCGAGCGACACGCGTATTAAAAGCACAGACGTTTCGCGGAGTGGTGTGGAAATCACCGTGACCGTTGTTGAGCACACGCCAACATATCTCTGGTGTGACACGACGGACGATAGAAGAACGCGGATGAACGCAGATGGGAAAGAGCGGATAGACGCAGATGGAAGTGAACAAGGGGATGAAGAATGTTTTTTTACGAATGATGAAGGATATGTATTTTCGGAGGCACCCTTATTTTCCGGCAATGTGTATATAACACTTCGCGGGCCGTTGTATGGCGAAGGAACTGATCCGCGCGGGAAACGATATTTACCGTTGGAACAATTTAAAAAAATATCACAGCTTCTCGCGCTTTTATCGCAGCAGAAAATTGCCGCACACTCCGTGCGCGCAATGGGTTCCGGGGATTATGCGGTCGGCGTGAGGAATGGACTGGAAGTGAGATTCTCTATCGCGCAAGACACGGGACGTCTCGCTGAAAATTTGCAATCTGCGTCTGCGGCGCTTGTTGATACAAATGACATTGAATACATAGACCTGCGTTTCGGGAACAAGGTGTTCTATAAGTAGAAAGTGTATAAAGTCTGTAAAGTCCATAAAGTTAGGCAGCAAATGTGCTAAAATGGCGCACTATGGAATTAGGATTCTGGGAGAAATTAAAGAAACCATTTTTTGCTCTTGCGCCCATGCTGGATGTCACGGACGCGCCTTTTCGCGCGATCATTGCGAAATATAGTAAGCCCTTCGACCGAGCTCAGGGTGAACCTGCAGGACCAGATGTATTTTGGACGGAATTTGTTTCAGCGGATGGCCTCATGAGTAAGCCTAAACTGCCCGAAGGGGCAGTCGGCCGAACGAGCAAGCCCGTTCTAGGCGGACGGGAACACCTGCTTCATATGTTGAAATATAGCGAGGCGGAGCGTCCGATTGTGGCACAATTATTTAGCGGGAATCCAGAAAAAATGCGCGGTGCCGCGGCGTTCTGCGCGGAGCTCGGCTTTGACGGTATTGATATTAATATGGGGTGTCCCGATAAAAGCGTTGAGAAAGGCGGCGCAGGCGCCGCGCTTATCAAAAACATTCCGCTTGCAAAAGAGCTTATTCGCGCGGCGAAAGAAGGAGCGGGCGGATTGCCGGTATCGGTCAAAACACGCGTTGGGTACAACAAAGTGGAAATTGAAACGTGGATTCCCGCGCTTTTAGAAGAGGGGATTGCCGCGCTCACGATTCACGCGCGCACACGCAAAGAAATGTCAAAAGTGCCCGCGCGGTGGAAACACATTGCGCGCGCCGTTGAAATCCGCGATGAGATGAAAGTTCCAACCCTCATTATTGGCAACGGTGATGTGAAAGATATGGCTGACGCGCGCGCAAAGGCGGCGAAAACAAAATGCGACGGCGTGATGCTCGGTCGCGCAATCTTTGGCAACCCATGGCTTTTTAATCAAGACTCTCTATGCCAATGTTCTCAAGAACATTGGCATAGAGAGTCTGTAGGGGCGAAGGGAAAATTGAAAGTTATGGTGGAGCACACAAAATTGTTTGAGGAGATGCTGGGCCTAAAGCGACACCGGTCGCTCGGCCGAACAGATTCGCGTGGTGAATCTGTTTTAGGCGGCATAAAATCATTCGCAATTATGAAGAAGCATTTCAAAGCATACGCTGAAGGATTCCCCGGCGCAAAAGACCTACGCATCAAACTCATGGAGACAAAAAACGCGGAGGAAGTGGAAGCGGTTGCAAAAATTTTTTTGGAGATGTAGAGTGTTTGTAGTTAATTGAACTGGCTCTTTAATGAGCAAAGGAGATGTATGTTTCCCACAAATCGCTTGTTTAACGTGTCTAGGCGTCAGAAGCGTCTGTCGTACAGGTTATCCCGCCGTGCACAGGTGCTCATCCAAAGAAACCGATGGTCACATGAGGCGGGGCGTATGCTCATTGCGAGTGATTACCACACCGCTATTTCTTGGCTTTTGCGTATGTCTGTGGCGGTGTACTTTCGGATTCTTTTGTGGCGGGTCAGATCATTTTAATCGCCCCGCGAATTCTTACACGAGCGCCCGTAACACGGCGCCTTTTGTTTTGCACACTCAATACCCAATACTCCATACACAATACACCCCCGCCTCATGCTATAATCCCTCCATGTCGCGCAAGAAAAAAGAGCAGAAAAATGGTCAGGTAGTTATTTATCAGGCGAAATCCGGGGCGATTGAATTGCGCGGGGATTTTACGCGCGCAACAATATGGGCAAGTCGTATGCAAATGGCTGAAATGTTTGATGTCAACCCGCAAGCAATTTCAAAGCATGTCCAGAATATCTACAGGGAGAAAGAGTTACAAAAGGGAGCAACTAGTTCCAAGATGGAACTAGTTCAAAATGAGTCTGGGAGGCAAGTACGCCGACGTGTTGATATATATGATCTTGATGTTTTAATTGCGGTTGGGTATAGGATAAATTCTGTTGTTGGAACTAAATTCCGCCAGTGGGCGACAAAGACATTGCGCGGACATATTGTTGATGGTTTTTCCGTAAATAAAGGTCGCATCGCTAAAAACTATGCGCGGTTTTTAGGTGTGGTAGAAGATATTAAAAAAATTCTTCCCGCAGGACACGTGGTTGGTGCAGGGGATGCCATTGAACTTGTGTCCGCCTTTGCCGATACATGGCTTTCGCTTGATGCGTATGATAAAGACACGCTTCGCACGAAAGGGGTGACGAAAAAAGAGGTCACGCTCACCGCCGATATTCTGGAAAAAGCACTCGCTGGTTTTAAGGATTCTCTCGTAAAAAAGGGCGAAGCGACCGAACTCTTCGGGCAAGAAAAACAATCCGGAGCGATTGGTGGAATCGTTGGTAATGTGATGCAGTCGTTTGGCGGAAAGGATCTCTATCCGACGGTTGAAGAAAAAGCGGCGCACGTTCTCTAATTCACCGTGAAGAATCATCCGTTCAATGATGGGAACAAGCGAAGCGGTGCGTATGCATTTATCTGGTTTTTGGACAAAGCCGGTATTCTTGATCGTGCGCGCATGAGTCCTCCAGCACTTACCGCGCTCACGCTTTTTGTTGCAGAAAGCGATCCGTCGCACAAAGATCGCATCACCCGTCTTATTTTGCAGTTGTTGGGGAAATAGTGGTATAACAACACCATGTCTGACTCAAGTATCGCTTTCTATCGCAAATATCGGCCGGAGACGTGGGATGCCGTGCGTGGGCAGGATCATGTTGTCAAGATATTGAATGCGGCGATCAAGGGGAAGTCCATCGGGCACGCCTATCTCTTCACCGGATCGCGCGGGACGGGGAAGACTTCGGTCGCGCGCATTTTCGCGCGCGAGGCAGGCGTATCGGGGAACGACATCTATGAAATGGACGCCGCGAGCAATCGCGGCATTGATGAGGTGCGCGCACTCCGCGATGCGGTGCAGACCCTGCCGCTTGAGTCGCCGTACAAGGTGTACATTTTAGACGAGGCGCATATGTTGACGAAAGAGGCGTTCAACGCGCTTTTGAAAACACTGGAAGAACCGCCGAAGCACGTCATTTTTATTTTGGCGACGACCGAGCTGGAGAAAATGCCTGAAACCATTGTCTCGCGCTGCGAGGTGCACACGTTCAAAAAACCAACGCACGCAATTTTGCGCGATATGGTGATGGAGACGGCGGACGCGGAGGGCGCGAAGGTGGAGAGCGCGGCGGCGGACCTCATTGCGATTTTAGGCGACGGAAGTTTTCGTGATACGCACGGCACTTTGCAGAAGGCAATCTCATTTGCGGGCAAAAAGGAATTGACGCGCGATATGGTGGAAGAGGTGATGGGCGCGCCCTCGGGTGCGTTGGTGACGAAAATGATAGAAGCGCTCGCGGCGCGCGACGCCGCGAGCGCACACTCCGCAATAGACACCCCGCTCGCCGACAAAATTGATATGGCGGTGTATGCAAAACTCATTATGCAGGCGATCCGGCACGTGCTTCTGCTTCGCAATGCTCCCGCGATGCGCGATCGCGTCGCCGCGGAGACCACGCCAGAAGAACTCACATACCGCGAAAAACTGGCGAAAGAGAAAACGATCACCTCCGAAACCCTCCTCGCGTTTCTGGATGCCTATCAATCCATCCCCCGCGCGCATCTTCCGCAGATTCCACTTGAAGTCGCGGTTATTCGCCTGCTCGGAGAGAAATAGATTGAAAAACCCCTCTTTTCGTGGTATTTTTTGCTAGTCATGTAATTGCGTTTCCCGCGCAAACCTGGGGGATCGTCTAATGGTAGGACGCCGGGTTTTGGTCCCGTAAATTGGGGTTCGAGTCCCTATCCCCCAGGTTTGTGCAGGAAATAGGAGACACAACAATGTTCAGAAATAGAGGGCTAATAGGTGTCTTTTGAATCTATGAATCTAGGTTCGATTCAAAGTCCAAAAGTCTAGATTTTGTGGTATTATAAAAAATGATTAAATCAGTTTATAAATCATAGCAGATATATATGGAAAATATTGAACAAAATGACATAGTAACTCTTGAACAACTTAAAGAACAAGAAGAGGTCCTTCGTATAGCAACAGAAGATGCTCAAAAAGATTTAGAGCATGGCAAGACAACAGAAGCCGTTTTTGAGGATTTGCAAGCGAGATACCTCTTAGCAAAACAGGCACGAGAAGATTTTGAAGCTAAATCTTAAATCTTGTCGGAGACGCGCTATCTATCACGGTTGAGTCCAAAATTTGTCTAAACATATAGATAGTTTGCTTACACGACCACCTTATGGTGGGATAGGGGGATAGGTTCGGACTCCGAGAAGTATCATTATGCAAAACGTAACTATTGGTAAAGGAAATTTATCTGGAAAAGGGGTTTATGCTGCGAGGAATTTTGAAAGTGGTGAAGTTGTTATCAAATACAATCTCAGACCGCTAAGCCAAGAAGAATTTAATGCTCTACCCGCCAACAAGAAAGACTTTGTACATATTCACAAAGGAATCATTCATTTGTACGGCGAACCGGAACGATATATAAACCATTCTCCCAATCCAAATACTAAACAGGACTTTATAAACTGGTGTGATATTGCGGTTAAAGATATTAAAGAAGGGGAAGCAATTACTACAGATTCGACTAAAGATGATACAGATTAACTCATTCCGAGGAACGTCAAAATGGTAGAATAAAAGTAATCAAAAAAGTCTTGCTTGCCCGTCCGAAGCCTTGGCGGAGGAGGGTGGGGCTTCTCGGGTAAATGAACGAAACCGATGAGGCTAGGTCTGCGCGGGAAAGCCGTTCACAAAAAGTATTATGGAATTTCTCTTCAGTGAATTTTTCATCCACGCTTCGTTTGCCGCCATCACGCTCGGCGTGACGGGCGTCGTGCTGTTTGCTTATGCGAAAGGGGTATTCCTCCGCAGGGTTGCGTGGGGCGTGTTCGCGTACGCCGTCGTTTTCGTTGTTTTGCTCCTCTTGCGGCGGTATGGCGAAGGACACATCGCAGAAGAGGCGGCTTCGGAGTCTTCGTACGTACTTCTTGCTTCAGTGCACGGTGCCATTTCCTTGTGGGCGTTCGTGCAGGCGGCAGTGATGTTTTTTTTCGCACACCGGGCATATCAGTCGGGAGTAAACTTTTTCAGGGAACATGAGAAGTGGACAGCAGTTCTTGTTTTTATGTGGATTTTTTCTCTTGTAAGCGGATTTTTTCTCTGACTTTGACCCGGCTTCGGATCAGCTGCAAGGATTGTTTTATACGCTCTTTACTGATAAGATGCCCCCTAGTAACACTCTCGCTCAACACTGAGTTCGGGTAATATGAAAACTTGTTTTTTTCAACCAAGGAGGTTCTTATGTCTCTGTCTCGCGAATGGCTTTATGTGCTTGCCGCTGTTTTCTTAAGCAGCGTATTCTTTTGGACGAATGACGCCAAAATGGCGGCGCACTTGGGGTGGCTGTCGCTCGGCTCGGGAGTCCTTTTCCTCGGCTATGTTGTTTCCACGGGAATCCGCGCGAAGCGTCTGCGGAGAGGGGAAGCGGGAGAGCCCGACGCGGCGGATGTTCACCGTATTCATGTCGCCATACTGACAGGGTTCATCCTCATCGGTGTTGTCGGTATGGAGATTGCCGTGCGTAAGGTTGGCGGCCTTTGGGGGAATGAGGCATTGCTCGCTTTCCATCTCGTGCTCGTCGGGTTTGCGACGGTCGCGTTCATCCTTGCGCGATTCCGCATAACAGGGCTTCGCGATCGGGGGCGGCATAAATACGCGGCCTACACGTTCATCGTTTTTTTCGTTGCGGCATTTGCAACGGGAACGATTCTTCTTTTTGAACAGTTTCCGCCCGCGTAGCGAGCATGTAGGAGGGTGGCATGCGAAAGCTCTTTTTTTTGTGTTGCGGGCATCTTTTGCTCGCGGTTGGAGTCATCGGGATTTTTCTTCCCATATTACCAACGACACCGTTTGTTCTTCTGGCGTGAGGGTGCTATGCAAGAGGGGCGGAGAGGTTCCATGCGGCGCTTCTCGACGGCAAGTGGTTCGGGCCTCTCATAAAAGATTGGCACGAGCATAAGGCAATCCCGGTTCGTGCGAAGGCACTCGCCGTCATCATGGTGGCGGCAAGTATCACGTGGGCGATATTCCTTGTCCCCGTTGTGCTTGTGAAGATCGGTCTTGTTGCAGTCGGCATTGCCGTTTCTGCCTACATTCTCACGCGACCATCGCGGAGAAAAACATAAGTGCGCCGCCCTGATTGTCATCGGGGCGGTTTTATTTAGACGCTGGAAGGATACGGGGTCCACTTGAGTCAAACACTTGATCTAACTCAGGTTCCGAAGATCATCAAAATGGTAGAATAGTTCGACGAGCTCACTACAAGTAAAAGTAATCAAAAAAACCTCCTTCGACAAGCTCAGGATAAATTGTGGGGCTTCTCTGGTAAATGTACGAGACCGAGGAGGCAAAATTGCGCAAATACACAATAGGAGATATACTCTATATATGAAAGAAAACTTAATAAAAATGCTTTCTCTGGGCATGAAAAAGGCGGAAGAGAAGATATCGGAGCTTACTTCGAGCCAAAGAAAATCCCTTGAAAAATCATGGGATATTGAGCATGCTTATTATTCAAGCGCTCTTGAGGGAAGTCAGGTTGACCGAAAAGAGTTCGAAAAACTTGGTAAAAAGATAGCATAGCGAGAACATATGGGATCTCGCCCACGCAATGAGGAGGAGTTACAGAAACGAGAGGCAATTGGAGTAATCCGTGCCTCTCGTTTTGTTCGTAGGTTTGCAAAATCGCATAAACCGATTACTGCGGCGGTTATCTGTGATATCCATCGAGAGATATTCAAAGATGCTTGGCCGGAAATTGCCGGCGTTTTTCGTCATGAAAATATTACTATCACCGACTCTGGTCATCTGCCACCCCATTTTTCAAAGGTTCCTTTACTTATAAATGAGGCTAGCAAACGAATAAACGCATATACCAACGAACTTAAGTATGCGGAGGGATACATTCTTGATTTTAATGATATGAGTAAAGAACGATTTGCGGAAATTTCCAAGGTTCTTAATTTTGCGGCATATGTGCACCATATTGTTACTTACATTCACCCATTTCGCGATGGGAATGGTCGCGCGTCTCGACTTGCCGGTAATCTAGTTCTTGAGCGATACGGAGTAGTTGGTATTTCAATTAGGATTGAGAAAGAAAATAAAAATCGTTATCGCAATGCACTCGCGCAGATTGATAAACACGAAGACTACGAACCGCTTCTTGACCTTATTATTGAAGGAATCATTGATCGTTATGAAGGAGTTTCTAATAAGTTTTTGAAATAGTTCTACCCGCAATATTTATTCTTTATGATGTTAAAAATGGTAGAATAAAAGCAACCAAAAAGTCCTGTGGGTCCGCCTGCCAGCAGGCAGGGTTTCGGAAGGGTTGCAGTTTTTCGGCGTGGTATAATGAACACATGAAAACAATTTTAGTTGATGCAATATGGTGCTTTGTTTCGAACAGGGGTGAAATTTTCGGTGATATGCATGATTTGCTTGACGGATATCAAAACAGGAAAATTATCTTTACTGGAGCAAATGACGAAGAATTCAAAAAATTTAGATTAAGCACAATGCCGTACGAAGTGTTTACACTGAAGCATAACCCTGAAAAGACCAATCTGAAATATTATGAAATACTGCTTGCGCATTTTGGTTTGATTAAAGATGACGTTATATATTTTGAACACAACCCCGATGCCGTAAAAAGCGCGCAGTCGGTCGGCATCGTCACGTATCACTACGACGACTCGCAAAAAGACCTCATCGCTCTGAAGAAGTTTCTAGACGAAAACGTCAACTGAATTGCCTCTCCGTGTCACAACAAACGTGATACAATGGATACATGCAGAAATTCATTGTTGCGCTCATTCTTCTGATCGTTGTCGGCGGCGTTGCTGGTTTTCTTTCCGACAGAGTAACGATCGCGTGTCCCGCCGATGCGAAACTCTGCCCCGACGGATCCGTAGTTGGTCGCACGGGGTTAAAATGCGAATTCGCGGAATGTCTGGCAGTGAATTCTGGCGGTGGAAATCAGGGAATTCTTCCCTACAAATCCGGCGTGAAGGGGATTGTAACGCGCGGACCGATGTGCCCGGTTGTTCGCGGAGGAGACAATTCATGTGCCGATCGACCATTCTCAACTGACGTGTATCTCCATCGTATCGGGTCTGACAAACCATTTGCGAACGTCGTGAGCGATACGAAAGGACAATTTCAATTCAACGTGCCGCCCGGCGATTACACAGTAAACGCAAAAAATGACGGCATTTCAAAAACATGTTCGCCGATTTTCATTACAATCGGCTCCGATGAAATGAAATCCGCAGATATCTCCTGCGATACGGGGATTCGGTGATATATGTACTTCGTGTATCTTATTGAATGCAAAGACGGGTCGCTGTACACGGGGATAACGACAGACGTGAAGCGGCGTTTTGCCGAACACAAAAGCGGAGCAGGTGGTCATTACACCGGCGCTAAAAAAGTTGTACGGGTGGCATATACCGAGAAGCATCCGAGTCGGTCTTCGGCACTGAAACGAGAAATGGAGATAAAAGGATGGACGCGACAGAAGAAGCTAGACCTGATAGAGTCTTAAGAATAAGTTTAAACGGGGGAATCGGATGTGCGGGACCCCGTATTTTTTATGGCAAAAAACGCAAGCGTTGTTTCATTTGAGAAAGTCTCATTTGAATATGGACCAAACAAACCTATTTTAGATGAGGTTGATTTTTCTGTGCGCGCGGGAAGCAAGGTGACCGTTATGGGCCCCAATGGTGCCGGTAAGAGTACGATATTCCGTCTTATAGAAGGACAACTTGCGGCTGAATCGGGGAAAATCAATATTGTGAACGATTTCTCTATTGCCTTTTCGCATCAGGTTATTCCGCGCGCCGATATGGATATGACGGTGAGAGATTTCTTCCAGAAACGTTTTTCGGAAAAAGTGTATAACATAGACCCAAAGATTGATGAAATGCTTGAGGTGGTGAATCTCAAGGGGCATGAAAAAATGCATGAGAGGATTGTGAAATCATTTTCGGGCGGTCAGCAGGCGCGTCTTCTTCTCGCTTCCGCTCTTATTCAAGACCCCGACCTCCTTCTTTTGGATGAACCGACAAACAACTTGGACAAGGAGGGTATTGAACATCTCACAAAATTTCTCAAAGAGTACAAAAAGACGGTGATCGTCATTTCTCACGATGCTGATTTCTTGAATTCGTTTACTGACAGCGTTTTGTATTTAGACGGGCGTACGCATACGGTGGAACAATATCCAGGAAACTATTTTGACGTGATAAAGGAAATTTCCGCGCGCATAGAGAAAGAGAATCGAAAAAACGCACAGCTTGCTAAAGAGATTCAGGACAATAAAGACAAAGCAAACTTTTTTGCGATGAAAGGAGGGCAGATGCGCATGGTGGCAAAACGAATGAGAGATAAAGCAGAAGAGCTTGAGGAGGGAAAAGTGGACGTGCGAAAAGAAGACAAGACGATTCGACCGTTTATTATTCCGGCGCAGGCCATGACGGGAACGCTTGTGCACATTTCATCTTTCACGACGATGAATAAACAGCATAAGCCGGTTATGCGAAAGATTGATATCACACTCAAGCGCAAACAACATCTTCTTTTGCGTGGTCCAAACGGCATTGGGAAGACTACACTTCTTGAGTCTATCGCGCACGGGAGAGCGGGCACAGAGATTGGGCCCGATGTGCGGGTCGGTTATTACAGACAAGATTTTTCCACGCTTAATGTTGATGACACGGTGCACGAGTCGCTCATGTCTGTGATGAAAGAGAAGGATGAGGAGCGAATGAGAAGTGTTGCCGCGGGATTTCTTATTGATGCGAATGCGATACGAAGCAAAATCGGAAGTCTCTCCGAAGGGCAGAAGGGGCTTGTGGCATTTGCTCGTCTGGTGCTTGAGAAGCCGGGGCTTCTTATTTTGGATGAGCCAACGAATCATATCAATTTTCGTCACATTCCTGTAATTGCAAAAGCGCTGGATATGTATGAAGGCGCCATGATTCTTGTCTCCCACGTGCCTGATTTTGTGAAGCAGATTCGCATAGACGAGGTATTGGACTTGGATAAATAGATATGACGAGACCGTGTTCCGCGCGCATGTTCATTGGGCGGGATATTTGATATAACTCTTCTATGATCTCAACGGAAAAGGGGTATGATGTGATTGTTGTGGGTGGAGGCGCGTCCGGACTTATGGCGGCGGGGCGCGCGGCGGAGCGTGGGAAGCGCGTGCTTTTGCTGGAGAAAAATAAAAAATTGGGGGAGAAACTGCGCATTTCGGGCGGTGGCAGATGCAATATCACGAACGCGGAAGAAGATCCGCGCGTGTTTCTTCGCGCATATGGGAAAGCGGAACAATTTTTATATTCCCTGTTCTCGCAATTCGGGGTGAAAGACACGTTCTCATTTTTTGAATCACGCGGACTTCCGCTCGTGGTGGAAGCGCGCAAGCGCGCATTTCCCAAAACGCAAAAAGCAGAGGATGTGGTGAAGGTATTGGAGCGTTATGTGCACGCAGGGCGCGTGACGATTAAGACCGGTTCGCCGGTTACGAAGATAGAGGCGACAAAAGAGGGGATTGTGAGCGTTTCTTCGCGCAAAGACACCTATCGCGCCGCCGATTATATTTTCGCAACGGGAAGCGTTTCGCATCCGGAGACGGGTTCTACGGGCGACGGACTCAAATGGCTCACTGATTTAGGACACATCGTCCTTTCGCCCACGCCCACAATCGTGCCGCTTGCGGTTAAGGAAGAGTGGTGCAAAGAGATTTCCGGAGTGTCGCTTTCATTTATGAAGGTTACGTTTTTTGCGGAAGGCAAACCCTTCTACAATGCTCAGGGTAAAAAGGCGTTTTCTAAAAAAGGAAAAATATTGTTCACACATTTCGGACTCTCCGGTCCGCTTATTTTAAATAGTGCGGAGAAGGTTGCCGATCTGCTCCACACGGGAGTAGTTACCGCGACGATAGATCCGTATCCGGACACGGACCTCGGCGCATTTGACCGCAGGATTGTCGCGGTATTTGATAAGAATAAAAATAAGGCATTTAAAAATGTTGTGGAGGATCTCGTACCCAATGGTATGGGGAAGGGGATTACAATTCTTTTTGCCGAAAAACTTGATATGGATAAGAAAGTGCATTCCATAAGCAAAGAAGAGAGAAAGTATATTGTGCACACACTGAAAGCGCTTCCGCTCACCATCACGGGGCTCATGGGATTTGATCGCGCAGTCGTTGCTGACGGCGGTGTTGATTTGAAAGAAATAGACACGCGCACGATGCGCTCAAAAAAGGTGCCGAATCTCTTTATCACGGGCGACCTTCTCCACATCAACCGCCCCTCCGGCGGCTTCTCTCTCCAGCTCTGCTGGTCTTCCGGATATGTAGCGGGAAGCCATGCGGGGGAGTGATTACGCGATCTTGGCATGACGCAATAAAATTTGCCTCGTCCTATCCCCCGCGGCAAGCCATTCCCTCGGAGTACT
>JBBUEZ010000006.1:0-16298 GCA_038056715.1 Patescibacteria group bacterium
CGGCCATTCATCCCCGCCGCAAGAAGACGGGGTATTCTGGCCGCTCCCAATAAAAGGTAGTTGGAATATGTCATCGGTGTTATTCCGAATGCTATTGGTTTTTCCAGAAAATCAGCGCATACTAGGCATATGATAAAAATACTTCTTGCGCTGATACTTCTTTTTGTCGCCGGCGGGCTTGGTGTAAAAACATTCCTCGTGAAAAATATGCCGGCGAATAAGGGAGAGAATAAGACTAGCATAACCGTTCCAACCGTCTCATACGCAAGATCGCTTGATCTAAGCAGGCAAAATCTTGAGAAGGTGCCGAGCGATGTTTTCAAGAAAACGAATTTAGAATCATTGGATTTATCCAATAACAATCTCACCGGCGCAATCCCCGGAGAAATACGATTCTTAAAAAATTTGCGCGTGCTTGATTTAAGTGCTAACGATATGACCGGACTTCCCGCGGAATTGGGACAATTGAGCAATTTGGAAGTGCTTGATGTGTCAAACAATTCCCTCACGGGGCTTCCGCTTGAATTGGGAAATCTCACACAACTAAAAACGCTCAACCTTTCCGGAAATGATTATTCTGAACATGATTTTGGTATTATCAAGCAAAAACTCACCAATACAAATATCATTACCGGAAAATAGAGAGAAACAATAAAAATGTATGCTAGAAAATGACCCACTACAACAGGTGGAAGAGGTAACACGGGGTATCAACAATTACATGCAGAGGCGTGGGCGAAGCGTATTTGGCCGTTATCCCCTGCTTTTTTCGCTCTTGGCAACTTTTGGTGTTGTGCTCGTGCTCCACGGATTTGACCGTCTCGTGGAGAACATTCCATTTTTGAATGATAGGCCCGTGCTCCTCCTTTTGGCAGGCATTATCATTCTTTCTCTCACCGGAACACTATACAAGCGCATAGAGAAAAGATTGGATTAGACAGTAGAAGTGAAATTACAAACTCGCGGCGCACAAGAAATAACGCCGTATCCCGCGTGATATAATACATTCGTGCATCCGGAAAAAACAAAAAAACTGTATATTTTTCTTGTCCTCTTTATGCTCGGCATCTCTGGCGTCGTTTCATATTTGAGTTACCAAAATTATCATCTGCGACAAGAAAAAGAGTCTCTTAAGGCGGAAATAGCCGAAACAAAAAGCGTATTTACGTCGCAAAAAGAAGAACTTTTAGAGAACATTGAGGCGTTCAAGGTGATACTGGCGGCAAATCAGAGCGACAAAAATAATCTTGAGCAAGACCTCCTTACGGAGCGTGAGGCGGTGGATGCCATAGAGGCGCAGGTACAAGCGATGACGGGCACGGTTGGCACGCTCAAAAAATTGAGCGAAACAGATAAGGAACTTTTGAAAAAATATTCACGGGTGTATTTTTTGAACGAAAATTATATTCCAAAATATCTCTTCCCTATTCTCTCGCAATATGTCTACGAACCGGAAAAAGAGAAATACATATCCGCTGAAATATGGCCATTTCTCCAAAAAATGCTGGATAATGCGAACGCCGCGGGAGTTGATATAAAAGTTGTTTCCGCCTACCGTTCGTTCGGAACGCAAAGCGTACTCAAATCATCGTACGCGGTAACATACGGCTCCGGCGCAAATAAATTCTCCGCGGACCAAGGATATTCTGAACATCAACTGGGAACAACGGTGGATTTCACCACGACAAAATTGGGCGACGGATTCACCTCGTTTGAAAAAGCGGCGGGCTATACGTGGCTCACGGAAAACGCATACAAATATGGTTTTGTTCTCTCCTACCAAAAAAATAACAGGTACTACGTGTTTGAGCCGTGGCACTGGCGATTCGTCGGCCGCGCCCTTGCCCAGAAATTACACAACGAAAATAAAAATTTTTATGACCTCGCCCAGCGCGAGATAGATGAATATCTGGTATCTCTGTTTGACCAGTAAAAGATATGCATCTATTTTCACTCACTATCGTGCGGAAGCGCCGCACAAAAGATTAAGTCCTGTTTCATCGTCATGCGCCCGCGTCATTTCGCCGTCTAAGACGGTAAGATGAATTTCGCACGCGCCTGACACGCGCATGGCAAAAATATGCCCGCCAAACGTGGAGAGGTCGCGGCGGCCGAACACGCCGTGCGCGTGGATAATCGTCTCGTCGCCAAGCATGCCGACATTGCCGACAAGAGAGAGGATTTCCGTTTCCTCCGCCATTTCATGCTGCTCAAATTTTTTGTCGCGCAAATTATAGTATGCGACATCACAGAAATCCGCCGCGCCGAGACCGGTGAAATGCGCCGCGCGGATATTTTTTTCTCTCAGAACATTTTTGAGAGCCGCAACAACTTCCTCGCCGCGCGCGGCGTTCAATATATATGTATTCCCTTTCTGGTGTGCGGTCTTCATGAGTACATTATAGCGGTTTTGCGTTTTTAGTGAAATATGAACCCCCACACCTTTCCTTGTGTTGTTCCCTCATGCTTTTCACCATATACTGAAGTAGTTAACGCGTTGTCACCTATCTCTGTATGTCTATCTATGCCAGGAACAAAATGCATCACGCAAGGAAAGGTGTGGGGGTGAAAGAATAGCGCGATATTATGGCGACAGATATAACACATATCGGCATTATTATGGACGGCAACCGCAGATGGGCAAAAGCGCGCGGATTGTCCGCGCACAAAGGGCACGCGGAGGGATACGTGCGCGCAAAAGACGTCGTCCGCTGGTGCGAGGAGGCGGGAATCTCCGTCGTAACGCTTTACGCATTCTCAACGGAAAATTTGAAACGCGCAAAGAAAGAAGTGTCTTTCTTGATGGCGCTCTTTGAGCGTCTACTCACAAAAGAAATTGGTGAATTTGCAAAGGAAGGCACGCGCTTGCGAATTATCGGAAGTAAGGAGGGTTTTTCCGTACGAATGAAAAGAGTGATAGCGTCCGCGGAAAAAAGCACGGAACATAACACGCGTATCATGGTAAACATTGCATTCAACTATGGCGGGCGTGACGAAATCGTGCGCGCGATGAAAAATATCGCGCAACACCCGCCACGCTCTATTACGGAGGAAACGGTGGCGGCGCGTCTTGATACGCGCGGCATGCCGGACCCCGATCTCATCATCCGCACCGGCGGCGAGATGCGACTCTCCGGATTTCTTCTCTGGCAGAGCGCGTACGCTGAACTTTATTTCACCAAAACACATTGGCCCGCATTTTCTGAAAAAGAATTCGCCACCATACTCGCCGATTTCAAAAAACGGCACAGACGATTCGGAAAGTAGCACTCACACAAAAACCGCTCAAAAGGAGCGGTTTTTGTGCGGGGATTAACGTTCCATCGCTTTTTTCGCCGCTTCGGCCGCTTCTTCCTCTGCTTTTTTTCTTTCTTCCTCCGCTTTTTTCTCCGCCTCATTTTTTCCCTCCGTCATTTTCTTTTCCGACTCCAGGCGAGATTCAGTCTCTTTTTTCTCCGCCTCACGCACATCTTCCTCTTCATCTTTCGCTTCTTCCGCCTCGTCTTCCATCGCGTCTTTTATCTTTTCCAAACTCTTCTTCGCCGCCTTCGCAAGTTCCTCCGCACCTTGATAATTTTCTTTGCTGAACAATTCCTCCGCCTGCGCAAGCAATTGTGTATACTGCTTAAGATTTTCCGCAGTAAGCGCAATGCCTCTGCCTGACGCTTCCCTCTCTACTTCGCCGCGTTTCTTTTTCGCTTCCGCAATCGCCTTTTCCGCTTCACTTTTCTTCTCTTCTGTGCGTTCTATCTTTTTCTCTTCCTTTTCAAACACTTCCTCTCCTCTATCCTTTTCTTCTTCCGCCATTTCTTTCTGTATTTTCAGATCGGTAATCTCTTGAGTAAGTGCGGTAAACGCATCTGTATCTCCCATCTTCTTTGCCTCTTTCACTTTTTTCTTCGCCGCTTCTATTCGCGCTTCAATTTCATCTTTTTTCGCCTCAAAAATTTCTTTTAACGCCTCTTTTGAATCGTCAATATCCGTATTCAATGCATTCAAGAGATCGTCCACGTTTTCCCCTTTATCCGCTTTTCTGGAAACGAATTCCGTTGCGCGCGCAAGGTGTCTTTCCAAACGATCCTCCGCAATAGAAAGCCCTTTCGCTTCAACTCCGACCTCATCAAGCATGTTGTCTATCTCTGCAATGCGTTCTTTGGCAAGGGAAGCGTGCAAGAGGGCTTTCGCCTCGGCGTCAAACGTAAAGAACTCTTGAATGGACTCAGCAATTTGTTCAAAAAAATAGAGGCGGCTTTCTGGCGTAAGCCCCGGCTCCGGCAGATTAGCGCTATGCGCCGATAAAAAGAGCGGAATGGATAAAAAAGAAACGAGTGCGATAACGTGTGTTTTCATATAGTGTCAGTATACGCGTGGCGTGCCGAAGAAGCAACGCGCTTCTTCCCTCTCCAGATACATCTAAAAAAACTCGCGAAACGACAATGTCTTTAATATTTTTATGTTATGATTTCCTCAATGGATAGAAGGAATGTACAAAATGTTCTTTTGCATGAACTGTTTGAAATTGTGATCCTTTTGAAAGGTGCGTTTGGCGTTATTGAGATTTTCGTCGGGTTTTTCATTCTTCTCGTGAACCGCGCCGCGGTCAGTGATGTTCTTCTCTATCTTGTCCATGGAGAATTACTGGAAGACCCGACAAGCCTATTTGCTGGATATATCGCGAATCTTTCGCAAAATCTTTCCGCGAATACCGAGTTGTTCATAGGCGGTTATTTTTTGATATACGGTCTCATAAAAATATTTCTTGTGGTTGGACTCTTGCGCGGAAAGATATGGTCATATCGCGCAGCAATAGGGCTCCTCTCCATTTTTATCGCGTACATGTTCTACCGTTTCAGTTACACGCATTCCCCTTTTCTCGCTCTTCTTATCGCGACCGATATAGCCACCTTGGCGCTCATTTGGCGCGAATATCGCTGCACGCAAACAAAAACGTCTGTGGCATGACCTTGCTTCCATACTTCGCGCGTGCTAATTTCAGCCACAAACACATTTCGGGGGTTTTTTGTACTTTATACTATGTCCCTCATACTTTCCCTATTTTTCACAACTCATACACCACATCCTTTCGCTCCACAACTATTTTCCAATCATTCAATTTCGCATAGCGATAGAGTTTGCTGTTCGGATTAAAACAGATCGGGGTGCCGACCATTTCAAGCATCGGGATATCGCTCTCCGTATCTCCCACGCCGATGGAACCTTCAAGCGTAAGCCCCTCTTTTTCCACGGCGCGCTTCACCACATTCGCTTTGTTTGCAATCAAGTGTTCCTCCATGATATTGCCGGTGAATTTCCCCGTCTCTCCAGTTTCGTATAATTTTCCGTACACTTTGTCAAAACCATATTCCTTGCAGAAATCTTCCAGAATCGCTTTGGGCGAGTGCGAAATAGCGAGCAAATAATAGTCGTCCGTTTTGAGCGTCTTGATAAGATCGCGCGTGTAGCGATACACATGATTTCTCTGAAGCGCAATCACCTCTTTCGCGGCATCCTTAAAATCGCCGTAATACACGCCCTTCAGATATTTCATAAACACCGCGACAACCGCCGTAATGTAGGCATCATATTCCCCTTTTCGCTCCAACCACAATTTGTGCGCCTCTTCAAACTCCGCGCGCGCATCGCGCGGAAAAATCTCTTTTTCAATAAGAGCGTTCACGAGTTCAATCGTGAGGCTTGAGCGAAATATCGTCCCGTCTATGTCAAATATGGCGGCTTTTTTCATCCCGTTAGAGACAGGTCGCGGTCATCCCGCTTCCCTGTCGGCTCATGTTAATGCTGGTAGTAGTAGTATCGCTATATATACTCGGTGATTCCCGATAGCGACCGCGGTCTCTAACGGGATTCATACACATATAATATCACGGCAGGTCATGTTACTATACACACATGCAAATCATCAAGGCGACCGGCGAAACGGAACAATTCAATAAGGGAAAATTCTGTAAGTCGCTTGAGCGAGCGGGGGCTCCCAAAGAAGTCGTCGGCGAGGTGTGCAGTCTGGTCGCGGAGGAATTGAAGCCGGGCATGACGACGAACGACATCTTCCGTCAGGCATCAAAATATCTTGCGCGAAAAAATATCTCCGCGGCGGCGCGATACAACACAAAACGCGGCATCGCGAATTTGGGGCCTGCAGGATTTGTTTTTGAACAATTCGTGGAGATCGTCCTCCATGAACTGGGATACAAAACCGCGCGGAACAAGTTCGTCAAGGGTATGTGCGTGTCACACGAAGTGGATGTTCTTGCATGGAAAGGGGGCGAGCATGTGATCGTGGAAGCAAAATATCACAACCAGCCAAATACGAAAACTCACATAGATCAGGTCATGTATGCGGACGCGCGGCTTATGGATATTGAGCGCGCGCATGAAAAAAACGGCGAACGCGGCGTACGGCACACGATCTGGGTATTCACGAACACGAAATTCACCGAGAAAGCGATTCGCTACGCAAAATGCCGCAATATGCGCTTGACGGGATGGGGATATCCGGCTAAAGAAAATCTGGAAATATTGGTGGATAGATTTCTCCTCCACCCCGTAACGGTGCTCCCTTCCGTTGACCGATTCTCGCTTGAGCGGCTCTCCCAAGCCGGTGTTATGCTGGCGCGCGATATCGCGCCATATACGCCCGAGAAATTCGCGCGCGCCGTCAATATTGATCTCCCGCGCGCGCAAAAAATCGTCCGAGAAGCGCACGCGCTCGTGTACGGAAAATAAGAGAGATGGCACCAAATCACAATTCTCTCTGTTTTGGACGTTGGACGTCCAAAATTATTCTAGCAACAGACTATCTAATCCCGGTACTTCCTCTCCATAACGTCTTTCTATTATTCCCCCCACCGCTTCTTTAGCAAACGCTTCATATTCTCTCTTGTTTTTGAACTGCCCGAGTATGATTTCCTTCGTACACAGTGAATCACTCTCTGCGCTATGTGGATTGTGTGGATTGTCTCCAACATATTCCCCCCAACTCGATCTTTTTTTGGACGTCCAACGTCCAAAAAAAGTATTGCCCAATCTATGAACCCAGTTATTCAGATTCACATATGCGCTTACATGAAGCAAATATGCATTAGTATCAATATGAACAGATTTAAATCTTCCTTGAAACAAAGAGCCACTCCTTTTATTTCTCTCGTTAAAGTATTTTGTGTAGCCGCCTCCTAACCGTTTCAGGAATTCGCTGATTCCACCCTCAATAATTTCCTCAAGAATAAAGTGGAAATGGTTCGGGTTTATGCAATAACAAACAATATTAACCAACTTCTTCTTTTTTGCCTTTTTGAACGTCGGATGTCCAAATTTTCTTTCATATTTTATCTCGTACAAACTTCCTATAGGTTCCTCAACATTAAATTCCTTCATGCTTTCAAGGAATCTCGCGGCGTCTTGCCCATCATTAAAAACATCTCTCTTATCAACACCGCGATTATAGATGTGGTAAAACTGACCAACAATAAAAGGAACTTTTCTCATATACTGGAAATTATAACATTTGGACGTTGGACGTCCAAATGTTATAGAAGTATGGTTACCGCCCTTGTTGTCACTTCAAGAATTCCGCCAGTTGCGGGAAACTCATGTGTCCCCCCTTTTGCGTCTGTCACTCGAATCGTTCCCGGTTTCAAGGTCGTCACAAGCGGCATGTGCCCCGCGAGTATGGTCATATCCCCAATCGCACCGGTGCACGAAAGAGATTGTGCGTCTTCTTCAAACACGATAGATGCGATATCGGTGATAGCAAGGTGGAAAGTTTTCATAGTTGCGAATTGCGAATAGCCTCCTACGCATATACGAATAAAAAGATTTAAGATTTCAGATTTGTCTCGCCGATTCCTCCTTTCATATAAAACGCCTGCTCGTCCTTATCGTCGTGTTTGCCGGAAAGAATCTCGCGAAAACCGCGCACGGTTTCAACAAGCGGAACGTATTGCCCGTTGATACCGGTAAATACTTCACCGACGAAAAATGGCTGAGAAAGAAATCGTTGTATTTTTCGCGCGCGGTATACGGTTTTTTTATCATCATCGGAAAGTTCTTCCATGCCCAAGATTGCGATGATGTCTTGCAGGTCCTTATATCGCTGGAGCACTTGCTTCGTTTCGTTTGCGACCGCGAAATGCTCTTCTCCCACGATGGACGGGTCCAGCGCCGTTGAACTTGATTCCAAGGGATCAATCGCCGGATAGATGCCGAGCGATGCCAATTGTCGCGAAAGAACCACGGTGGAATCCAAATGTGCGAATGTCGTTGCGGGGGCCGGGTCCGTAAGGTCGTCTGCGGGCACATACACCGCCTGCACGGAAGTGATGGACCCTTTTTTCGTAGACGTGATGCGCTCCTGCAGACGCCCCATTTCCCCCGCGAGCGTCGGCTGATATCCCACGGCGGATGGCACGCGCCCCAAAAGCGAGGAGACTTCAGATCCCGCTTGGATAAAACGAAATACGTTGTCCATAAAGAAGAGCACGTCTTTGCCTTCTTGATCGCGGAATTCTTCCGCCATCGTGAGCCCCGAGAGCGCAACGCGCGCTCTTGCGCCCGGAACCTCGTTCATTTGCCCGAACACAAGCGCGGTGTTTTTAAGCACGCCGGATTCTTTCATCTCATGATAGAGATCGTTTCCTTCACGCACGCGCTCGCCAACGCCCGCAAACACGGAGTAGCCCCCGTGCTCCGCCGCAACATTTCGGATAAGTTCCTGAATGAGCACTGTCTTCCCCACTCCGGCGCCGCCAAAGAGGCCGACTTTCCCGCCGCGCACAAACGGCGTCATAAGATCAATCGCCTTAATGCCCGTTTCAAAAATTTCCACCCGCGTCGCTTGCTCGCTAAATGGCGGAGCGTCGCGATGGATTGATGCTGTTTTCCCCTGTTTCCATTCCGAAATGCCGTCAATCGGCTCTCCCAATACATTAAACATTCTGCCCAGCGTCTCAATGCCTACGGGAACGGAGATTGGCGCTCCCGTATTTTCCACGGAAAGTCCGCGCGAAAGTCCGGCCGTGTCTGACATCGCGATTGCGCGCACGCGCGAGAGCCCTGCGTGCGCCGCGGTTTCCAAAACGACGCGCGAACCGTCCTCGCGCAAAACGATAAGCGCAGTTCCGATATCCGGCACTGCCTCTGCAAACATGACATCTACGATTGGTCCGATAATTTGCGTTATTATTCCATCTTTTTTCATATCTTTTTACTTTTAAACCTTTACATAATTTAAATATTTCTTATGCCGCCGCTTCCGCCCCGCTTACAATCTCGCTCACTTCGCGCGTGATCGCCGCTTGGCGCGCTTTGTTATAGAGAAGCCGCAGATCGCTCCCCACCTCCTCGGCGCGTTCTGTCGCGTTTTTCATCGCAACCATCCGCGCCGAATGCTCGGATGCTTTTGCTTCCAAAAGCGCGTGGTACACCTCAATATTCAAGAGATGCGGTACGAGCGCTCCGAGCACCTCTTCCGCACCGGGCTCAAATTCGTAGTTCGCCGCCGATGCAATCTCCTCTCCTTCGTGCGCAAATCGGCCGGTTTTCGGCCGCGCCCATTTCACCGCCTTTTCAAGGGCACGTTCGTTGACCGGCAAGATTGTCCGTGTCCGCACATCATGTGAGATCGTAGAAATAAAGTGCGTATATACGATTCTGCACTCATCGCATTCCCCCGAAAGAAAAAGTTCGGCCGCACGGGCGCTCACTGCTTTCATATCTAGAAGCGGCACCACATCCGAGAGATTGTGCAGTGAATGAATAATCGTGAATCCCTTGCGCGCCGCATATTCAGCCGCTTTTTTCCCTATCGCGCACACAAGAACTTGTTCGCGTGAAAACCCCGACTCAATAAGAATGCGATCGCATTCTTTCAGAACTTGACCGTTTAAATTTCCGGCAAGACCCTTATCGGCAGTCACAATAACCAATAAAATGTTCTTGATCTCTTTGCGCGGAGAGAGAAGCGGATGTTCGCGCTCGGAGACTGCGCCTCGCACTCGTTTCAAAATAGAAAATGCATGAAGCGCGTAGGGACGCGCCATAAGCGCGCGCTCCTGCGATTTGCGCATCTTGACGGCAGACACCGCCTCCATTGCGCGCGTTACTTTATGCGTCTTTCCCACCGCCGTTATTTTCTGTTTTATTGTCTTTAATGACATCGTCTTTTGTTCTTAATTCTCAGTTCTTGGTTCCCCGTTCTTGGTTCTTGGTTCTCAGTTCTCAGTTATCTCCGGATGCGCATCAAGAAACTCCTTCGTCGCGCCTTTCAATTTCTCTTCCGTTTCCGCAGAAATTGCGCGTTCCGTCCGGACTATGCCGAGCATATCCGCGTAGCGCGCATCAAGAAAGGCAAAGAATTTTTTCTCTGCGTCTTTCATTCGCGCTACGGGAATGCGGGAGAAACCCGCGCTTGTTGCGGCAAAAATGAGAACCGCCTGCCGTTCAAACGGCATCGGTTCGTGCTTATCTTGTTTCAGTACTTCCGAAAGCCGCCTGCCGGATGCGATGCGTTTTTTTGTCGCATCATCCAAATCCTCGGCGAATTGGGAAAACGCCTCCAATTCGCGGAATTGCGCGAGTTCCAAACGCATGGTACCGGCGACTTTCTTCATCGCTTTCGTTTGTGCGGCCGATCCGACACGCGACACGGAAAGCCCTACGTTGATTGCCGGCTTCATGCCTTTGTTGTAGAGATCCGCATCAAGAAAAATCTGCCCGTCGGTGATGGAAATGACGTTCGTCGGAATATATGCGGACACGTCTCCTTCTTGCGTTTCAATAATAGGAAGTGCGGTCAGCGATCCGCCGCCACGCTCTTTGGAAAGTTTCGCGGCGCGTTCAAGCAGTCTGGAGTGAAGATAAAAAATATCTCCGGGATACGCTTCGCGGCCGGGCGGACGGCGCAAAAGAAGAGAAATTTCTCTGTACGCAACCGCGTGTTTAGATAGGTCATCATACACCACGAGCACATCACGCCCTTTATCCATGAAATACTCTCCGATTGCGGCTCCCGCAAACGGCGCCAAAAATTGAATCGCGGCAGGCGCCGAAGACGATGCGGAAACGATGGTTGTGTATTCCATCGCCCCGCGGTCGGAGAGTAATTGTGCGATGCGCGCGGTCTTCGCCTCTTTTTGGCCGATAGATACATAAATGCATATGGGGCGGGATTCCTTCGGCTCGGAAAGTTGGTTTAATATCGTGTCAATCGCAATGGTCGTTTTTCCGGTAAACCGATCGCCAATGATAAGTTCTCTTTGTCCGCGTCCGATCGGAATCATCGCATCTATCGCTTTCAATCCCGTATGCAATGGCGTGTCAACTCCCGCGCGCAGAATGACGCCGTAGGCATCACGCTCCACGGGTCTATACTCGGGATTTTTGAGCATACCTTTTCCATCAAGCGGCAATCCCAGCGGATCAACAATGCGCCCAACGATATCCTCCGAAACGGGCAATGAGAGTAATTTCCCCGTTGACTTCACAATCATGCCTTCCGATACATCAAACGGATTACCCAAGATAATCGCTTTTACGTTTTCTTCCTCAAGATTCAAAACAAGGCCGTATATAGGCGCAGTCTTTGAAAGCGCATCGGAGAGTTCTCCGCGTGATGACCCGGACCTGTCAAAAGAAACCATTTCCATCATGCGCGCATCTTTCATGCCCTCAATTTCTGCAACGCCGTCTCCCGAACGAACAACGCGTCCAACACTCTCGGGCAGAGTGCTCGGTGAAAATTTCTCTATTTCTTTGCGCAATTGTTCAATAATAACGTGGTCCATGTTTGAAAAAGATTTTAGAATTTAGATATTAGAAATTTAGAATTAGACGATGAAGCGGCGATACAAATCTAATAAATGTTTCCTGTGACTCGCATCATATAGCGTCCCGCCGTGCCGTATCCGAAATCCGCCGATGATTGACCTGTGTACAGATATGTTCTCCGGCGCATCCTTCACTCCAAGAAGCGCGAGTGATTCTTGAATCCGCTTTGCGTGCCGTTTTCTATCCTCTGCCCGCGCAACTTCAATGTGAACCTCTTTTTCTCCACGCTCTTTCTCAATGCGTAGAGCGACCTCCCGCAAGACGCGCGGCATAATCTTCCGTTCTCCTCGCCGAACAACAATCTCCAAAAACGAACGAACGATATATTTTTGTTCTCCTTCGTTTTTTCCCCGCATGGCGGAAAGAAATGCTTCCGCATATTCTTTTGATTTATCTCGCTTCATGTTCTTTGACAATACGCTCGGCGCCTAACACGATCATTCGCGCAATCTCTTCCTTGCCTTCCGACAATATCTTCCGTTTCTCTTCCGCCGCGCGCTCTTTCGCATCGCGCATGATACGCTCTTCTTCCGCATGGGCTTCGCGCACGATCCTCTCTTCTTCCTTCCCCGCTTTTGCATGGGCGTCCGCGAGCGCTCCCTCCGCTTTTCTCGCCACGTCTGCCATCACACGCCTCCCTTCCTCCTCTGCATTAAGCCGCGCCGCTTCTGCCGCACGCGCATCCTCCACGCCCTTCTTAATGCGCATACGGCGTTCTTCCAGAGTGCGTATGAGCGGCTTGTAGAGCACGAAGGTAAGGACGACAAGCACGATGCCAAAATTCACCGCCTGCGTGAGAAGGAGTTTGCCGTTAATGCCGAATACGTGGAGAGCCTCTGTCATAATTGACTAAGAACTGAGAACTTATAACCGAGAACAAAATTTTCTGGCTGTCCCCCCCTATTTTTCTTTTTTGTTACGGGTTCTCTGTTCTTGGTTCTTTGTTTATAAGAATTTCACGAGAAATGCGATGACAATCGCAAAAATCGCGAGCGCCTCCGTAAATGCGATACCGATAAACATCGTCGCTTGGATCTTGCCGCTCGCCTCCGGATTTCTCCCGATAGCTTCAAGCGCTTTGGCGACAATAAGACCGATACCGACGCCGGGACCGATCACCCCCAACCCTGCGGCGAGCGCCATGCCGAGCGTTTTCATTGCTTCAGTGTCCATATGAAAAAAGTTATTTGATAATGCCCGAAAGACGAGCGGCACAAGGTCCGAAAAATCAGACCCTCTGCCGCGTGCCTTAATGCCCTTCTGGTTCCATAATGGCGATCTTGATGAAAAAGAGCGTCAGAAGCGCGAAAATCGCCGCTTGAATCAACCCCACAAACATCTCAAAAAGCATAAGCGGGACCGGCAAAAAGAGCGGAACAAAAAATGCGGCGACGGTGATAAGCACTTCGCCCGCAAAGATGTTGCCGAACAATCGGAATGAGAAAGAAATAAGCCGCGCGACTTCACTTAGGAGTTCTATCAACCCTATGAAGAACGCGAGCGGTGACTTAAAGGTAACAAATTTCCCGCCATATTTCAAGAAGCCGAGCGCGGCGACTCCGGCAAACTCTATCACAAAAAATGAAATAAGTGAGAGTGCGAGCGTCATGTTAAGGTCGGTATTCACGGAACGAAAGAGCGGCACGAATTCGCTTCGCCCTCCCTCCCCGCCATAAAACCCGACGCTTCCCACCCCGGGCAGAAACTCAAGGATATTCGCGATCGCAATGAAAAGAAAAATTGTCGCGATAAGAGGAAAAAATCTCCGCGCAAGGCGCGCATCTCCCAACACTTCTTCCATGTATGACAGCACTCCGCCAACGAGCATTTCAAATACCAATTGCACTTTCCCCGGAATGAGCGAAATCCGCGCACGCACAAAAATAGCAATAAGAATAAGAACAAGCGCGGCGACAATGCTCGTGATGAGAGTATTCGTGATCGGCATACCGAATATGTGTCCGACGGTCTCCGCTTTAAGCGCGATATGTAGTGTCTCCATCCCGTTTTATATATAGAGGAAACCACGGGGATGCTACCCGTGGAATATGTATAATATAGCACAGAGAGGCAAAAAGCGCCTGTTTCTGTTATACTAAAAAAATGGAACGCATACACAAAATTGATGTTCTTATCTATATTTTTCTTATTCTCGCGCTTCTTGGTCTTGCGGATTCGGTGTATCTTGCCGTGTCTTATTTCTCCGGATCCCCCCTTTCCTGCGAAACAATCAGCGGATGTAATGAGGTCGCAAATAGTCCGTACTCAAAAATTGCGGGAGTTCCGATTTCCACCATGGGAGTGCTCTATTTCGTGATCGCCGTTGCCGGAGCGTTTCTCTATCTCGTAAAGCGCCGCACGGTCTATGCGACTCTTTTGGCGCTCCTTACCATGATCGGATTCGCCGCATCCGCATATTTTGTTTACATGCAGGTCGCGCTCATCAAAGCAGTCTGTATTTACTGCATCGGCAGCGCGATCGCCGCAACACTTATGCTCATTGTCGCGGCAATCATCCGCGGACACGATGTAGACAAACACGAAGAAGCGGAAATGATTGCCGATGAAAAAGAGGCGAGGTAGGCGGAACTTGCATCATAATAGTAATTAAAAAAACGCCTCGGGAGATGCATCTCCCGAGGCGTTTTTTTATTCATACCGGAGTGCCTCAATAGGACTTTTGAGCGACGCTTTTCGTGCGGGGCCTGCCCCGTATGAAAGCCGCGGCGGTAAAGTAAAAGAAAAAATATGGTTTCACCTACTCATACCGGAGTGCCTCAATCGGACTTTTGAGCGAGGCTTTTCGTGCGGGGTACATACCGAAAATAAGTCCAACACCGACGGACACCGCAATTCCCAGCATTGCCGCGGAAAACGGAAAAGCAAAATCCCACGCGAATCCGAAAGCGGACGCGAGCACAAACGAACCCAGAAGCGAAAGAACCGTTCCGAACAGAATGCCGATACATCCGCCGAATGCAGTGATAAAGATTGCCTCCAATAAAAACTGCGAGAGAATATCGCGGCGGCGAGCACCGAGCGCTTTTCGGAGTCCAATCTCGCGCGTTCGTTCGGTTACCGACACGAGCATGATATTCATCACGCCGATTCCGCCGACGACGAGCGCAATCGCAACAACCGCGGAAAGAAACGCGGTAAGCGCGCTTAAAATCGTGTCTATCTGCGCCAACATTCCTTCCGACGTTTCAATGTAAAAATCATCTTTCGCCGGGTCGTCAATACGATGCAGAGCGCGGATTGTGTCCGAGACATCCTGTTTTGTGTCTTCCACATACTGCGCTCCTTCCGCACGAATAAGTATTTCGTTGAAGTGGGAAATCCCTAATATATATGTCTGCGCCGATGTGTATGGGATAATGGTGAGTTCATCAATATTAAAAATTGCGGATTGTCCGTGCTTGGGGAATAGTCCCACTACGCGAAACCGCACTCCCTTGATTTCTATGCTCTCCCCTATCGGATCGGATTCCCCGAATAAATCTTCTCGCACCTTGCTTCCGATAACCGCGACTTTCGCGTGCGACCCTATATCTGCGGCGTCAAAAAACGCTCCCTCTTCCGGCGCAATGCCAAATACGGAACCGAAAAATTCGGCGGACGCGCCGAGAATCTGTCCGGTATGCGTTTCGCCCGCATAGGAGACAGACCCCGGGACAAGAACGACCGGCATGGCGTCGCGTGCATATGGGACGTTACTTTTTTGGAGAACCGCGTTTAAATCCCTCTCGCGAATGGAATCCGAAAGAAGCATGCCGGTAAAATCACTCGGCCCCGATGGTTGCTTACCCGGACGCAAGATAACGAGTTCGGTGCCGAACCCGCTAATTTCGTTCTCTATCAGTTTCTGCGCCGTTGTACCAAGAGAAACGATTGCCATAATCGCGGCAATGCCAATCACCACGCCGAGCACGGTCAAAATTGAACGCCCTCTGTGCGCAATGACACCCTGATATGCTGTTTTGACCAAGTGTCGTGTGAGCATATTATTTTTGTAATGTTTTTCCGCCGTTTCGCGCCGAGACCTTTTCATCGCTCTCAATCATGCCGTCCCGAATGCGAATAATGCGCTCGGCAAATTGCGCGGTGTATGTTTCGTGCGTAATCAAAATAATCGTGCGCCCCGCGGTGTGCAGTTCGTCAAGAATTTTCATCACCTGCCCCCCCGATTTAGAATCAAGATTTCCCGTCGGCTCGTCGGCAAAAATAACTTTCGGGTCGCACACAAGCGCGCGCGCAATTGCAACACGCTGACGCTCCCCACCCGAGAGTTTTGGCGGTTCAAACTCCATGCGATGTGAGAGGCCGACAGAGGAAAGTGCGGACTTTGCGCGCGCTTCCCACTCCGCTTCCGGAATCCGCGAATAGAGAAGCGGCATCATGACATTTTGAAGTGCGCTCATGCGCGGCAAGAGATTGAATGTCTGAAAAATAAATCCGAT
>JBBUEZ010000007.1:0-8265 GCA_038056715.1 Patescibacteria group bacterium
GTGTGCGTGGGGCGGTTTCTTGGGGCGGGACATTGCGAGAGGCCAAACATAAAATTGTTGAAGCCATAGAAGGCGCTATTGAAGCAAGTATTGTCGTGAAAGCCGAAAGGGATGGCATCGTTCTCATAAAAGACAGGAAACGTCCCATATTAATCGCATGAGTATTCTGCCGATTTTGACAGCGCGGATAGTGATGCAAAAACTGATTCGTGCAGGTTTTCGTTTTGCGCAGGAGAAAATAAGGATAAAAATATGAAAAAAGAAATCAGGTCGATTAACCCAAAATCACTTAAAATACCAACGAAAGCATACAGTCAAGGAGTGCTCATTCCACTTGGCAATGCAGATCTCCTATTTGTTACTGGTCAAATTGCACAAGACATAGATGGTAATGTGGTTGCACCCAATGACGCTAAAATTCAGACGGAACTCGTGTTCTCACGGATAGCAGACATTCTCGCAGAAGCTGAAATGACGATGGATCATGTGGTGAAAGCTCAAATTTTTTTGACAAATATACAAGATTCCCCAATCGTATCAAAGGTCAGAGACGAGGTGTTTAAGAAGAGTCGCCCGGCGAGTACTCTTATTGGTGTTTCAAGTTTCGTTAAAGAAGGATGCTGTGTTGAAATTGAAGTTACTGCCGTGAGATTAAAAATCTAACATCCGATTTTGTCCGTCGAGTTTTGAAGGTGCATGAGGAACCCTCGATTTATACCTAGGAAAATAATAAAATAACCTCATGGGACTTGACCGACCATGGTTCTAGCATGAGGTAACCTGTTTTTATGAAAATCAGAAAAGCAATTATTCCGGTGGCGGGTATGGCAACGAGGTTCTTGCCCGCGGCAAAAGCGCAGCCGAAAGAAATGATGCCGGTCGTTGATAAGCCGATTATTCAGTATATCGTGGAAGAGGCGGTTGCCGCGGGCATTGAAGAAATTATTTTGGTGACCGCGATCGGCAAGCGCGCGATTGAAGACCACTTTGACCGGAACTTTGAGCTGGAATATCGGTTGCGGGAGAAAAAGAAGAAGAAAGAACTTGCGACGGTTGCGGCGATAGGGCATCTTGCAAAATTTGCATTCGTGCGGCAGACGAAGCCATTGGGCGACGGACACGCAGTGCTCGCGGCGTTGCCGTTTGTTGATTCCGGCGAGCCGGTCGCGGTTCTTTTCGGCGATGATATTATTTCAAGCAAGGTGCCGGGCATTAGGCAAGTGATAGAATCCTACGAAAAATTCGGCGGATCGGTTGTGTGCATGGAAAAAGTTCCCGCGCGCGACACGCACCTCTACGGCATTATGGGGGGCGAGATGGCGGACAAAAACACAATGAGCGTCTCCACGTTTGTGGAAAAACCATCGCGTGATAAAGCGCCTTCGGCATTTGCCGCAATCGGGCGGTATGTGCTCACGCCGGATATTGTGAGTATTCTTAAAAAACAAAAACCGGGGAAAGACGGCGAGATTCGTCTTGCCGATGCCTTTCAAACCGCGCTCGCACAGCACATCCCGCTCTACGGCCGCATATTGGATGGCACTCGCCACGATTGCGGCAACAAATTAGGGTATGTTATTGCGCAGATTGAGATGGGCTTAGAGCATCCGGATATCGGCCGCGCACTTGAGAAGTATCTCAAAACACGCAAATAGCGAGAAGGCGGTAAGGCGGCGGTAAAGCGTGGCGGCAAGCCCCCGCGCTTTCGGGGTCGAAGGGTAAGGGCGCGTAATACACGTAATAGTTGAGCAATAATCAGTATTTGGTTTGTGGCTTGGCGCGTGTTATCGGAGACAGGGACAGGTTTTTAGTTCCCGTATCAGCCACCATACATATATACAGTATCATAGTACCGTATATATGTATGGTGAAAGAGGCGCGGGGAAGTGTGATAGGGGCACGGAATGATGCAGTTGGCGGCACGTAATGATACTTTGAATTACGAAACTCCTTTCCCCGGCCCGACTTTTGCGGGACACGGGTATTTTTTGCTGAAAAATCCCTATGCTCACGTCGCCCCGCTTCGCAATATCCCGCAAAAGTCGGGCTTCTGACAAGTTTCGTAATTCAAAGAATGATAGAGCACACAATTACGGGGCATGCAATTACAAATTAAAGAGCGGAGGGTGTGTTATGCTGGGGGTATGCATTGGCGAGGATACATCATCATAACTCTCATCATCGTTGCTCTTGCGGGACTTTTTTTCGCCTCGCCGTTTTTACAAGATATCTTTTTCATCATTGCGGAAGATACCTCCGCCTATGCGGCAGGGCATCCCTTTCTTGCGGTCGCTTTCTTTGTATTTCTTGCCGCCATATCGGCGATGATATCACCGTTTAGCAGTGTGCCGATTGTGCCGATTGCCGTCTTAATCTGGGGCTGGGAGATTACCGCAGGGCTTCTGTGGAGCGGGTGGCTTGCGGGCGGTATGCTCTCATATGTGATAGGCCGTTTTGCAGGAAACCCCATACTAAGGCAATTCATCAAACCAGAAAAACTGTATGCGCACGAAGAGCGTTTCTCTTGTCGCATTACATTTCCGGGCGTACTGCTATTGTGCCTTGCGCTTCCCGCTGAAGTCGGTTACGCATTCGGTCTTATCAAATATCATTTCGGAAAGTACATTTTCGCGACCGCGATTGCAGAAGTGCCAGTCGCTATTGTATCCGTACGCGCAGCCGATGCGCTTGTGTCGCTTGATATGACACGATTCGCGGAGTGGGTTTTCTTATTTACCGCGATAATCGGTACGGCATATTTTCTTTTCCATAAATTTCGGAACGCGCAATGATTGCATGAGAGTTTCCTCGCGTGCTACTATCAGCCGATGCGGACAATAACTGCAACGCCAAAAGATTTTGTATGGACAGGATGGACGCCGAAAGATATTCGGCGCGCGGCGGATTCGTGCATCGCGCGCAAGAAGGCGCGCTACAAAGAGATCAAAAAGATTCCGAAGGGGGAGCACACGTTTCAAAATACAGTACTTGCGCTAGAGCGATCGGATTACGATATCTCCGATGATACCGCGAAGATAGACGTGCTCATGAACGTAAGCACGGACGAAAAAGTGCGCGATGCGGCGAAGTCAGAGATAGATCGCTTGTCGCGGATAATGCTTGACATTGAGTACGATGAGAAGATTTACGCGGCGTTCACGGATTACGCCGTGCGGAAGGAACGTCTCGCGGGTCCCGACAAGAAACTTTTTGACGACATGATGCGCGGGTATCGGCGTATGGGCTTTGCTTTACCAAGACAGAAGCGTGAAAAACTCAAGAAATTATCAAAAGAATTGTCGCAACTCTCAAACACGTTCTCGCACAATGTCAATCAATATCGCGACCATATTCTCGTGTCTCGCGAGGAACTTGACGGACTTTCGGAGCGGTATATCTCCGGGCTTGCAAAGAACGAAAAAACGGGCAGGTATAAGGTTAGTTTGGACTACCCGGAGTCGGGACCGTTCATGGCGAAGGCGCACAACGAAGATGCGCGGTGTGCGCTTGCAGAAAAAAATCTCCGGAAAGGAGGCGTGCAGAACATGAAATTGCTCGCGCGGATTGTCGCAATACGGCGCGAGAGTGCAAATATCTTGGGATACAAAACGCACGCCGATTATAAAACGGAAACGCGCACGGTGAAAACGACGGCGCGCGCGATGAAATTCGTGCGCCGACTTTTGCAGAAAACGCGTCAAGGACTTGTAAAGGACATGGCGGACCTCCGCGCAGAGAAGGGCGCGCAGATAGAATTTTTCGATGTTGCATACTACAGCGATCAAATAAAACAAAAGAAATTAAAACTTGACTCGGAGAAAGTACGCGAGCATTTCCCCGCGTGGAAAGTATTAGAAGGCACGTTCGCAATCTATGAGAAATTGTTTTCTGTGAAATTTGAAAAGACGAAAGGTTTTCCTCTCTGGCATAAAGACGCCGAGATATTTGCGGTGAAGGAAAGAGGGAAGACCATAGCACATATTATTTTAGATTTATATCCACGCGAAGGAAAATATACACACGCGTGCGCGATACAATTGCGCGGCGGAAGAAAAGTTCCTGGTGAAGATGCATATGTTGCTCCGATTGGCGTTATACTTGCGAACTTCGCGAAACAGACAGCGTCGCACCCTTCGCTCCTCTCGCACGGAGAAGTTGAAACTTTTTTTCATGAATTTGGGCATATCATGCATGTGGTGTTAACGAAAGCGGAATATGCATCACAGGCGGGATATCATGCCGCGTGGGACTTTGTTGAAGCGCCATCGCAAATGTTGGAACACTGGGTATGGAGTAAGGAAATGATAAAAAAACTTTCTGCACACTACAAAACAAAAGAACCTCTCCCGCACAATATAATGCGCGCGCTTCTCGCTGCGAAATACCATATGATGTTTTATGATACAGTACGCCAGCTAGTGTTAGGTTTTTTTGATTTGACGCTTCACACAAAGTATAGCGCACACCCCGAACTGCTTTATGCTACATTGGTGAAGAAATATATAGGGATCTCGTTGCCGAAAGGTCAGATTTTCCCCGCAGGGTTTGGGCATTTAATGGGGTATGACGCTGGGTACTACGGGTACCTTTGGAGTAAGGTATTTGCGACAGATATGTTTACTCGTTTTGAGAAAGAGGGGTTATTAAATTCAAAAACAGGTATGGCATATAGACAGACTATCCTTGAGAGGGGATCAAGTGAAGACGAAGTGAAACTCGTAGAGCGATTTTTGGGGCGCACAATAAACGACAGAGCGTTTCTTCGGAATCTCGGTATTATGCAGAAGTAACAAGTCGTGGGGAACATGTCTTGTTTTGGGGTACAAGCAAAAAAACGAACGAGATTTTTCTAAAATTCATATTCGAGACGCCATTTAATCCTCACAACAGAAGACTTTGCGGGCGATGGGGTTTACACTCGCCGTTTTTTGTTTTTTCGCATGGAATTTTCCGGTTATCCACCTTGTTTCCGGGGGTACGCGCGCGGTAAAATGAATGTAATAATTATTAAATAATTTTTCTCTCCCTTTTTCTTCCACATCGTGTGTTGTGTGCGGGGAGGGGGTCCTACCACAAAATTTTTTGTGCGGACAAGTCCTACCACAAAATTTTTTGTGCGGACAAGTCCTGCCACAAAAAAATTGGTACGGACAAGGAGAATCATCAAAAAACATATGGTGCGAGGCAATGAAGCGACGAAAAATGTCGCGAAACTGTTTAAGACGACGAGAAAGCGCGACGGAACGACCGAACCGTTTGATATTACGCGTATTGCCGTCGCTGTCGGCAAAGCGATGAAGTTAACCGGGGAAGGAACTGATTTTGACGCGTACCGTATTGCCGAAAAAGTCGTCCTCGCGCTCTATAAGACACACATAAAGGACAAAGAGTACACGCCTGCCGTTGAAGAAGTTCAGGATTCCGTGGAACGCGAACTCATGTGGGAGGATTTTGCAGACACCGCAAAAACATATATTCTATATCGCCAAAAGCATAAGGAAATGCGCGAAGCGAGCCGCGAGATCCCCGATCGCGTAAAACATCTCTACGAAGAATCAAGCAAATATTTTCACAACCAACTCGCGGAGTTCGTGTATTATCGCACCTACTCGCGCTGGATAGACGCGGAGGGGCGCAGAGAAACGTGGATAGAGACGGTTGACCGCTATGTTGATTTCATGCGCGAAAATCTCGGCAAAAAACTTTCGGAGAAAGAATATGCGGAAGTACGTCAGTATATTTTGGAGCAAAAAGCGATGCCGTCCATGCGTCTTTTGCAATTCGCGGGAAAAGCGGCGCGCACGACGAATGTCTGCGCATACAATTGTTCGTTCGTCGCACCAGAGAAATTACAGGACTTCGGCGAGATTATGTATGTGCTCATGTGCGGCACAGGACTCGGATTTTCTGCGGAGAGTAAGAATGTGCAGAAACTCCCGCAGATCAAGGAACAGACGGGGAAAAAATTGCCAACGTATATCGTTGAAGATTCGCGCGAAGGGTGGTCAAACGCGCTCGTCTTTGGGATCACTGCGTGGTATGAAGGCAACGATGCGGAGTTTGATTTCGGCGCGATTCGTCCTGCCGGCGCGCGGCTCAAGACATTCGGCGGACGCGCTTCAGGTCCGGATCCTTTGCGTTCCGTTCTTCATTTCGCTCGCACGATCATTTTGAAAAAGCAGGGACGCCGCCTCTCCAACATTGATGTCCATGACCTCGTCTGCAAGATCGGAGAGGTGGTGCTTGCGGGCGGCGTGCGCCGGAGCGCGCTTATCTCGCTCTCCGACTTGGATGATGAACAAATGCGTGATGCAAAGAAAGGCCAGTTTTATTTGACGGAACCCCAGCGTTCCATGGCGAACAACTCCGCTGTCTACGAAGGAAAGCCTACAAATGTTGAATTTTTGGACGAATGGGTGGCGCTCATGAAGTCTGGGTCAGGGGAGAGGGGCATTTTCAACCGTGGGTCTCTCGCAAAGACGATGCCTGAGCGGCGTATTAAGGCGCTGGGAGGATATCTTGGTAATATTGGTGTAAATCCATGTGGCGAAATTTTACTTCAGAGCAAGCAATTCTGCAATCTTTCGGAAGTTGTCGCGCGCGCGGACGATACGCTTGAGACTTTGAAGAAAAAGGTGCGTGTCGCGGCGATCTTGGGAACATATCAATCCACACTCACAAAATTTGAATATCTTTCCAAAGAGTGGAAAGAGCATTGCGAGGCGGAGCGGCTTTTAGGCGTTTCAATCACGGGTCAATGGGATTCGGGAGTTGCGCGAAAGGCGAATACGTTAAAGATTCTCCGCGATGAGGCGACGAAAGTGAACAGAGTGTATGCAAAACGCTTCGGTGTGAATGCGTCCACGTCAGTCACTTGCGTGAAGCCGTCAGGAACTCTCTCTCAACTCGTTGATTCATCATCCGGCATGCATCCGCGCCATGCGCAATATTATATTAGGCGCGTGCGCATCTCTGCGACCGACCCGCTTTTCAAAGCGCTCCGCGATCAAGGAGTCTCATGTCATCCGGAAGTCGGACAAACTCCGGAAGAGGCGCACACGTTTGTGTTTGAATTTCCGGTTGAAGCGCCGAGCGGATCAATTTACAAAGATGACATCACCGCATTTGAACAACTGGAACATTGGAAAATTGTGAAAGAAAATTTCACCGACCACAATCCTTCGGTAACGGTTTCCGTGGGAGATGGAGAGTGGCTCCCTGTCGCGCATTGGGTCTATAAACATTGGGACATCGTCGGAGGGCTTTCATTCTTGCCGCGCGACAATCATGTGTATCGTCTTGCGCCGTATGAAGCGATAGACAAAAAGCGCTACGAGGAAATGACCGCGCGCTTGGGCAAGATGGATTTCTCCCGACTCGTTCTTTTTGAAGTGGAAGACGCGACGGAAGTAAAAAAAGAACTCGCGTGCGTTGCCGGCGTGTGCGAGATTTAGAAAAATAGGAAGCCCTGTGTAACAGGGCGACCATATTTTTCTTAACCCCGCTGTAATTTTGCCGATGATTTGTTTTGCGCGCCGCGTGGCCGAATCTGCCTGTGCGTACACGCAGACAGGTAGGCCAACCCGCACTTGGCGAAGTGGCGTGTGATACAACGAAGACACGATAGTGAGAATAAAATTTGCCCCGTCCTATCCCCGCCGCAAGCGGTTCCCTCGGAGTACTAGGGCGGGGTATGAGGCGGGGCACCGGGAAAACTTTGTTGGCAAGGCGCGCCCCACCGGGCGCACAATTCATTATGCGGCCATTCATCCCCGCCGCCAAGTGGACGGGGTATTCTGGCCGCTTCCAATAAAAAACAGGGGATGTTTTAGTTCTGCAAAATTACGGTCGGGGTTTAGATGTTTTATCATGAGGCGTAGCGATGCAGGCATGTATCAAAAACCCCGCCGTGAGGCGGGGGTTTTGATTTTGTGGTACGCATCTATAAGCCGGATTCTGTACCAACTTTGTCCACCGAAGGTGGTTACAAAGTTGAGTACCCGTACAATTTCGTAGAAATTGTTTAAGGTCCGTCCTAAAGCATTTTGCTGTGCAAAACGCTCGGACGCTCAATTTTGTACTCACTTTCAGTGAACAAAATCGGCGACAGCCATTTATCTGTCTCGCCGGTCACCCGGCGGATCAAGCGGCACCTCCCCCACCACTTTTTACACTAAATACAAGTTACAATAATGCAAATGCTTTAATGTAAAAAGTGGTGGGGGATACGGCCTTGCACGCGGGTAAGGGTTTAGCCGTTTCACT
>JBBUEZ010000008.1:0-17307 GCA_038056715.1 Patescibacteria group bacterium
CCGTTTTCCCCGCGCCCGGCGAACCAGCCATAAACACAGATACGGGGAATTCATCAAGTAAAAAAATTTTGGGGTCTGTTAGTTCCCTTGCTATTAACTTTTTATTCTTCCGAGCAAATTCTCTTGCGCGTTCTTCAATCGCCTTCTCTTCTTCGGTTACCATGTAATAATATTACCATAACTTCCCGCTAAACAGATCTTGGAAAACACATCTGATATCCATTTCAAATTCTTTTTCCGCGGAGGAGAACGGCATTCCACGCCACGATGACGGTACTTGCCGACATGAAGATGGCGGCGAGGGCGGGTTCAAGGAATATCCCCTTAAATGCGAGCGCGCCGGCGGCGAGCGGAATGGCGATTATATTATATCCTGTCGCCCAAAAGAGATTCTGTAGCATTTTCACATACGTGAGGCGCGAAAGACGAATGATTTTCGGAATATCGCGCGGGTCGTTGCGAACGAGAATGATACCCGCGGATTCAATCGCGACATTCGTTCCCGCGCCGATTGCAATACCGACATCCGCCTGCGTGAGCGCGGGCGCGTCATTGACGCCGTCTCCGACCATCGCAACTTTCTGTCCTTTTGCTTGCAAAAGCTTTACTTTCTCCGATTTTTCTCCGGGCAACACTTTCGCGAAATACTCGTCAATACCAAGTTCTCCGGAAACCCACTTCGCCACGTCTTCCGCATCGCCCGTAATCATTGCCGTTTTCACGCCCATCGCGCGAAGCGTAGCAACGGCTTCGCGCGATTCCTCGCGGATGATGTCGGCAAGCGCGATTGCGCCGATTATTTTTCCGTCCGCAATGACAAACACGACGGTCTTTCCCTGCCGCGAAAGCGTTTCTGTTTTGTCGCGCATCTCACTTGAGAGTATGATTTTTTGTTCGGAAAGCAGAGTTGGGCTGCCTACAAATACGACAGTGTCGTCAATTTTCGCTTTCGCTCCCTTCCCCGCAATTCGCTCAAAGTCCGCGACGGGAAGCAGAGCGACATTTCTCTTTTTTGCTTCCATGACAATCGCTTTCGCAATCGGGTGCTCCGACCGGCTGTTTACGGACGCCGCATATTGTAGCGCTTTTGATTCGTCTCCCGATATCGCGCCGATAATCACATCAATGCCGAATTCGCCTTTTGTGAGCGTCCCCGTTTTATCAAACAAAACAATATCAATCTTTCGCGCCGCTTCAAGCGCGAGACGCTGTTTAACGAGAAATCCATTTCGCGCCGCTTTCGTCGTGGAGATAGAAGCAACGAGAGGAATCGCAAGCCCCAGCGCGTGCGGACAGGCGATCACCAAAACAGCGACCATTCTGTTCACCGCGAAGGCCGCATCGGAGAGCGCGAGCCATGTCGCGAGCGTGATCCCGCCCGTAACGACAGCAATAATGGTGAGATAATACGCCGCGCGGTCGGAGAGCATCTGCAGGCGCGACTTTGAGCTTTGCGCTTCCGCGACAAGGCGCATCACACCCGCAAGAAAAGTTTTGTCTCCGATTTCCGTTACGGTCACTTGGAGAGAGCCGTCGCCCACCGTCGTGCCAGCAATCACAGCGTCGCCTTCTTTTTTAGGCACCGGTTTTGATTCTCCGGTCGCGATTGATTCGTTCACATCCGATATTCCTTCTTTCACGATACCGTCGGCAGGAATTCTGCCACCGGGGCGCACAAGCACAATGTCGCCCTTTTTGAGTTCCGAAAGTGCAACTATTTCTGTTTTGCTTGCCCCGAGCGCAGTCGTGGGGCCATTTCTTACCACTTCCGCCTCATCCGGCAAAAGTTTTGAGAGTTCTTTCAACGCACCCTGTGCGCTGGACACCGCGCGCATTTCAAGCCAATGTCCCAAGAGCATGATGGTGATAAGGGTTGCGAGTTCCCAATACAAAGTTTCTCCTTTGCCGAAGAACGTAATCGCGACACTATAGAAGTACGCCGTGGAGATTGCGAGTGCGATCAGCGTCATCATGCCGGGCATCTTCCCTTTGAGTTCCCGATAGGCGGACGCAATGAATACCCATCCGCCGTAAAAGAAAATAATTGACGCAAGCGCGAATGGGAGATACGCAGAGCCGAAAAACGCGGGCGCTTCGAAGCCAAGAAGTTTTTGCACAATGTCAGAATAGAAAACAACAGGAATAGACAACGCAAAACTCACCCAAAACTTTATTTTGAAGATATTGGTTCTATGCCCTTTATGTCTATCGTGCCCTTCATGCCGAGCATGCGCAGACCTGTGCGGACTTGACGCGGAATCACGCTGAATCTTTTCCGCATTTCTTCGCGTGTCGTCCATGTTTCTTCGCGATGCGGCGACAAGCCGCATGCCGCACTCTGGGCACATTCCTTCTCTATCCGAAACAATGTTTGGATGCATCGGGCAGGTGTATGTTTGTATTGATATTGGACTCATGTATACAGTTGATAACAGGCCGATTACTTTTCCTACTGAGACGCTTGCTTGACCACATTCGCCGCAAAAACGACTTTTATCTGAGGGGTTTCGGTTGAATTTGTTTTGAGGACAACATCCCGCTTTATTGCGCCGACTCCCTCCGGGCCGTGCGCGAGAGGGTCAAATGTTGCTTTGAGTATTTTTTCTCCGCCCGCGGGAATTACGATTGTCGTTCCGGAACTTTCGTGCATGCCAAATCGGAGATTGTCTATTTCTCCCTCGGTGCACATACAGCTGGTAACGCCGGAGAGAATGGTAACATCTTCCGTGCCCATGTTTTTGAGCGCGTAGGAGGTTGTCACCTTTCCTCCGAATATATCAATGTCGCCGAAATCATACGAGAGAGGCTCCGCAATGATGACGGATGCGACTTCTTTTTTTTGCTCTGTTTTTTTGCCGTCGGGCGCAAAGAAAAGCGCCGTCCCAAGCAATATGACGAGAACCAATATGCCGATAGTGTATTTGTTCATGATTGTTGTGTGATTTGTTAATTATTTTCCTTCGTCAATATCAACCTGAATTACCACTTCCGCTTCAGGCATAGCCCTATCATTCGTGGGAATAAAAACCGTGCGCTTGAAAACGCCTTCCGGCTCAGCGTGGAAATTGGGGTCAAACCTGACGGTGAGTTCCGCGCTTTTCCCCGGTAAAATGGAAGCGGTAGAGATTGATGCCGATGCACAGCTGCAGCTTGTCGTCGGGGTGCCGATAGTAAGAACCTCGGTGCCCGTATTTTGAACGGTAAATGTCGTCGTTGTCGCCCCGCCGTATTGCGGAATGATTCCGAAATCGTGGAACGCCCGATCAAACGCTATGCGAGGACCTCCTGTGGTAATCTTCTCTGGTTGTGTGTTGGTTGCGCCGCCTTTATACGCGCCTGTCTCGGTAAGCGGGTAATTGTCTTCTTCCCAATGGATCATGCCTCCGGCAACGCTTTTGATGTTTGTGTATCCGAGCGATTTCATGAGATCGTACGCCGTCTTACTGCGCGCGCCGCTTCTGCAATAAATAATAATCTCTGTGTCCTTCGCGTCTTCTCCGAGACCGATCTTGGCGAGGGTTCCTTGCGAGAGTTCCTGCACCGGCAAAAGAAGCGCGTTCTTGAGATGCACTTCTTCGTATTCTTCGGGGGTGCGAACATCAAGCAAAATGACCGGTTCGCCGTTCTCTATTTTTTTGACGACATCGCTCGGGTAAATCTCATAGGGCTGAACAGCGTCATCGTCATGCTCTTGCTGTTCATTCGCCGCGCTCTCTAGCTGACCGCTCTTGTTCGAAATAAACAAAACGGCGCCAAGTATGGCAAGAGGGATAAGTCCTGCGATAATATATTGTTTTTGTATCATTGTGTTTGGTTATTATTTTGAATGACAGTCGGATAACAGAGAAGCGGTGATGTGATTTGTTTTGCAAGAAAGAAAAGAGAAACAAAAAGCAAGAAGACTCCCGCAATGCCGAACTCACCACCTCGAAGAGGCAGAAATGCAAGTGCGCCCGCGCCTCCGAACGTTGCGAGGGCGGATGTCAGAATGAGAGTCCCGCACGCGGTACATCCCACACCAAGAATCCCGCTCGCAACACCAAAGAATCCTGCGACAGCTCCCGTTTTCGGCACCATACTTTTCTGCCGTCTGAACACATAGATGATACATGCGGTGTTGGCGCCGATTAAAAGCGCTATCGCGATTGTATATGTGGCGGAAAGAACGGTGAAATTCGTGGTGATGGAGAGAAGCAAGTGAAATGCGAATGCGAGCGTTTCAAAGAGCGACGCATCCTCGCTCGCCGCGACCGTAAAGAGAAGTCGTGCGTTTGGAAGCCATACGGCAAGCGAGAACGCGACGAATGAAACAACCCCGGAGAGAAGCATGTACGCAGGATTCCCAAATACTTCCCGTAGTGCGCGAGTGATCATGGAGTTACTTACTTTCTATTTGTCTTTAAGAGCAATGTCAATCAATTGCTTCACTACCGTGTAGGGTTGAGAGCCGGAGAGCGGGTATGTCTTTCCGCTTTTCGTGACCACAATGCTCCACGGCGTGCCGTTGCCGCCTGTCGCGATTGCATTATCAAGGTCATTTTGAATGTGCGCGTCATACTTTCCGCTTGTAAGACACGCTGCGAATTGCTCTGCGGGAAGACCTATCTCCCGCGCAATTTGCGGCAATACGGTGTCAATATCTGTCTGATTATTTGACGGTGAGAGTTCAAAGAATCGATCGGCGAATTTCCAGAATGCATCATTGCCCCCGATTTCTGCCGCACATTCCGAGCCGGTCGCCTCCGCGCGCGCTTTCACCGGATGCAGAGAATCAAGCGGAAAATGCCGATATACCCACGCGACTTGTCCGCTTTTGCCGTACTCGTCCATTACCTGTTTCATTGTCGGATGAAACCGCTTGCAGAACGGACATTCAAAATCGGAGTATTCCACGATTTTTACCTGCGCGTTCGGATTTCCACGGATGTGGTCGCTTTCGGTAATGGGATTTATTTTTTCAAGTTCCACCGTGTTTTCAGTCGTCTCTTCTTGTTTCGGCGCACCGTCTACGATATCACCGCGGTTGCTCACGTACACCGCTCCGGCAATAAGGACGCCGGCAATAACAATGGCGACCGGTACGGTAAAATTAGATTGTGGCGATGCTGGTTGCGGTTGTAATTCTGTTTCCGTTTCCATGGAATATGTGCAAATAAAATTGGTAATGACTCGTCACCTGCTGCCGCGCGCGCGTTCTGCGATGGCGTGCGGCGACAAAAAACAAACGCTAGAAAATCTTCGGGTGTATAACGCCGTTTGAAAATGCTTCTTGAAGCGGACGGTCAAATGCGATGTGGTCAAAGAATCTGCCGCGGAGTTTAGCACTGCGCACGCTCTCCGCGCGCAACCAACGAAATGTCTTCTGTGCCGCATACGCGAGAAGCGCAGCAAATAAAATAACAAAAAAGAGGAAGAGTGATTTCTGCGGAAGAAGCGCACGGAGCATGTTCTGCCATTCCGTAATATGTTCAATCGGACTCATCTCACACGAGGCGCTTGAATGAAGAAAGTCAGTAAAAATACACCCCGACATCGGTGCGCTTGTTTGTGTGCCTGATACTGTGGGCACAGAGGCATACATTCCCATGCCAGCGTGAGTTATCCCCCATGCCCCCGCAAAAAAGAAAGCGACAATCCCCAAAAGAAGAGTGAGTTTTTTTGCGCTTGTTGCGCTTGTTGTGCCTGATCGCTTCATATGTATCAAGTATACCAAAATCACAAAAACAAAAAAGTCCGCCACCGCACATCTTTAACATTCTGATATTCTGCAGAATATCAGAATGTTTTTATGAACTTGAGGAATAATTTGCCATACGGCGAAAGAGAGTGTGCCACTTGGCTCCCGTGATATTTTTTATTCAGGAGTCCTGCATGAACAAGTGATCGAGTATGTTGAGAAATCGTCTTCATGTTTGCTTCAAGAACATCGGTAATCCCGCCAACCGTGATCCCCTCGTTCTTTGCAACAACGATTAAAATAGCAATCCGCCAATGATTCGCCGCTCCCTTAAAATGTCGCTCTAGTTGTTTGGGTGTTTTCATGATTTTTATAATATAACACCCTTCCCTGAAACATTCTAATATTCTGCAGAATATTAGAATGTTTCTGGTGGGTACGCCCGAGCGTGTGAATGTGCGCGGGAATTGCGGCTATGCTACACTATTACATATGATGGGATATGGATACGGGTCCATGATGGCCGGTTGGGGACTGCTCGGCACTATCACATGGCTTGTGATAGTCGTTGACTTGGTTCTCGTCGGCATCTGGCTCTGGCAAAACATTTCAAAAAAGTAGGGATTTCTGCAAATCCTTTTTAGGTATGCGGGGTGCATGCTTGGTTTTTTTGTGGCAGAAGATCAGCGAGCGGTTGATATAACGAAGTAATTTTTCACTGCGATAAAGACGATAAAAAAGACGACGAGAAATGCTCCGTAATAGAGAAGGAGCGCGGAGTATGCGAGGCCTGCAAACGGAAACGCGGTGACAAAGAAAAGCGAATACCACGAACCGCCGGCGAGTACGGGCCCGAATTTCATTGGCATTTTGTGATAGGTCATCAAGATTGCGTTCACAATAATGACGCCAATCAAGGTCAATTTCGCGAGATACAGCGGCGAGAAAAGCGCGGATATATTCGCGCCCGAGAAGAGCGCCGCCACGCCGAACGAAAGAAGTGAGAGCGTGATGAGTGTCATGCCGATACGAAGCACAACGTAGACGATATGCAAAAATCTCCGCTCGGATGAATCAATCGTGCCGTCTTCAAGCGCATTTATAAAAAACGTGAGCGCAAAAGTGGATGCCCCCACCCCGAATGTCACTCCCATCTGGTGGAGAATTTGAATGACCGTGAAAAGTGTTTCCATGCGTACGTTAAATAATTTGGCTCTAAATTAGCAAATCGTTAATAGTAATTGAATGATAGCACATTCTTGATGCTCCTCGGAGTCCGAATCTATTTATAGTGAGCCTGTCGAACTATCTCAAATTGGCACATTCGCCGTGCTCGGCTCAGTATTTCGTCGTCTTCACTCCAAAACTGTCCCTCCTGAACAAAATCCAAACTTTTTACCAAATGAATTCCGACGAAATCTGACCGCCTCCGCGGAGTTTATCCCGCACCGAGATTGCTCTGGTGCGGGGCTCCGGCGGAACGCCCGGGTGCGGTGGAATCCCCCCCCTTCCGCCGTGTTCTTGCGGGAACGGACGGAAATTCCGGCGGAAATTAGAACAATGATCTACGGCTTTCTCCTAATTTTTGCAAATACTTGTTCACATAGAAATAATCCGGTTCACTTTTAATTGCCCGTGTACGAATTTCCCACTTCGGATCATGGGCGGCATTTTTGTTAAAAAGGATAAGACCAATTCCAAAGCGAGCGCACAACGACTCAATTCTGCCGGTATCGGCTTCTTTTGGAACAGCTAAATAAACTTTGTGGCTAAAAATTTTATAGGCGCATGCTTGACCAAAAGCGGTGATAAGCTGGTTTGTATCGGTTTTAATTTCTGCGCTGATGATTTCAACAGGTGGGCGAACGGCATCAGACTCCAAAAATTTGTATACTCCGAACACATCAGGTGTTCCCCATCTATCACCAAATTTGTTTCCACCTAAAGGTATGGCTTTAGTGCATTCCTCTAAGTCCTGTACCAGATAGTCGGCGAATAATTGATAAAAAAATGTTTCTCTTGGCAAATGGGCGTTAGTCCCAACGTCAGACTTTCGTTCAGTTACCTCTGATGCGTATTTTCTTAGGATAAATAAACCTCTTTCTGGTTTTATTATCTGCTCATTTTTCTTATCTAAATCCCAAATTATGGCGGGTATACTCTTTGGAGGGATATCAGGAAGAACTTCAGCAAGTTTTCGGAAAAGATCAGAATACCTAACGCCGCTCGGATTATTTTCTAGTACCTCCAATGCTCTTTTTGTGATTTTTTCTCGTTGAGTCTCTGCCATAATTAAAGAATATCACGTTTTATCTTATGGGAATATCCCCCCCGACGATGCGTCTCATCCACCTGACTTAGCATATGGCTACTGGCTGGCTCGGTCTAGAACCCAACACCTTGAGACCTTGTAAGGATTCTCTACTATAAAATCTTAGATACGATTATACCACAAAAACCCTTGCCAAAGAAAGCGGGGTGTGGTGAAAACTGTGTGTTTAACCTGTGGATAACTTTCGGTTTATTTTCGGTATTTTCTGTATAATAGATGCATGCTTACAAAACGTCAAAAACAGATTTTTGATTTCGTTGCTCTGTACAATGAAAAACATGAGATTTCCCCCTCTCTTGAAGAAATCCGAAAACACTTCAAATTGCGCTCCGTTTCCAATATTCACCAGCATATTGAAGCGATAATGAGTAAGGGTTATCTGCAAAAACAAAAAAATCAGCAAAGAGGGATAGAGGTCCGGAAAAGTCAGAAGATGATCAGTATTCCCCTGTTGGGATTCATCGCGGCGGGACAACCTATAGAAGCAATAGAAAATAAGGAAACTATTGCGGTGCCGGCAGACAAACTCCCCCAATCTGGAGAATGCTACGCACTGCGTGTAACCGGCGACAGTATGATCGAAGAAGATATTAGCGACGGAGACACGGTGATTATCCGCAAACAAAATACTGCTCAAAACGGAGAAAGGGTCGTCGCTCTTGTTGATAATTATGAAGCAACGCTCAAAAAATTCTACAAGGAGCGGGGCGGGTTTCGTCTGCAGCCGGCAAACAAACATATGTCTCCAATCATTATCGGAAAGGGGCGCACGCTCGCCATTCAGGGAGTTGTCGTTGATGTGGTGAAGCCGAACACCGAAACGATGGTGGATTTCTCCGAAACCAAGCCGAGACGGCAGAAGAAACTGCCGCTCAACACTATTATCCTTGGAGATGTGATTGAAGAATTGAGAAAATTGCCGGACGAAAGTTGCGACATTATTATTATTGACCCGCCATACAATATTGGAAAAGATTTTGGAAATAATATCGACAAACGCGAACTGCAAGACTATGTAGCGTGGGCGAAATCTTGGATATACGAATCGACTCGCATATTGAAACCGACCGGAACAATGTTTATTTATGGTTTCAGCGAGATTCTCGCACATCTATCCGTGGAAATATCGCTCAAAAAACGGTGGCTCATTTGGCACTACACGAATAAAAATGTCGCTTCCCTGCATTCGTGGCAAAGAAGCCATGAGGCAATTCTTTGTGTGTGGAAAAACAGACCGATTTTCAACCGAGACGAGGTGCGCGAACCTTACACGGAAGGATTTCTAAACGGCGCGGCAGGAAAGGTGCGTAAAGACACTGTGGGTCGCTTTAGCAAAGGAGGGAAAACAACTGTATACACGGCGCACGAAAAAGGGGCTTTGCCGCGAGACGTGATAAAGGTCCCTGCGCTTGCCGGTGGCGCAGGAATGAGCGAGCGGTGGTTTTTGTGCGAGGATTGCGATGGCGTGTTTAGGCCGGAAGAATTAAAAAAGCACCGCGACCATGCGGTAATGAAGCACCCGACGCAAAAACCTCTCGAGTTAACGAAACGATTAATCAAATCCGCACAACCAATACGAGACGGGGTGGTACTTATCCCCTTCATGGGATCGGGGTCAGAGTGTGTTGCTACACAAGGACTCGGTATGCATTATATCGGGATAGAGATAAATCCCGACTATGTGAAGTTAGCAAAAGGATGGCTACAAAACAGAAAACCGGACTCAAAACTATTTTGATTTCATATCGATTTCTCTTTTCTTCTTCTCAAATACCTTCGGCGTGAAAATAACAAAACCGTTTTGTAAGCGCGTCAGATTCTTATTCTTTTTGAAACGGAGATAGGGGACTTTGTATTCCCCGTTTTTCTTATACGGATTATCAAAATACTCTCTCGCCGGAACCTCGTAAGCAATATCTATAAATACTCCTTTCTCTTTTTTCTTTCCTTTCTTGGCAACACGCACTTCTCTGCTGAAGGTTTTCTTTTTTACTTGATAATTGAGGGTATACTCTTTGTATAAAACCTGAAAATCCGCGCCGTTATGATCCAGCGCCGCAGACATAGAAACCGTGTTGCTGCCAAAAACCGATTCCGCAACATACCCCGCATGAATCTGCGTGATGATACTTGCCCATGTCCGATATATACGCGCTGGAAGTCCTGTATAGAAACACTTTTTGCACATCTGTATTTTCTTACGAAATATCTCTATGTCGCTCTTGTGTCTTTGGAAATAATAGTCGTAAAATTCATCAAAGCTAAAAGTTTTTTTGCTACTCCAATACACATCGTACAAAGATTCTATCGCTTGTATATTTTTTGGGAGATCCATTTCTACAATTTTTATAGGAAGAAACTTCTTCCTATATCCATCAAGATCAACCTTCCCTAAGAATTTCGTAAATTGTACTAATTTGGTATCCATAATTACCCTCAATAATCCCACATTTTTCGGGAGGATTCAACCTAAATTTAGATGAGACAGGAAACCCTACCACGTATCTTTGGGATGGGAATCACTTCCAAAACTGCCAGGATTGGAATCTCACATCGTCGTTTCACTCCTCTTTAGAAACCCTCGGTTTCTAACGCTTTACTGTTTTCCTCCACGGGGAGACGAAACGCTTCTCCCCGACCCCCGCTCCTGTTCGAATCCAAGTCTTTCCGTTTTTCGCTTTGCTTCAAACTGCCAGGCTTGGATTCGAATCCCTAGGTGATTACCCACCGGGACCCCGGTCGCTTCTGCGACCTAGGGGCCAAGATTGCATGATTTCCCTAGGCACTTTTGTGCCGGGACCCCGGCATGTTTACATGCCTAGGGGCAGAGTCTCGGGTCTCCCTAAATGTTGCAGAGCAACATCGGGACCCCGGTTTACCTAGGGGCTATCCCTAGGAATTGTCATGTCTCCTATCTTCTGCTGCGGGACTTGGATTCGAACCAAGATTGATAGATTCAGAGTCTATAGGCCTACCATTAGCCGATCCCGCAGCAGAAGACACGAGTTGCTTTTTTAGTTTATCACCCCACGGTGTGTATTTTAATTTCCACTCAAAAGCGCGCGCCTCACTAAGTGTGGTAAACCTTTGTGTGTATACAACGAACAGTGGACGACGAGACCTTGTGCTCTTTACTTTACCATCATTATGCATTTGTAGCCGTACTACAATATCATCAGTCGTTCCGACATATAGATTTCCATCCCTCGCGCTTTTTAGGATATATACGTACGACATGACAATTCCGGGACCCCGGTCGCTGTGCGACCTAGGGGCCTTTAGACGACCTGGCAATATTATCAACCAACAACCAACGACTTACCACTCTCAACGTGAAAAATACCACGAAAACAAGGGTTTTTCAACATCTGTTTTGGTTGTTGACAAATAGCAAGCGGTCGCTATAATACAAACATCACCACGAAAAGTCCCCCTTAAGGTTCCGTCCTTAGGGGGTCCTTTTCATTTATTCCCGCCCTCCTTCTTATGTGCCAGTTTATTTTGCAGGTCGTTCATAAACGCAATGTGTTTGCGAGCAAAGCGTTTTAACAGCGCGGAATATTTCAATTGATTGGGAACAAGGACTGTTCCCAATTTGTCCTGTTCCAACAAATACTGTACGAGACAATAGAAATCGCCGTCACCCGTAACAATAATTGCCTTATCAAAATGTGGGAGATGTATCATTGTGTGAAGAACCAATTCTGCGTCCACGTTGCCCTTTATTGTGCCGTCCTTATAAGTAAGGGTTGGTTTGAAAATACAAATAAATCCGGCTGACTGCAAAGATGTGTAGAGACTATTATTCCCCTCTACGTAGCCAATGAAAAGAAAGACCTTTGATACTCCGTATTTCTCTTTGAGATATACGCGAAAACGAGTGAAATCTAATTTCCATCCCAGCGATTGAATACTCAAATTGAGATTCTGGCTATCAACGAACGCGTAATTATTTTCGTGTTTTTTCATCTGGTTGCTTTTTCCTCATCGCCGCTTTGATAAACGCGGTGAAGAGCGGATGCGGAGAAAGCGGACGGGCGAGGAACTCGGGATGGAATTGCGTGCCCAGGAAAAACGGGTGCTTGTCGCGCGGGAGCTCGGCAATCTCCATCAGCGTGCCGTCGGGCGATGTGCCGGAAAACACGAGTCCGCCGTCTTGTAGTTGCGTGATGTAATCGGGATTCACTTCATAGCGGTGGCGGTGGCGTTCTAAAACCTTCGGCATTTTGTACGCGTCGCGCGCGAGCGTTCCCTTCTTGAGCATTGCCAGATACGCGCCCAAGCGCATGGACCCGCCGTAATCCTTGCGCGCGAGTTTCTCTTTTTGTTCCGGAAGAATATCAATGACCGGATATTCCGTCTTTGGGTTCACTTCGGTCGTATTCGCGCCCGAAAGCCCCAAAACATTCCTCGCATATTCAATCACGAGCAGCTGCATGCCGTAGCAAAGTCCGAAATACGGAATCTTTTTCTCGCGCGCATAGCGTATCACGTTCAATTTCCCCTCAATGCCGCGCGACCCGAAACCGCCAGGAACCAAAATGCCGTCGTATTGTTCCAACGTGCGCAATTTCCGAGCATCCTCAAACTCGTTCGCGGAGAGCCACGAGAGAACGGGTTTCTTTCGCTCCGCATACGCGGAGTATTTGATTGCTTCAATGACGGAGATATACGAATCGGAAAGCATAAAATCACCCGTATCAAAATATTTTCCGACAACCGCGATTTTCACTTCGCCTTTCGTGTTCTTTGTCTTGCGCACAAATTGCCGCCACTTTCGCATATCGCGCCCCTTCAACGAATTGCGCAGTTTCAGACGCTCTATTAAAATGCTCCCCAGTTTGTCCTTTTCAAAATTGATGGGGATGTCATAAATGCTCTCCACGTCGGGCGCAGAAATAACGCGGTGCGCGTCCACGCTGCAGAAAAGCGCGATCTTTTCTTTCCGCTTCGCGTCAAGCGGCATTTCGCTTCTCGCAATAATGACATCCGGCTGTATGCCCGCTTCATTCAAAGAACGCGTTGCGTGTTGTGTAGGTTTTGTTTTCATTTCGCCGACCTTATGCGGCACCGGCAGATAGGAAACCATCACGAACGCGACATCTTCTGGATGCTTCATCTTCATCATGCGCGCCGCTTCCAAAAAAAGAATGCTCTCATATTCACCGACTGTCCCGCCAACCTCAATAACGGTAACATCCGCCTTCGCCGTCTCGGCCGCTTTCGTGATGCGCGCAATCACCTCCTCCGGAATATGCGGCACCACCTGCACGCATCGTCCTTTATATTCCAAATTACGCTCGCGAGAAATGACCGACTGGTACACGCGCCCCGTGGTCATATAATTCGCGCGAGAAAGGTTCATGTCCAAGAAGCGCTCGTAATTGCCCATGTCCTGATCGCATTCATCGCCATCGTCAAGCACAAATACCTCGCCGTGTTCGGTGGGATTCATCGTCCCCGCATCCACATTTACATACGGGTCAATTTTAATCGCGGTCACGCGAAGCCCGCGCGACTGCAAAATCTTTCCGATGGAAGATGTGGTGATTCCTTTGCCAACACCGGAAATGACGCCGCCGACGACAAAAATATACTTATGCGCTTTTGCTCTACTCTTGCGTGACATTTTTCTTTTTCTTTTCATATATCGTGACGTTGTCAGGGACTAGTATAAGGGAAAAGTATAAGGAAAGACACGAGACGCGTGTTCCCTTCCTTATACTACAGCCCTATACTGATTCCTCTCTTATATTTTCAAATACTTGCGGACCGCAAGGAAGCTTGAGAGCGCCCCGAGCAGGATGCCGCCGCCAACCACGATCAAAAATACTTCACCAAAATTGCTTGTATAGTAGGAAAATAGATCCATACCGCCAAAAAACTTTTCCGTTACTTTACCAAGCCAAAGGGTTGCGGGATAAAAAAGAATAAGTGCGACAATCGCGGAAAATATGCCATACATAATTCCCTCCACCAAAAAGGGTCCGCGCGTATACCAGTTTGAAGCGCCCACAAGCCGCATCACGCTGATTTCTTCGCGCGCCGTATAGATCGCAAGACGAATCGTATTAAACGTGATAACAATGGAGACGGCAATCAAGAACATGGTCACGGCAAGACCAAGTTTTTGCGCGCCATCCACGATATCTGTAAGTCGCTCAATCGCCACTTTGTTTTGCTCGTAATTGATCTTATCAATAATCGCTCCAGCCCCTTCCGAAAGATCGGCCCTGCCATTTAAATATTTCGCGATAGATTCATATTGCGAGGTCTCTTGCGCTTTCACGCCAAGCGTCGCTCCCAGAGGGTTTCCACCCAACTCATCAAGCGCTTGCAACGTCAGATAATCGTCTTTGTGCCGCGCTCGGAAATTTAAGAGCGCATCTTCGCGCGATATATATATGACAGAGGCGACTTCCGCAAGATTTTCAATCTCTCCTTTGAGCGAGAGAATTCCGTCTTCGGGCGCTTCGGCTGTGAAATAGATATTAATATCCACCTTCTCTTGTATTTGCTCCAAAAATCCCTGCAAAAGCGCTCCCATGAAGAGAAGGAGTCCCAGCGTAAAGAGCGTAACCGTCATGATAAGAACGGACGCAATGGACACGACGGAGTTTCGCCAAAAACTCACGAATCCCGACCGAAAGACTCTTTTTGTGTTTACCCAGAAAGACATAGATATAGTATAAAATAATTGACCTAATTGACCTAATTTCTAATTGATATAAGTAAACACCAATTTATCAATTTACAATTTTCATTGAGTAATCAATGTTTCAATCTTCAATTCTTATAATTCACTGATTTGCAACCTTGTTGAAAATTTATTGAAAATTGATCATTGGTAATTGAAAATTTTGTGACAGCCTGTCACAAAATGTACTTCCCCTCCTGATCATCCCGCACCACCTTGCCGCGATCCATCGTAATCACCCGCCGTTTCAGATTGTCTATCACACCCTTGTTGTGCGTCGTCAAAATCACCGTTGTGCCCAAATCGTTTATCTTCTTTAGAATCTCCACAATCTCATGCGTGTTGATCGGGTCTAAGTTTCCCGTCGGTTCGTCCGCAATAAGCACGTCAGGCTGATTGACGATAGCGCGCGCAATCGCGACGCGCTGTTTCTGTCCGCCCGAGAGCTGATACGGGAAATTCCATATTTTCTCCGCCAAGTCCACAAGTTCAAGCACTTGCGGCACGTCGGAGGCGATTTCTGCATCATCACGTCCGGCCGCCTCCATTGCGAATGCGATATTCTCATACGCGGTCTTTTGCGGAAGCAGACGAAAATCCTGAAATACGGTGCCTATGCGGCGGCGCAAGAGCGGAACATCCGCGCGCGGCACCGTGTGTACGTTGATTGACTCAAAAAAGACAGTCCCCTCGGTTGGCCGTTCCTCTGCAAGAAGCATCTTAAGAAGGGTCGTCTTCCCCGCGCCGGAATGTCCCACTACGGAAACAAATTCCCCGGGAGCGATGGAGAAACTCACGTCCTCTAACGCCATAGTATCGTCCGCGTATTTTTTTGAGACTTTGTCGAAATAGATCATAGGTTACGAAGTACGAACTAGTACGAACATACGAATGGAAATAGTACATATACATTATAACACCTTCTCCGCTTCAATAAACTCGTCTATATCCCCATCTTCTAACACCTTATCCGTGTTGCGCACTTCAACGTTCGTGCGGTGGTCTTTGACCATTTGGTATGGGTGCAGTACATACGAACGAATCTGACTCCCCCATTCAATCTCCATCGTTTTTGCGACATACGCTCCCTCTTGCGCCTTTTTCCGGTCTTCTTCCATCTTTTTGTAGAGTTTCCCGCGCAGGATTTCAAGCGCGCGTTCGCGGTTGCGCTCCTGGCTTCGTTCCGCTTCGCAGTGCACGGCGAGATTCGTGGGAATATGCACCACCCGCACCGCCGTCTCTCGTTTATTGACGTTCTGCCCGCCGGGACCGGACGACCGCGCAAATTCCACGCGAATATCCTGTTCGGGAATTTCAATATCGCGCGCTTCCGCCTTTTCAAATTTTGGAATAAATTCCACGAGCGCAAATGAAGTGTGGCGCAAGCTTTTGGATGAAAATGGCGAAATGCGCACGAGCCGATGCACACCCGACTCGTTTTTGAGCGTGCCGTACGCATTCTTGCCGGAAACTTCCACCGTGATATTGCGGTAGCCGCCGTGGTCATTTTCGTTTTGATGCAAAACGCGCGCGCTCCAGCCGCGGCGCGCGAAATACCGTTCATACATTTCGCGGAGCATCCGCGCAAAATCCTCCGCGTCATCGCCCCCCGCGCCTGCGATAATGGTGAGTACCGCATCGCCCTTGTCGTATTTGCCGACCCCTTCGCGCGCGTCTTTCAATTCGCCCAATTCCTTGATCATCGCCTGCGCCGCCGCCTTGTCAGACCAAAAGTCCGGCAAAGCCATCGCCGCCTCAATTTCCGCTATTCGCGCGCTCATATCTCCTTTTTTCTTCTCACCCAACATGGGGAGATTATATCAGAAATCCCCAGAGACACCCTATGCGTCCGCAGGGGATTTTGTTGGAGCCGCCTCCCAGGATCGAACTGGGGACCTAACGATTACGAATCGTTCGCTCTACCAACTGAGTCCCAACGTTTGCTCGCGCTACCGCGCGACTGCAAAGTCGGGATCCCGACTTCTTGCTCTGCAAGAATGTCGGGACTACTTTGTATGATTTTCTCAATGATGCGCTTACTTTTTTTGCCCTTCAAAAACAGTTCTCTTTGGTACGCCTCTTGTGCACGTGCATATCTCTCAACACGAACAAGTGTATAGGGAGCATACGGAGCCGATGACTTTGATAAACCGCCGTTATGCTCTTGTAAACGGCGGCGTACGTTGTTTGTCACACCAATATAATACCTCCCTGCTTTTACGCTTTGTAAGATGTAAACGTAATAAATCATGAGCCGCCTCGCAGGATCGAACTGCGGACCTAACGATTACGAATCGTTCGCTCTACCAACTGAGCTAAGGCGGCGTATCAAAATTACATTATACTAAAATTGCAAATCTACCAACTGAGTCCCGACGTTTGCTCCCGAAGAACGTCGGGACTAAGGCGGCGTAATATTCACTTGTAAAATCCCCGATGGAGTGTTTTTATGATACCGCTCGAACCTACTTTATCAAAAATTAGTGAGAATGTCCCACGCGCGGAGCGCGTGGTGGCTCTAAACTGCCTCGTACGCTCGTATCGTCCCGCCACTGCCTCGCAGAGCCTCGGCAACCCCGAAAGAAAAACACTCCTTGCATT
>JBBUEZ010000009.1:0-12850 GCA_038056715.1 Patescibacteria group bacterium
GGTTGTTGTTTTGGATAGTGCCTCTGATGCCAAGCGGTATGCCGGAGACGGGATTTGGCGCGGATACGCGGAGGTCATTTATGGACACGCTGCCGAAGCGGTAGTAGTCAAAACAGTTGACCGTGCCTGGGGGCGGTTGCGGGGCAGTGAAGGGTACGGCGGGAATCAGGCCTTCTGACGCCTCGCTGTCTGGAGGAGCGCTCTGCGCGTACAGAGGAAAGAGAGGCGCGTATCCGGCGAGAGATACTGTGAGAAAGAAAAGTGTGAGTGCGCGTATCATATGTATATTATTGCACAGACGAATGGCGTGCGCTATATCCCGGCGGTAATATTGTAAATCGGCACGAGCACTGATGTAAGCAAAAGCCCGACGCCCAAGCCAAGCGCCACAATCATGACCGGTTCAATAAGGCTGATTAATGTATCTACCGCGTTGTCCACTTCACGCTTATAAAACTGCGCAAGAGTTTTTAGGATATTCCCGAGTTCGCCCGTTTCTTCTCCGATCTTGATCATGGCAATAACAATCGCCGGAATTTCTTTATGCTCCGAAAGCGCATCGGAAAGCGACCTCCCCGATTTAACGGCTTCCCCCGCATCTTTCAGCGCGGAGGCATATACATCGTTTCCGACGACGGAGCTTGTCACTTCAATGGCGCGTATCATGGAAATACCCGAGCTCAACATCGTGTGCATATTGTCCGAAATGCGCGATAAATAGAGTTTCGCATATAAATCGCCCACATACGGAGTTTCCAGTTTTGCGCGAGACAGCGCAATCTTGCCCGAATCCGTTTTTGCATATCGGAAAAGAAAAAATACTCCGATAATGAGCAGTATGAAAAAGAAAATGCCGTACTCGGTGAGAAATGCGCTTATGCCTAACACGACGCGGGTATAGATCGGCACCGCCTGTCCGGTTTCCGCGAGAATTGCCGAGAGGCGCGGGATGACCACCGTGAGCATAAGAATCATGACGACAACGAATGTGGCAATCACAAATGCCGGATAAATAAGAGCATTCTTTGTCTTTGACGCAAGGTCATACGATCGGTCAAGATAGTCCGCCAGATATGAAAATGTTTCGTTCAATTTCCCGGACTCTTCTCCCGCATGCACCATATTCACATAAAAGGTGGAAAATGCGTCCGGATGGCGCGCGAGCGCCACAGAAAGCGACGTGCCGCTTTGGATATCGTCAGAAACTGCCGTAAGAATCTTTTGCAGCTCTTTGTTGCCCGTCTCGGCCGCAAGAAGGCGAAACGCGCGGAGGGCCGACACCTGCGCGGAAAAAAGCGTGGCTATCTGGCGAGAAAGAATGACGACATCGCGATTGGAGATTGGGTTAAAAAAAGAAACGCTCCGCTCAAAAAACGGTTTTTTGTCTTCCGTGGAAATGGAAACAATCACAAATCCGCGCCGCTGAAGAGAGGTAATCGCGACATCTTCATTCAAAGCGTCTATGGTTCCCGTTCGCTCTTCCCCCTCTTTCGTGATTATTTTATATGTGAATACAGCCATAATTAGTCCATAAAGTCCGTAAAGTCGAAAGTCTGTAAAGTTTGATATTTTCTTTTCCTAATCCTGCTGTATAGGCTTTATAGGTTTTCGACTGTCATTTCATTATATCAATTTTTCCAGCCCCTTCGGGTTGAGCGAGTACAGATACGCGTCGTCGGGGCGAATTTCCCCCGCGCGCACCAATTCGGCAAGCGACTGATTCATGTCAATCATGCCGTGTTCCGCCCCCGTTTCAATGACCACATTGATTTCATGTGTTCTCCCTTCACGAATAAGGTTGGATACGGCATTGTTATTAATGAGGAGTTCGTACGCAGGAATGAGACCGCCAGAGACGCGGGGAACGAGGCGCTGGGAAAAGATGCCTAAAAGACTCCCTGCAAGCTGAACGCGAATCTGTTCTTGCCCGTCCGCCGGAAACGAGCCGATGATGCGGTCAACCGTCTGCGATGCATTGTTCGTATGCAAGGTGGAGAGAACAAGATGCCCCGTCTCTGCGGCTGTCACCGCGGTCCCGATCGTGTCATGCCCGCGCATCTCTCCGATCATGAGGACATCCACATCCTGTCGAAAGGCCGATGTAAGAGCGGTATAAAAATCTCTCGTGTCAATGCGCACTTCGCGCTGGTCAATGATGCATCTATCCTCCGTAAATAAATACTCTATCGGATCTTCAATGGTAACGACATGTTCCGCTCGCGTGTGATTGATTTTGTCCACCATTGCGGCGAGAGTTGTTGATTTCCCTTGCCCGACGGGACCGACCGTTAGAAAGAATCCTTGTTTTTTCTGCGAAAAATCATTCAGTATATCAGGCAAATTAAGCTCTGCGATGGTTTTTATTTTGCGCGGAATGAAACGAAGAACGATGCCTATCGCGCCGCGCTGAAAAAACGCATTGCCGCGAAAACGTCCCTCGGTTCCGTGCATGTATGAAAAATCAATTTCTTTTGTCTTTAAAAACTCATCCTTTATTCCCCGCGAAACGAGTTCGCCCAAAAATCCGAGCGTATCATCCGGCGTGAGAATGTCTTTTTTGACCAGCGGAATAAGATTGCCCGCAATGCGGATTGTCGGACGGCGGTTTGCGGAAAAATGAATATCCGATCCGCCTTCCTTAATGACGGAAAGGATGATATCTTCCAGTTCTTTTTTGTAGTCCATGTTCGTGTATTGTGTATTGTGTATTGTGTATTGTCGTTGTCTTTCATACTCCATACTCAATACACTATACTATACCTTGTTTTTTATTTCCAAGAATCTTCTCCACTTGCGCGACGACTTCGGAAGGAATTGCGCTCGCTTTCACAATGTATCCGTCCGCACCAAGCGCAATGCCGCGAACAATATCCTCTTTTTCGCCTTTGTTGGAAAGTATGACAATCCTTGCCCCGCGCGCCAGCGACTCGTCTCTTATGCGCTCTAATAATTCAAATCCGTCCATAGAGGGCATAAGAATATCCGTGAGGATGACGGTGGGCGCAAACCCTCCCCGAAGTTTCTCAATTCCGTCCGCGCTCCCGAGCGCCGTCTCCACATTCCACCCCATCTGTACAAATTTAAGCGCGTACATATCAAGAAGAAATTTGTCGTCGTCTATGATGAATACTGTGTGTTTCGCGCCCATATGCTTCATTAAACCATAAAAACATTAAATCATGAAAACATTAAAATCTCATGTTCTCGTGTTTTCATGATTTCATGCTCCTGTGCTCTTGTGCTCTGGTGATTTCATGTTCCTGTATTCCTATTCCACCTCATTGACCTGTTCAAACGGAATCTTCCCCGCAAACGCTTTTAGAAGCGCGTCTTCTTTCATGGTAATCATTCCCTGCTGCCGCGCAATTTTATATACTTCTTCTTCAACCGGCTTTGTGAGAATCACCTGTTCTATCGCCGGCGTAATGGGCATCGCCTCAAATACGGCAATACGCCCGCGAAGACCTGACGGGCATGATTGCGAAGGTTTGGGACGATACACCTTCTGTGCGGACAAAAATACTTTTTTTCTGTTCTCCGGCAAATCGGCGATATGCTGCGCAATCATCATCTTTATCGCTTCATCAACGGGATGTTCCTCTCCGCCTTCTTCGCACAGCGTCTTCACCAGACGCTGTGCGATTGAAAGAATGAGCGTCGGGGCGATAAGATATGGATCAACCCCCATATCAACCAAGCGCGGCACGACGCCGGCCGCATTGTTCGTGTGAAGCGTGGAAAACACGAGATGTCCCGTCAGCGCCGCTTGTATCGCAAGCTGGGCGGTCTCTTTATCGCGGATTTCACCCACCATAATAACATCGGGGTCTTGGCGCAAGATACTGCGCAAACCGGTCGCAAACGTATACCCGATTTCAGGATGAACCTGCGACTGGCTTATTCCCGGCACGTTGTATTCTACCGGATCCTCAAGCGAAACAACATTCATGGACTCGCGGTCCAGTTCGTTCAACATAGAATACAGCGTGGTTGTTTTCCCCGATCCGGTGGGACCGGTGAGAAGAATCATGCCATACGGTTTTTTAATCGCTTCCCGCACAGCCGCCGCGTTCTCTTCCGATAAACCGAGTCCTTCAAGTTTTTGAATGCCGATCGCTTGATCAAGAACGCGAATCTCCACTTTTTCTCCGTAGTAGGTCGGAAATGTGGAGACGCGGAAATCCACGCTCTTCCCGTCCACGTGAGTTCCAAATCGCCCGTCCTGCGGTTTTCGTTTCTCATCAAGTCTCAAATTTGTGAGAATTTTGACGCGCGCGATGATGGCACTATGCACCTTAGACGGCAAAGTGAGCGAAGTAAACATTACGCCGTCAACACGAAACCTGACCCGCACTTTGTCGGCGGTCGGCTCTATATGTATGTCCGAGGCGCGGCCTTCAATAGCATGGCGGAGAATCACGGCGACAATTTTGGTGATAGGCGCCTCTTCAATGATGTGCGTGTCGCCGCTTTTTTTAATCAGATCCTCGTCAGACCCATACTGGCTTTCTATCTTTATATCCTTTACTTTTCCGCTCAATTCCGTCTCCAGATCGGAGATTGCCCTGTTCACCTCTCCGGTCGCTCCTTTATATTGCTCAATTGCCGCGAGAAAATCGTCTCGGGAAATAAGAAACAGCTTGTACGGCGCTTCTAATTTCCCTGAAATAAACTGAATCGCGTCCCGTGCGCCTATGTTATCAGGGTCCAGAACTCCAATCTCAAGCACCCCGTCTTCCATGCCGATGGGCACGAATTTATAATATGCCGCCGATTCCTCCGGCACATTCTGCAGGAGTTCGGCCGAAACAGCGGCGCCTCCCAATTCCCGCACGGGTATATTGAAATAGGCGCTCTTCTGATTGAGAACTTCTTTCGTGTCTATGCCGCGCGCCGTAAGCGCACTGTCAATATCGGAGCCGCTTTCAATATCCTGCGCGATATTGTCCGCATCGCTTTTTTTCAAAACCCCTTTTTCTACAAGATGATCTAAAAATGCCATGGCAAAAATTTATTCTTCACGGAGTGAGAGCGGATGGCGAGGATTACGATTATTGCGTTTTCCCGGCGCCTGTTCCTGAAACCACGCCTTTATTATCAACCGGCGCAAAAGGATTCATGCGGCCGATCGGTTCAGAGGGAAGCGGGGTCGTAAAATCAATAAGCGATTTGAATGTCAGATCGGTAAAGAAACCGCTATTGATCTTAATCACTTTTAAATCAACTAAAAGCGCAATGATGTCGCTCCCGGGGAGAGACTCCGGCGCCACCGGCGTCTCTACCGCTAAGGAGGGCTTTTCCCCGCCGTCGTCTTTTATATACGCGTATACGATAAAAAGGACGATAACCGCGCCGATGCCGATAAATATGTTTTTGTGGTTTTTTATGAACTCCATGTTTTTATGATGCGTATATAATTCCGCGCCATCGACCCTATCCGCATCATTATTTCAGCCAATAGGTGCGGATGCTTATCTGATACTCGGAAAGATCCTCATCTGAAGATACGAATGCGACGTGGACAATATCTATAAGGCGAAGACTCCGTTCAAGTTCGGCAAAAAAGGCAAGAAGGGCGGCATACGGCGCAGAAACGGTAAACGAAACGATTGCCGAACCGTACTGGCGAGTCGTCGGTCCGACCGCATTCGCGTCTTTTTCAATATCCACGCGCACGCTCCGAAGCGTCATGTCATGGCGAGCGGCGATATTGTCTATATCGCGGACAAGCCGCACATTATCAACGGTGTTCGGGAGAAGTTTGAGGAGGCGATCGCGATCTTGGGGAGAAATTGAGTTGTAGTCCGCGAGAATCGTATCGCGCACTTTTTGCAATTCTTTTGCGTTTGAAAGAGCGCTTTCAAAAACGCTCGCCTGCGCGCGGAAACTCTTTATATCGCGATATGTCGGATCGGTAAATAAGAAAAACAGTACGCCTGAAGCAACAAGTAAAACAATGGAAATAAGGAATTTCATATGTGTTTATTGGGGTATTTCTTCCCGCACGGAGGCAGTGTTTTGCCCCGCAACGGACGTGTATAGCATGAGCGCCGGGTCTATCTTGAATGCCACGTTGAAGGTTACGTTTCCCGATTTATCAAGAGTAAGATTGGAAAATATAGGATTTTTTATATACGGGCTTCTGGCGAAAAAATCCGACTGGAGCGCCACCGAAGAATAATTCCGCGCCGTGCCGGATAATGTCCCTTCAATAAATAAGTCGTCAAATGTATACGAGAATTTTGAAAATCGGATGCTTTGCAGCGTCAGATCTTGCAAAGCGGAGAAAAAAACTGTCGGCGCGATATGGCGCGCAAGAAGCGAATCCCCCGCGTTCACGCGTGCGTTGAAGCGCTTGAGAGAAACGATTGTTTCCGGTTCAAAAGCCGCTTTTGCTTTATTGAGAGATATTTCAAGATTTGCGGTACTTTTTACGAGATATGTGCGGTATAGATATGCGCCAGATGCGCTCAGAACCGAAGAGATGAATATAATAAACGACACGACAAGGACAACGCCGAGTGAACGGTTCTTTCTCTTCCCCGAAACGGACGCGGCAACGGGTCCTTTCGGAATGAATGTGTGTTTTGAATCACTATCGGGCATACATGTATGATGAAAATGCTTACCCTGTTTACGAAATGTCTTCCAATGCGCGGAGCGCCAATCCTATCGCAACCGCAAACTCCGGACCCGCATCGCGCAAGACGGGCACGAGAAACGCGGGCGCCTCCACTTTCGCGAACGGATCGGCATACGTCACCTCGGTTTCCATTCGTATTTTCGCAAGTCCGTAAAAACCTTTCAGTATTGCGCCGCCTCCCGCGAGCACGACGGTTTTTATCACCTTTGCATGCGTACGCTCATAATTTAATAATACCCTATTTGCTTCTGAAAAGATATGCTCTAGTGTGAGTAACGATGTATCGGCAACACTCTTGGCTTCCCCAGACTCGCCGGCAAGCCCCGTTTTGCGCTTCAAATCTTCCGCCCGATCAATATTCACGCCGAGCGACTGCGCGATTGCCTGCGTGATATCTTGCCCTCCGCGACCGATAATATGCTGGGCGCGAATAATCCCGTATTCAACGATCGCGATTTTCGTGCTTCCCGCTCCCATATCCATAATCATAAAAGGGCCTTTGCCGCCCGCAAATGCGGAGCGCGCCATGGAAAACATCTCTAATTCGTATATCGGGTTCTCAAACGAAGACTTCTCCGCGATTGCCTTGTATTTTTGTATCACCTCATTGTGTATCGCGACAACAAGCACTTCTATTTTTTTATGCTTTTTGCTGTCTAGAGTCTCACCCATATCTCCCGAAGATGGTTCTGAAAAGGACGGAACAACCCACCAATCCATCACGACCTCGGAGATCGGAACAGGAATATATTTGCGCGCTTCAATCGGGACCATGCGCGCAAGTTCTGTTCCGTTCATCTCCGGCATGTGTATGACCGACAGGAGGCTTGAGCCAAACGGAATAGAAAGCGCGAATTTCTTTCCTGTCACGTTCGCTTCGCGGAATATATCCTTGAGCGCCTCCGCAATCTTGTCCGGTGAAAGACTTGTCGCCTGACCCACCGCGGCATCCGCATAAGGTCCCAACGCGAGTTCGCCGTATGTTTCCAACACCGCTTTCCCGCCGCGCTTTTTTAATTGCACGACTTTCAAAAACGCGGAGCCGACATCAATACCGACAACACTTTCGCTTTTTTTTGAAAATGCGCCGGAGACGGTATCTAAAATGCTTTGAAAAGAATTCATCATGAAAAATACGAATAGGAATAGGGTATACTGTTAGTATACCAGATACATCTCTCTCTGTGCACATATATATAGAAAAGGTTTTGAACTTTCTCTTCCCGCTTTTCTGCGCTTCGTGCGGAAAAAGCGGCATGCTTCTCTGCAGCGCATGCACAGCATGTCTTTCTCCGGCGGAAAACGCGCCGGAAGGTATTATCGCGCTCTTTGATTACCGCGACCGCGTCGTGCGGCGCGGGATTTGGGAAATGAAATATCGCGGCAAACATGCGTGGGCGGAAGTGTTCGGGAAAATCGCGAGCGAGCGGCTTCTCGAGGAACTCGCCGACCTCTCCCTTCTGGAGGGATTTCGCGACCCGCTCATCGTTCCTGTGCCCCTTGCGAAAAAACGCCTTCGTGAACGCGGATATAATCAGTCGGCACTAATCGCGCGCGCCCTTTCTGTTGGAACGGTCTCCGAGAGGGCGGTCGTGCGCACGCGCGAGACGGAAAACCAAATGGAGATTAAAGACCGCGCGCGCCGTTTGAAAAATGTGGAAGGCGCGTTCTCCGCCGACCCGCGCCTCGTGCGCGGAAGAAATATCATAGTGTTGGATGACGTCGCAACGACTGGCGCAACGCTCCGCGCCGCCCGCGACGCGTGCGTCGCCGCAGGCGCGCGCTCCGTTCTCATGGTCTCTATCGCCCATTAAAAAATAATGTGATAAAGTGAAAACGCTTTTGGTGGGCTGGCTGAGTGGTCTAAAGCGGCTCCGTGCTAAGGAGTTAGGGGGGAAACTCTCTCAGAGGTTCGAATCCTCTGCCCACCGTTTTTGAATCCCGTGAAAAAACGGTGGGCAGGCATAGCTTTCGTAATCGGAAGCGTCATGCGGATTCGAAGCCGTTCTTCAGATTTTTTGGAGTCTGAAAGACAAACAAAAAATCAAAAATGGGTACTGGTCCTGTAAGGACCGAATCCTCTGCCCACTGCCAGAAAGGAAATTGCAAATGCGAGTTGCCCGCCAAGCGAATCGAGGCGACTATCTTGCACTGCACAAGGTCAGATACATAAAATTGACAGAAAAGACACACGAATATAGATTGCAAATAGTCTTGTAACGAGGTGAAAAAATATGAGATATTTTATTGCCCACCTTTTGAGAGGGCCGATTGCAGAATATCACCGCATGCTCGTCTATGACGTTGCCACTCGATTTGATCTCAAGATAAGCGCCGGGTATTTCCCTTCGCACATCACGATTAAGGAACCGTTTGAAGCGACCGCGGAGCGAATCGACGATTTGAAGAACATGCTTGTCGCGTTCTCTCGAACATACCATATCGCCCCATTTACCATTTATGGTTTCGGATGCTTTGGCGATAGGGTGATCTTTCTTGATGTCACACTCTCCACAGAAGCGTCCCGTATATCTGCGGATCTGCAAGACGTGGTCATTAAAAATCTTGTGCTGCTGTGGGGAAAATATGAGCCGCTCAAGAATTTCCACCTCACAATTGCGAAAAATGATGTCGCGGAAAAGTTCGATGATATTTGGGGATATCTCATGACGAAACATACTCCGACATTTAATCTCTCATTTGATAACATCGCGCTCTTTCGTCGAGAAGAAGATGCGTGGGTCGTTGAGAGCATATACCCACTCAGCCCCTGAAGACTGAGCAATCAAAAAACACCAGCGGGAGCGATCTCGCTGGTTTTACTTGTACACTCGGATATACACCGAGTACAAAACATTGACTTTTCAAACGAACGGTGCTAGTATGAAAACACATGGGAATTGCTCCACGTCACTCGTGCGCAACGAGAGTAGGAACAAAGGTCATCCATGAGTTTATTAAAAAGTCTAGTTAGTGTGCAGTAGTGCAGGTAAAGTGGCAATAATGCGCACGAGAATATGGCAAAAAAGTTGTTCGTAGGGAACCTTCCCTACACCACAACGGATGCTGATCTCAAGAACATGTTCGCAACGGCAGGAACCGTTGAGTCCGCAGTCGTCATCATGGATAAGATGACGGGGCGCTCAAAAGGTTTCGGCTTTGTGGAAATGTCTACGGAAGATGAAGCGACAGCCGCAGTCAATTCCTTAAACGGAAAAGACATGGACGGTCGCGCAATCACCGTAAATGAGGCACGTCCGATGACGGAACGCCCACCCCGCCAAGCCGGCGGAGGAGGCGGATGGAACCGTGGTGGAGACCGCGGTGGAAATCGCTGGTAATCTACTCAAAACAAAAACCCCGCTTTGCGGGGTTTTTGTTTTGAGTAGATTTCGTATCTCTCCCTTTATTTTCTATACCTAACCCCACCCTGCACGTATACGGTACTATAGTACCGTATACGTGCAGGGTGGGGTATGTGACGTTACTTATAGCGTGCCTGTAGTACAATAGAGACCATGCATCACGCCGACCTTCTGGAAAAACATTTTCGCCTCACGCCACAGCAGAAAAAGTCGCTTGCGATTCTGAAAATCCGAACGCTCGGCGACCTGCTCTACTATCTCCCCTCTCGCTACGGCGAAGAGACATCTCTTCTTCCTATTTCATCACTCACAAAAGACGCGCATGTTTCAGTCGCAGGAAAAATCGTATCTATCAAAACCGCTAAAGCGTACCGCAAGAAAATCCCGCTCACCGAAGCGACTGTAGAAGACGACACAGGCACGATTCGGGTCGTCTGGTTTCATCAGGCGTATATCGCCAAAACGATTCCCGAGGGATCGCTCGTTCGCCTCACGGGCAAAGTAACCGGCGGCAAGCGCGGAAACTATCTCGCCAATCCGCATGTGGAGCGCATCTCCGATCTGCCGCTCGGCGCCGACACCTCGCTCTGGGGTGAAGGTGCGGGCGACATTCTTCCTGTCTATCCGGAGACGCGCGCGCTCTCCTCGCGCTGGTTTCTCCACCACATTCGCCGCGCAGTCGCGGGTGGGGCGGTGGAAATGATGGAGGATCCGCTCCCGGAAGAGATCCTCACGCAGTATCACCTCCCGAAATTAAAGACCGCGCTCATCTGGGCGCATATGCCACAGAAAAAGGGAGACGCGGAATCGGCGCGCAAGCGTTTCGCGTTTGAAGAGATCTTCTTTATTCAGATTGCGCGTCAAAAAGAGCGCCGTGCCTATCAAGCGCATGGCGCGTTCACGATTCCAAAGCGGAAAAAAGATGTTGAAACATTCCTTTCCCGTTTTCCCTTCGCGCCGACAGCCGCGCAAATGCGCGCAATAGAAACGATCACGAGTGATTTTGAAAAAGAGAAACCGATGCTGCGACTTTTGGAGGGCGATGTCGGCTCCGGCAAAACGCTCGTCGCCGCCGCGACCGCATATGCGACCGTCACCACCTCACCCCTAAAACGTTCCGAGGACGGAACGTTCGGGCGATCGTCGCTCGCAAGCGACGATTTAGCCAAAAGGCAATCGTTCGGCAATCTCCAAATCGCCTATATGGCGCCGACCGAAATTTTGGCACAACAACATTTTGATTCCTTTATTTCTTATTTTTCGCACCTTCCCATCAATATCGCGCTCATCACCGGTTCGGGATGTAAAAAATTCCCATCAAAAGTTTCTCCCGACAAAGCGACTGACATCTCTCGCGCTCAATTTTTGAAATGGGTCGCGAATGGCGAGATCGCGATCGTCATCGGCACACATGCGCTCATACAAAAAACGGTCAAGTTTAAAGACCTCGCGTACGTGATTATTGATGAACAGCATCGCTTCGGGGTGATGCAACGAGCGAAGCTCGTTCGCAGGGGAGACGCGGAACAAACGCGGAACATCGCCGAAGCGAAAATAGATCCGTTCATATATAAAGACTTAACGTACAGAATTAGAAACGTATTATTTAACGTAAAAAAGGAACTTGGTGGAGGACACAAGGAAATCATCTACCAGAAAGCGGTAGCTATCGAGCTTGAGAAAGCGTCCCTCTCATACTCGCGCGAAGTGCAGATTCCGATTATGTACCAAAAGAAGCGTGTCGGAACGTATACCCCCGATTTTGTTATTGACGACAAGATAATTGTTGAATTAAAAGCGCTTCCGTTTGTGGGGGCACAAGAGAAAAAACAGATATGGAGATACTTGCGCGGTTCCAGTTACCGCCTCGCGCTTCTTGCAAATTTTGGACCAAGAGAATTAACGATTGATCGCGTTGTATATGACACGGCACGTGCTTCCGCGTCAGTTCCGCAAAGTTCTGCGTCAGTTCCGCATTTGCTATCTATGACGGCAACGCCGATCCCCCGCACGCTCGCGCTCACAATATACGGCGATCTGGATCTTACGCTTCTGGACGAAATGCCGCCGGGGAGAAAAATCCCGAAAACGGAGGTTGTTATTCCGGCAGAACGAACACGGGTGTATGAAGAAATCACTCACGAAATCGCACACGGAAGACAGGCGTATGTCATCTGCCCGCGCATAGACGAACCAGATCCGAACAAGATCGGCGCGCTACAAGTAAAATCAGTGAAAGCCGAGGCGAAACGACTACAAGAAAAAATATTTCCAAAATATAAGGTGGGAATACTCCACGGCAAAATGAAGCCGAAAGAAAAAGATGATGTGATGGGCGCGTTCTCACACGGGGATATTGATATTCTCGTCGCGACATCGGTCGTGGAGGTTGGTGTCAACGTCCCAAACGCGACGATCATCATCATTGAGGGCGCAGAGCGGTTTGGACTCGCACAACTCCACCAATTGCGCGGACGCGTGCTTCGGAGTACGCATCAAGCGTATTGCTACCTTTTCACTGACACAGAGAGCGGTACTTCACAGAAACGCTTAAAAGCAATGAAAGAATCGCACAGCGGTTTTGAACTCGCCGAGCAGGACCTCCTGATCCGCGGCGCGGGGGAATTATCCGGCGCAAAGCAATGGGGCATCTCCGACATCGGCATGGAAGCAATCAAAAATATCAAAATGGTGGAAGCCGCTCGCACCGAAGCGCAGAAATTGCTGGATACCGATCCCGGTCTCGCTCATCACCCCCTCATCACCGCCCGCCTCGCCTCAAAAAACATCGCCGTGCATTTTGAGTAAGAACCCGAAAGATATTTCTCCCATATACATATAA
>JBBUEZ010000010.1:0-2355 GCA_038056715.1 Patescibacteria group bacterium
ACACGACGCCGCCCGACGCGCCAATCATTCTTTCTCCGGCTGATTTTTCACAGGTATTCACCACAGCAAACATTACATTTTCCGGCACCGCGGAGGCGGAAAGCTCCATCGCGACGGACTTCGGAAGCGCGACGACCACGGCAGATGTCGCGGGAAATTGGACGCTTCCGCTCACAGGATTTTCGCAGGGCCGAACGACGGTTAAATTCTACGCCGCCGATGCGGCGGGAAATGTCTCCGCGCCCGCGAGCGCGGCTTTTTTTATTGACTCAATCGGCCCCGATGTTTCGCTCACTGTTTCTTCGTGCGCGGATTCCATCGGCGCGAGCGAGTGTCTCATCGCGACGACAACCGTCGCGCTTTCGTGGAGTTCGTCTGCGTCCGACCTTGACCATTTTCTTGTTGATTGGGGCGCGGGCGCACTTTCAGGAATCGCAACATCCACATCATTTGTCGCGACGGACAACACAACCATCACCATATCCGCCGCCGGCTATGATACGCTTGGCAATGCGGGCGCGACCACTACCGCGAGCGTGCGCGTTGCAACACTCCCCGTTGTCATGAACGAAATCGCATGGGCCGGCACTTCATATTCTCCCTACGACGAATGGATAGAACTGTATAACCCGACCGCCGCCGATATTTCGCTTGCCTCGTTCACGCTTTTTGCCGATGACCTGTCGCCCTATCTGCCGCTCTCTGGCACGATCCCTGCGCGCGGATATTATTTGATTGAAAGAAAAAATACGGGCGAAACGAATGAGATGACGGAATCACCGATTGCCGACGTACCCGCGAATCTCTGGGCATCATTCGGAGACGGGCTTAATAATTCAGGTGAACGCGAGCGATTGCGCCTCACGCGCATGTCGGGAAACGCAACAACGACGATTGACGAAATCTCGTATTGCAGGAATTGGTGTGCGAAAGGAAACACAACCACCTACGGCACAATGGAGAGATTTTCGGCTGCCCGCGCCGGTACAGACTGGGAGAATTGGGGAACAAACAACGGAACAATCAAAAATGGACGCGCGCCAAACGGGGGTGCAATCATCGGCACGCCGCGCGCGCGTAATTATTTTTCTCATCTTGTAAATAAAAACCAAAACATCACAAACGATATCACACTGGCGAAAAGCGAAAGCCCGTATCTTATTGATTGGACGACACTCACGCTTTCCGCAGGGAAAACGCTCACGATTGAGCCGGGCGCTGTTATTAAATTCAACAACGATGCGCGTCTTGTCGCGAGCGGCGCGATAGACGCGCAGGGAACCGAGAGCGACCCGATCGTGTTTACTTATTTTACGGACGATACGTACGGGGGCGACATGAATCAAGACGGTATCTGCGACCCCGGAAACGCTTCATCCACCGCAGAATGTCCCATTGCCGGCTCGTGGTTTGGCGTTGAACTCACGAGCACGGCGGGGGATTCGGTTTTTGACCGCGCAATGTTCCGTTATGGAGGGAAATTGACGCAAAAGCGCGCAAACCTTTTTGTGGAAAACTCGTCGCCTAGGATCACCAATTCAATTTTTGAGTACGCGGGACAATATGGCGCGCTGTTTTCAAACGCGTCATCTACAATCTCTCAGAACGTGTTTCGTAATAACAAAAATAATGCATCTTCCTGCGGTCTTAGCGTCGGCGGAGGCGCGCCGATCGTTTCCGGCAATACAGCATCAAATAATCAGCGCGGCATGTGTCTTTCCGACACGGCGGGAGAAATTCGCGGCAACACCATAACGGGGAACAGTGCCGATGCAATCGTGAATACCGGCAGATTTCGCGGCAGGCTGTTTGATAACATCGGGTCCGGCAACGGCAAGAACACGATTGCGCTTGACGGAACAATCACAAATGCGGGAGACATTCTTTCACTGGAGCGAAACGGACTGCCATATCTTATTGATTCCGGAACGATAGTGTCGGCAAGTTCAACGCTCACCGCTGGAGCAAACACAACATTCAAATTTAAAGACAGAATCCTGCAAATTTTTGGTTCGTTTATTGTGAATGGTCCGGCATTGTTCACCTCTGTGTATGACGATTCGGATGGGAACGATGCGTATGGAGATGGCGCATCGGTTGGTAACGCGGGTTCGCAAGAGATTCGTTTGGAGAGCGGGTCGTCGTCAGATATCAAAGATGCGGAGTTTCGGTATTTCAAAAAAGCGCTCGCGTACACGAATTCGCCGATTTCGCTTGAAAATGTGACGTTTACGAATAATACGCTCGGTATTTCGGCGGGTTCTGCCGAGACAATTTTGAAAGCAATAAACGTGGTTTTTAGCGGAAACGCAGCGACGAGTACGATCGCATTGCCATAAGATGAGAGAATGGCGG
>JBBUEZ010000010.1:2365-5415 GCA_038056715.1 Patescibacteria group bacterium
GACGCGCTTTCAAAGCGCGTCCGCGTTCCGCCCCGCCACTCATTTTATCCAGCATTCTTGAAAATATCCTGCGGCTAAGGTATTAGACTTATCCACACCGCCTTGGGGTATTTACATGCGATACAAAGTATAATACACAACAATGGAACCGACCGGGCAAAAGCAAAGCGGGCAAAAAAATGGTCTTGTGCATGAAGCGGCGTTTGCTCTTCTTGCCGCTATTCTTGCGGGAGGCATCGGTGCGTACATCGGCTATGGGGCAGGCATGAAGGCGGGGCGTGCGGAGGTTTTGACAGAACAAGCTCTCGTCGCGGAAGAAGCACAAAAAGCGCTTGTAAAAGCCGCGAATCCGTTCAACGAAAGCGCGCCAGCGATAGAAAGCGGATATACAAATCCTTTTGAAGCGACAAATCCGTTTCGCTAGCATATGCATACGGTGAAATATATTTTTGCATTTTCTATCGCCGTCGCCGCACTTGCGGCGAGCGGTGTATTTGCGCAAGTTGGCTCTCAGGTTTCTTTTCCCATACCGGAGCTCGGCAACTGTGTGGGGGAAGACGAATGTCGCGCATACTGCGACGAATCGGCGAATGCAGACTCGTGCAATGCATGGGCGCGCGGGCGCGGGATTGATGTCCGCGAGGCGCCGCCGATTCCAAAAGAAGGAGGTCCAGGCGGATGTGCGGCGCCGGAGGAGTGTCGTTCGTATTGCGATAATCCGGAACACAAAAATAAGTGTATTGATTTTTCCGTTTCTAGAGGATTCATGACTCCCGAGGAAGGAGAGCGCGCAAAAAATGCGCCGTCTCAGGGAGGCGGCGGAGAACGGCCGAAGGAAGGGCCCGGCGGATGTAATGGAAAAGAATCATGCGATGCGTTTTGTCGCGTACCGGAAAATAAAGAGACCTGCGTTTCTTTTGCGGTTGAACATGGATTCATGACTGCTGAAGACGCGGCACGCATCCGCGCGTTTGCCGGAGACCGACAATTTGCGGCGCCACGTCCTCATCCTCCGCGTCCGCCGGAGCGTATGGGCAAACCGAAAATTGACGAAGAAAAAGCAAAAGCGATTTTGGAAACACAGGGAGGCCCCGGCGGATGCGCGACGCCGGATGAATGCCGCGCATATTGCGACGAATCGGCAAATCGCCGCGCGTGCATGAATTTTGCGCGCGATCATGCGCTCATCGCGCCGGAAGAAGAGGACAAATTTGAGAAATTGCTTGATGCGGAAGGTCCCGGCGGATGCAAGGGAGAGGAGTGCGAGGCGTATTGCGAAGCGGAGGGGCACGAAGAAGAATGTCTTCTATTTGCGCGGCAGCATGATCTTATAGGGGAAGAAGAATACGCTGAAGTGAAGAAATTTTTAAAAGCGTCCAAAGATGGCGGTCCCGGCGGATGCCGCGGACGCGCGTGTGAAGAGTATTGCGCTGATCCCGCGCACGGCGATGAGTGTTTCGCTTTTGCAAAAAAACACAACCTGATTCCTTCCGAGGAAATTGAGCGCGCGGAGAACACGCGTTCGCTTATGGAGGCTGGCGGTCCGGGGGGATGTCGTGAAGAAAAAGAGTGCCATACCTATTGCAACGACCCCGCGCATTTTGCGGAGTGTTCGTCATTCGGCGCGCGCGCGGGGATCATTGATGAAACGCGCGCGCGGGAAACAGCGGAACAATTTAAAGTGTTTGGCGAAAAATTTGAAGGAGAGTTCAAACGCGGATTTCCGCCGTCCGATGCATTCCCTAATCGCTCCGGCGAGTTCCCCGGCCGAGGAGATTTCAATCAGGGCCGTCCTCCATCGGGATTTAGTATGCCGCCCGGCGTGTGCAATTCTCCGGAATCGTGCATGAAGTTCTGCGCCGAACATCCGGAGGCGGATTTTTGCCGAGACGCGCGCAATACATTTGAAAAAACAAATACGAACGCACGAGAAAGAGAATTATCTCCCGATGACGCACAACGCTTTATGCCGGATGGCGGCACGCGCATACCGCCAGAAGGTCTTCGTCCTCCGGAAGGGTTCCGCACAATTGATGGTAGCGGAACGCCGGGATATCCGCCCCGTGACACTATGCCGCCGCAAGGCTACGGAAGTACACCTCCCGCAGGATACGGCGGCTTTGAAAGACCGCCCGAAGGATTCTTGCCTCCGCAGGGGTTTGTTTCTCCGGAAGGCGCTATATATCAACCACCACAGGGCGGAGGAATCCCGTCTCCGTATGAACCTGTCCCGATTCAAACAGAGAGCCCAACAAGCGTTCTCCCGTTCGGTTCGTTTGTCGCCGGAGTTCTCCAAGCATTTCTCGGTATGTTTTAGCCTCTTAACAGACGGGCCACGCACATCTCCTTGACTTAGTCTCCGACTCCTATATAATGCTTTGGACGTCTAGAGATAGGCGTTTTATTTAGTCTTGCTTGGACGGAAATCTTTCGCTCCGGGTAACGTGTTTTTTGACAATTGAATAAGAAGAATTAGAAAGAATGAAACATAATGAGAAAATAAGAACAGGCAAGAGAGTATCTTTTCTCTTGTCCCGTTCCGTCTAAAAGTAGAGGTTGGAGGTTAGAGATTAGAAGTGAGAGGAGGTATACTACATTCATGATAAAAGACTTTCATGATCTTAAAGTATACAATGGGTCGAAGACGTTATTTGTGGATACGGCAAGAATTTGTCAGTCGTTTCCAAACGAAGGACGATATCTGAAATCTCAAATATTACGGGCAGGTAATTCCATTCATGCGAATATCGCCGAAGGGTTCGGCCGGTCTGAGGCTGAATTCAGACAGTATCTCACCAGATCGCTCGGGTCTAACAATGAAATCATCAGTCATCTGGAAGATGCATACGCGCTCGGATATATTTCACAAAAAGATTTCAAAAATTTGTCGGACGGATACACCGTCCTTGGAAAACAAATATATCAATTGAAAACAAACTGGAAAACGTTCTCTTAATCAAACTTCCAACTTCCAACTTCCAACTTCTACTTTACAATAAGAGTTTGATCCTAGCTCAGGATGAACGCTGGCGGCGTGGATAAGGCATGCA
>JBBUEZ010000011.1:0-7718 GCA_038056715.1 Patescibacteria group bacterium
TTTGAAGTGCGCTCATGCGCGGCAAGAGATTGAATGTCTGAAAAATAAATCCGATGTCGTCGTTTCGGATTGCGGCGCGTTCGTCTTCGGAATAATGGTTGATATCGCGTCCAGAAAATATATATGCGCCTTTTGTCGGTGTATCCAAAAATCCCAAAATGTGGAGGAGAGTTGACTTTCCGGAGCCGGACGGTCCCATCACTGACACAAATTCTCCTTTCTCTATCGCAAATGAAATGCCGCGCAAAACATGCGTTGGCGCTTCTTCATCCGTGAAGGTTTTTTCCACTTTTTCCAATGTAATGAGAGGATTCATAACGACAAAAATAATCAATTATCAATGATCAGTGAATTTCCAATGAAACAATAACTCAAGAAGGTAATAATTGAACATTATTGTATTGATCATTCAATGAAAATTGGAAATTGATGAATTGAAAATTAAAATTATGTCGTTTTTTGATTTCTTAATTTTAAATTATTTCGCTTCTCCCGTAATCACCTTCTCCCCTTCCGTAAGTCCTGAGATGATTTCGGTGAATCCGTCGGACCCGCGAAGTCCGGTTTCCACGGTGCGTACTTCTTCCGCTCCGCCTTCATGAAATACCCGAACTGTTTTTATATTGTCTTCCGTCTTAATGGAACGGGATGGAATTGCGATTACGCTCGTTTTCATGTCCGCGCTGATTGTCACGTCCGCGGTCATGCCGGAACGCGCAAGACGTTTCGGGTCTTCCAAAAGAAGTTTGATTATGTAGGTCGGCACGCCTTCCACGACGGTTTCCGCCGGTTCCACTTCAAACACTTTCGCGTTGAATTGTTCCGCTTTTCCGTATGCGTCGAGAATGACGTTCGCTTTCTTCCCTACCGCAACATGCACGATATCCGTCTCCGGCACGCGCGCCTCTATTTCAAACGCCGCATCTCCCACAATTGTAATAACCGGTGTTCCCGCCATCACGCTTTCCCCGCGCGACACATCAACTTTTGTAATAAGTCCGGAAAACGGCGCACGGATGGATGCTTTGGAAAGGTCGGCGGACGCGGAGGCAAGGTCGGCGCGCGCCGCAAAGACGCGCGCTTCTTGCCCCGCAATTCCCTCTTCTGATGATCCGGCGCGCACAAGCGCAAGGTCCGCGTCAGCAAGGCGCGAGGCAAGAACCGCGTCCTCATATCCCTGTTCGGCGGCGCGAAGCGCGCTGTCCGCCGTCTGCACATTCGTGCGCGCGGAGAACACCGCCGCCTTATAACCATCTACTGTCGTCTGTGAAAGAGACGAACCGGGAGCGAGTGCGTTTACCGCGATGGAAAGCGGGTCTAGAAACGGGAGCGCGGCGTTACTCGTTATGACGTATCCAAATGCGGCTGTTGTGTATTCCACATTGTCATATTCCACGCTTTTTTGCCACAGATTCAATTGCGACTCCAGAGAAACACGCATACTTTCCAAATCAATCTTTGCCTGCGCATCGTTTACCGGAATATTGATGGCCGCGGATGCCGTGCGCGGATTGCTGAACATTTGGTCGGCCTTATTGCGAACCGCATCGTCCGTCTTTATATACCCGTCAACAAGCGCGCTTCTCACCACGCTCTTTTCATACGCAATCGCAGCGCGCGCTTTTTCCGCTTTCGCTTCCGAAACGGCGAGCTCTTCCGGCCGCGCGCCGCGTTTCATTTCCGCAAGTTTCGCTTCCTCCGCGGCGACGTTCGCTTCCGCGCGAAGATATTTCGCGTATGTATCTGTTTGTGCGCTCTCAAGCATTGCAAGCGTTTTGCCAACCAACACGCGGTCGCCGACATTAACCGAAACAACTCCTACGCGTCCGCTCGCATCAAAAGAAAGTTTTGCGTCTTCCGCCGGTTTGACCGTTCCCGTTACAAACACTCCCAACACAACATCGCGGCGTGCGACATCCACTGTCTCGTATGCGGTCTCTTTTCCGGAGAAATACCACCACCCACCTGCTGATGCAATGATGGCAACGACGATAATGACGGCGAGTTTTTTCTTTCTTCCCCAAAACACGATTATTCTTGAAAACGGAGTATTCATAACAACTATCATAACACTTCACATGCGCTTTGCACGACATAAATAAAAAGGTATATAATACTGACATACTAATAATACGCGCACTTTTATGAACGAAACAATTAAAAATCGGATTGGGAACGTAGGGATGGTTGGCATCCTTGCAGTCGCGATTGCGGCACTTATGTACTCATTTGCGTACCAAGACTCAGTTGACCCCTATACGTCATTTAGCGTATCCGGAGAAGGGCGCGTTACCGCGATTCCCGATATCGCAGAAGTGAGCGCGACGGTGCTCACGGAAGGCGGGACTGACCTTGCGGCTCTTCAGAAGAAAAATTCGGATAAAGGAAATGCCGTCGTCGCATTCGTGAAAGAAAAAGGCGTAGAAGACAAGGACGTCAAAACGCAAAATTATACGATAGAGCCGCGCTATCAATACACGCCATGCTCGTATGAATACGGAAAAGTGTGTCCTCCGGCGGAAATTGTCGGATACAGTATCCGTCAAACCATCTCGGTAAAAGTGCGCAATTTTGACGCTATCGGGGACATCTTGAAGGGAGTCGTTGACCGCGGCGCAAATACGGTTTCCGGTCCATCGTTCACCATTGATGACCCGAAAGAAACACAAGCGGAAGCGCGCATTGAGGCGATGACGGACGCGCGCACGAAAGCGGAAGCAATTGCAAAAGCGGCAGGATTCAAATTGGGCAAAATCCAATACATAAGCGAGGGCGGCGGACCGACGCCGTATGGCTATGAATCCGCCATGGGCATGGGAGGCGACATGGTAAAAACATTTGAAGCGGCGCCGCCAACAGTAGAACCGGGATCCCAAGAAGTGGTGGTGCAGGTGAATATTCAGTATGAGATAAAATAAAGATGGGGACAAAAAGATAAAACAAAAAACCGCGTGTGCTAAAAAAGCGCACGCGGTTTTTCTTATTTACTATTTTGTGACTTCGTTTGCGTCCCCTGAAAGGCCGGTTGCGTCCCCCTCCAAACTGGAAACATCGCCGGTAAGCCCTGACACGTCACCTGAAATATTTGTTACGTTCCCCCGTATGTTGGATACGTCACCTTTTAAGTTGGTGACATTCCCCACGATGTGCGATGCATTGCCACGAATATTTGAGACATCACCGATAAGTCGCGTGACATCGCCGGAGAGATTTGAGACATTACCGCGGATATTGGACAGATTACCGCTTAGATTAGTAACATCACCCACAACTCCGCTTTCATCACCGGAGAGGTCCGATTCTTCGCCTTGGATATTTGAAACATCGCCAATAACATTCGTCACGTCTCCGAAAATATTGGACACGTCGCCGGAAAGTCCTGATATGTCCCCAGAGATTCCTGACGCACGTCCGCGAATGCGGTGCAAACTCACATCGCCGCGAATTTTTGAAACATCCCCATTCAATAGTGAAAAATCACCATACAAATCCGGGTGTAGTCCATGAACATTCTGTGTGTGTATTTGACCTTGTGTCGTGGTGCGATGTAAAGACATAAGATTAGTCTATAAAGTCGTCAAGTTCTTAAAGTCAAAAGTCGTAGAGCCTTTAAAAACCGGGGAGTAATTTTAATATCTCTACGGATTTCTACCTGCCTCTATTTCTTTAATGTAAAATTCACCTTGCTCTTTGAATGCAGAGTCAAGCGAGATTGCGGTACGCAATTCTGTAATCGCTTTCGCGCGTTGTCCTGTGCCGATATATGCCGCCGCAAGCGATACATGATATTGTGCGCTGTCGGCTCCTCGCGCTTGTGCGTCCGCGATGCGCTTTTGCCAAATTGAAACAATGGTCGCAAAGTCGTTGTGTGCCGCGTAGGCGCGCGTGAATTCATCTGTCGGCGCCGCTGGCATCCCATAGACAGGAACAAGGAGTTCCTGCGCAATTTTCATATCCCCCGCATATACCGCCGCGAGCGCATATGCATCGCGCGCCGTTTCATTTTCCGGCGCAAGGTCATATGCTTCCTTCATAATAGGAAATGCGGCGGCAAAATCTCCTTTACTCAAATACGCAGACCCCAATTCCATCCGCATCGCTTGTTTGCCCGGACTAAGCTCCATCGCGCGTGTCAAATGCGCGATTGCGTCATCGTATGCACCAGTGAATTTGAGATATGATCCGTACAAAAGTTCTGCGCGTGCATTGTTTCCCGCTTTTGTCTCCTCATCCATCTCACGTCGCACAAGTGTATTGAATGCGGATTTGTCTACTTCGGCGATTGCTGGAGACAAAACAATTCGCGCCGCGATCTGCGCCAATTGTTCGCGCGCCTCGGATGTTCCCATGGAATTATACGCGAGGGCTTTTTCAAAAAATGCGAGATTTTTTTGCAGTCCTTCTTGTGATGAGAGCGCGGATATGAGCGTCGCGTTCGCCTGATATGGTTTTACGTTTAACACATACAGTACGAAAAGTGTCGCAATAAGCGTGGTTGCGATAACTACATTTTTGTATGTTTCATCCGTCTTTCCTTCCTTCCTGTTCTTGGTTATTGGTTCTTGGTTCTTTGTTACAAGGGCAACATATCCAAGCACCATCACAAAGAGCATATAGCTGCCCAAATTATCAAACACAAAAAGATTCTGCACAAAGTATGCGGCAAGAAGTCCTATGAGTACGCTTCCTTCAAGTGCGGTGAATACGCGCGAACGAAATAGAGTCCACGCGGCAATAAAGAAGATTGCCAAGTACGCGAGGAGCCCCAAGATGCCGCCGGAAATAAGCCAATCCAAAAACACATTGTGTGCGCGGTCAAAGAACGGTTCCTGTTTGTAGAGTTCCGGTTTGTAATACTTGTTAAACACCGTAATAAAATGCTCCTGCCCCCATCCTAAAATCGGGCGCTCTTTCCATCCTTCAAGCGCCATGCCCCAAATAATGAAACGCGATTGTGTCGTCGTGTCTTCTAGCGATATAGACGCAAAACGTCCAAGCACGGGGCTTGTGCGAATCCACTCCGCATCTTTCATCGCAACGAACAATCCGACAACGAGTACCACGCCGCCAATAACTCCTGCCGCGATTTTTCTTCCTTTTCCGCTCCCCTTTAACACATACGCAGCGCCGGCAACGATGAGCCCCGCCAAAAGTCCCAACATCGCGCCGCGAGTCGCGGTGTGGTAGAGGATAAAGAGATTAAGCGCGATCGCAACGCCGTACCATGAACGTTTCCATGTTTCGCCCGTGCGAAGCGAAAGAAGCGCGGCAAGAAAAATATGAAAAAGCGCGTAGACCGCCAAATATGTCGCATTGCCGAATGTGCCGTCCAAGCGCGTCGCCCCTTGATGGATTACAAATTTCCCCGCGAGTTGCGCAAATCCATACAACGACATGATAATGCTCGCCGCGATGCTCGTATCAAAAAGTCGCTCATACAACCCGCGTGTGCGCATGGTCGTTATAAGAACGATGAGAAGAGCCAGGAGATGGAGAAGCGTAATCAAACCATCCATGCGCTCATAGTTGGACCAGAAACTCTGAAGAAATCCTTGGCCGAATATGTCCGCGACTGCGATAATCCCCACAAACGCGGCAAATGAAATAAGTATGAGCGATTTTTGCGGACGATATGCAGGGTAGAGAATGGCGAGCGCCGAGAATGCGCCGAACATGATTTCAACAATTATGCGAAACGCGAAATTTTTCCCCGTAATGAACGGAAAAAACATATCTCCCGGGACGATAAAAAAAATAAACGGAAGTACAAACGCACCCGCCAGAATGATATTCCGAAGTGTCTTTTCCATATTGGGAATACTATACCATGCTGGCGTAACGAGGTAAAATGGCGTCCGATGGGAACAACTACTGTGCGGACTTTGACTATTTAACAACTAATTGAACGAGGTATTTTTTTATATTTTGTTTAACTATTACAAATCTATATGCGCAATAACGGGGGATGAAAGACAAAAATAATTTTATTTGTACACATCGTGCGTTCCTATATCAATATAATATATTGTGCTTTTCCCCTTTCTCACAATTATTCTGTACGAAAAGTTTACAGAGAAGGCATGCCACGCCTTAAACTTCCCGTGCAGTTTATGCAACTTGAGGACTTCTGAGTTGTTTCCAGTCTCAAATAGTTTAACTGCGCGAAACACGTCATCTTGCACGGCTTCATCATATTTTTTAAGTGATCTCAAAAAACGTGCCGTATATAAAAACTGCATGCTAAAATTTTTTAATGAGCTTCTTCAGGTCTCCCTTATACACACGACCGGCCTTAATATCTGCCTCCGCTTCATTGATACGAGAGAGCGCGCGTTCCTCCCGAAGCCGCATGAGGGCAAAACGAACGAGGTGTGCTTTTGACTCACTGGTACCCGCGTTCATCTCCTCAGAAATGAAAGATTCAAGTTCTTTCGTAATTGGTACGGTAATGGTTGTCATATACTATATGATAGTACTGCGGGATAGTACTTGTCAAGCAACCGAAACAAAAAAAGTGCGATATGGGCACCTTGCCGAGAGAAATCGCTTTCAAAAATCGGCCTAGAATCGCGCGTTCTCTTAATTCAACCCCATCAATTTTTTGGCGATAATGGGAATTTCTTTATTGAAATAACTTTTGACCTCATCCCAGTCCGCCTTGAAAAATATTTCCGGCTCTGGGTCGCTTTCTGCGTCTTCAAAATACACCATGGCTTTCAAAATATGATGGTAATCATGAGCCACCGACGGATATTGAGACGGCAATCTTTTTATCGTTTCTTCCAACGACTCAAGATTCTTCGCGCACCAATACATGTCAAAAAAATCACGTTTGCGTCCGCGTTGGGAAATCACCACAACCTTCATGACCGCAACATCAATCGGTGATAAGATTTTGACAGTACCATAATGCATAAAACTCTGTCGCGGAACAAAAAACGGATACGCGATAAAACTAATTTTTGCCTCAAATAATTTGGCAAATACCGTGTTATCTTTATTTAATTCTATTTCTAAATTACCGGAGGAAGAAATGCGGTCAAGTAAATCAATATTATCAAAACGTGGATGTTTAATAAAAAAATCCAAATCAACCGACCTGCGATGCCCGACTTGAATGGCTAATGCAGTACCGCCTGCCAAATACCAATCCGTTTTCCTCAACCACTCTTGAGTAGATAAAAAATCAAGAGCTTTTTTTGTTTCTCTAGGTAAAATATCAAAATGTAATTTTACTCCGCCAGAAGAATTGTCCATAATTTTTTTGTTTCTCCTCTCAGGCATCTTGATTTTTCTATCACTTTCCTCAGTAACGACTTATCATAAAAATGCCACGCCCACCTCACCTCATCGTCATGACCAAAATCAGCCACGCGCTCAATGATGTATTGAGCGTTTTTTTGCGGGTCTATTTTCTTTGGGTCGGTATCCCAAAATAATGACTGTCTGAACTCCATAATACACATATTATATCAAAATGTGACATGATTTACAATGCCTAATCTTCTCCAATCTACGCTCCGACTGAAGCAAGAATCACGAAAACTTTGGGTGGTGTGCAGAGTTATCTGTGATATGGAGTAAAAAATGGCCCCGCTTCCGTGAGAAAAAAGAAATCACACAATTCGGACCACACCCGCCAAAATGACATTGCGAAGAGTTTTTCGTTCATTCCGTTCTGAATCAGGACACTTGGTGCTAATGTGTCCATATGAAAA
>JBBUEZ010000012.1:0-33816 GCA_038056715.1 Patescibacteria group bacterium
AAGAAGTGTCAAAATTTTTGGGGCACCAGACGAATAATTTTGCGGAATATGAGGCGGTGGTTATCGCGCTTGAAGAAGCGAAAAAAATAATTCCGAAAACGAAAAGAAAAACGGCGAAAATTGACATACGGATGGATAGTGAATTGGTGCAAAGACAACTTTCGGGAAAGTACCAAATAAAAGAGCCGACTCTTTTTCCGAAATTCATAAAGATCTGGAATATGCGCGTTTCGGAATTTCCGCATGTGACATTTACCCACGTGCGGCGCGAACAAAATAAAGATGCCGACCGTCTTGCCAATGAAGCGATGGATAGAGCAGAGTAGTATCCCGCATATTCTGTTTTTCATAGGCGTCGCCGGTTTCACGGGCGGGATATTTGTCCGCTCGTTTTTTGATGTCGGGTACGCCGGAGCGGGACTTTGCGTTTTGACGGGAATTGCGCTCGGCGTGATTTTTTGGCGCGCGGGCGTTCTCACAGAACGCGCGCGCGCAGATTCTTTTTGCTTTTTTTCTTATCGCTTTTGCGCTTGGGAGCGTGCGATTTGAGATGACGGAACAAAATCTCGCGTCCGCGCGCGCGACACTCTCGCAATATGAGAACACGCAGATTAACATAGTCGGCGAAGTGGCCCGCGAACCGGATGTGCGCGCGTCGCGCACGCTTCTCACCATTGAGACGCGAGAAGGCGCGCGCGTTCTTGTCTACGCGCCCGCGCGCACAAACGTTTCATACGGCGATGTCATACGCGCCGAAGGAATGCTCGCTCGGCCGAAATCGTTTTCGTCTGGCTCTGACCGCGTGTTTGATTACGAAGGATATTTGTCTAAAGACAAAGTGGTGTACACGCTTACTGCCGCCGATGTGGAAATCATTGAAAGCGGCGAGGGGAATATGATTATCGCGGCGCTCCTTTCCGTAAAGCATGCATTCCTTTTCGGCGCGGAGCGCGCATTTGCCGAACCGGACGCGGGACTTCTCGCTGGAATCATTTGGGGAGAAAAGCACGGCGTGTCGGAAAGTTTGTCCGCCGATTTCAGAAATTCCGGACTCATCCATGTGATTGTGCTTTCTGGTTACAACATGACGATCGTTGCCGCGTTTATCATGTGGATCTTTGCGAGGTTCGCGCCGCGCATAAGATTTTCTTTGGGTATTGGAGCGATTTTTATGTTTGCAATCGCGGCAGGCGGAGGCGCGACTGTCTTTCGCGCGGCGATCATGGCGGCGATTGCATTTCTTGCCAAAGCATCGGGGAGGCCGAACGCGGTCGCCGTATCTCTCTCGCTTGCCGCCTTCCTCATGACCCTCATAAATCCGCGCGTGCTCGTCTATGACCCATCGTTTCAACTGTCGTTTCTTGCGACGCTCGGTCTCATCTACATCTCTCCGCTTATTGAACGGCGCATACGCTTTGTCCCGCGCGCGTGGGGTATCCGCGAAGTGGCGGCCGCGACGATCGGCACGCAGATTGCCGTCGTTCCGATCCTTCTGTATATGATGGGGACACTCTCGCTCGTGTCCGTGCCCGCGAATATTCTTGCACTGCCATTTATTCCATTTATTATGTTCATCGGCATGGCGGGTGCGATTCTGGGACTCATCGGGTATGCGGTCGCGCTCCCGCTCGTGTTTGTCGCGCACACTCTTATCGCAATCGTTATCGGCATCGCGCACTTCTTCGGGAACCTGCCGCTTGCGGCGATTCCGGTGCCGGTATTTTCTCCATTCATACTTTTTGCAGTATATGGTGCGCTCCTTATCGCGGTTGTTCACTATACGATGCGACCATTTGAAGTAAAAGAATATGCCCCCATATGACGAAAAAATTCCATCTTATTGTATTGGGAATATTATGCGCTGCGACGGTCGCTGTGTGGACAGTACTTCTTCGCGCGGAGCGCGGAGCGCTGACAGTCGCATTTCTTGATGTCGGACAAGGCGACTCCATATTTATTGAAACATCTCGCGGAGCGCAAGCACTCATTGACGGCGGCGCGGACGCGCATGTGCTCTCGGCGTTGGGGAGCGTGATGCCGTGGTATGATCGCTCTCTTGACCTTGTACTCGCGACGCATCCCGACAAAGACCATGTTGGCGGACTTGCCGCGGTGATAGACAGATACGATGTTTCGTCTGTGGTATGGAATGGCGCGGGACATGACACGAAAACATACCAGAATTTTTTGGATGCGGCGAAAGAAGAAGAGGCCAGCGGCGCGCGATTTTTGGTCGCACGCCGCGGCCAACGTTTCGCGCTGGATACCGATGTATTTTTGGACATTTTATTCCCCGACCGCGATCCGAACGGCTGGGAAACAAATGACGGCTCTATTGTCGCGATGCTCACGTTCGGCGACGAAAAATTTCTCCTGACCGGAGATGCGCCGAAGGGCGTAGAAACATATCTGGTGGGATTAGATGGCGAGAAACTTCGCGCAAATGTTTTGAAACTGGGACATCACGGCTCAAAAACATCAAGCGCGCTCGAATTTCTTTCCGCGGTCGCGCCTGAATACGCCGTTGTCTCCGCGGGGGAAAATAATCAATACGGCCACCCGCATGAGGAGGCGCTTTCCGCCGCGCGAAATGCCGGCGCCGCGATACTCTCCACAATTGACTCTAAAACAGTTATATTTATGTCAGACAGTATTTCAACCAAACTCATGCAATAAGGGAGGTGTGTTGTGAGAAAAGACAATAAAGGCAGACGGCAGTCGCGCAAGTTTCCAAACATGCGACACAAATGGCATGCGGCGAAACGACACAAGGAGATAATTCGCGCGGCGAATGTTGTGGAAAACAGGGACAATCGGCATCGGACCAACGGTGCGTTGGCGCACTTGCGGTTTGTGTCCCCACGCACGCTATGTTGCGAAGAATAGAAAACCGCCCCAACGGATGGGGCGGTTCTTATGTTACTTCGTTACTTTCGTTTTCAAATGAAGCCCCGCTTTCATACAGCGCGTGCAGATTTTTATGCGCCCGCCGCCCGAAGGCAAGCGCGCCCATTGGAGATTTGGCTGTCTGCGCACTTTTCCGACAGGATTAAACTGCGTGGCGCGCACGCGGTTTGAGTACCGGCCCCCCACTTGCGAACCTTTATTGCAGATCGGGCACGTTTTTGCCATAGTGCTTCGCATGGTATCATAGGGCGTGTGTGCGCGCAAACATCGCACAATAATCAAGGTTCAATTTTCAATGATCAATAAATTTTCAAAAAACAATGATTCAAACAAAATCTATGATCTTGAAGAACGAACCGCGCAGTTTGGCGAAGCAATCATAGATTTATGTGCACATATAAAAATGGGCACCATTACCACACCTCTGGTAAACCAGTTGGTAAGATCAGGAACAAGTATCGGCGCAAACTATTGCGAGGCGAATAACGCAAGTTCAAAAAAAGATTTTCGCAACAAAATTTTCATCTGTAAAAAAGAGTGCCAAGAAACAAAGCATTGGCTCCGAATGCTTATACGCGCGCTTCCAGAAGAGAAAGAGCCTATCAACCGTTTGTGGAAAGAATGCCAAGAACTGACCATGATTTTTCAAAAGATCACTACCTCAATTGATGAAAATAACCACAAGCATTGATCATTGTTTATTTATTGAAAATTGATTATTGGTCATTGATCATTATATAGTTTTTATATGCAAGAATTTGATTTTATTTTCGCCATCGCCATATTGATCATGTCTGTCGTTGTGCATGAGGTGTCGCATGGATACGTTGCGGAACTTTTCGGGGATCCGACCGCGCGTCTTTCCGGACGGCTCACATTAAATCCGGCACGGCATCTTGATCCTGTAGGTTCCTTTCTTGTGCCAATAGCGACCTATATGCTGGGCGGCTTTATTATCGGTTGGGCGAAGCCTGTGCCGTATAATCCGTATAATTTTAGGCGTGTTCGTCTGGGGACTGCGCTCACTGCCGCCGCGGGTGCGCTCGCAAATCTTTTTATCGCCGTTATTTTCGGACTTCTTATTCGTTTTGCACCGGCACTCGGCATCGTATCGGAGCCGTTTTTGGCGCTTGCGAGCACTATTGTGTTTATCAACATTATTCTCGCCGTATTTAATCTCATCCCCGTTCCGCCGCTTGATGGGTCAAAAGTACTTTTCTCGTTCCTACCGAATCGGTTTTATCACATTGAAGAGGCGCTGGAGCGCTACGCGCTTATTCTTATTGTTCTTGTCGTTTTCTTCGCGGCGGGGTTCATCGCTCCACTCGCATCATTCCTCTTTTCTCTTTTAACAGGAGTTTGATTTTAATTTTTATATGGCCGCAAAAGATTATGTACTCATAAATGGAGTTTCATACATAAGCGCACGAAAAGCGGCGCGGATGTTTAGGTATACTCCTGACTATGTCGGGCAGTTGGCGCGGAGCGGTAAAATAAATGGGCACACATTCTCCCGCACGCTCTACGTTTCAGAAAAAACCATCGCCGCGTACGCCGAAAGAGCAAAAGAAGAAAAACAGGTGCGTGCCAAAGAACGAAAGACGGAATTTAAGGTTGGGAGAAAAGTGCCGATTCGAGTTGTTAAAAAGTAACAAAAGCGGCAATCGTCTTGCATTATCCTTCCTCATATAGTACATTTGTGTCACTAGGGCACCGCCCTTTTTTGTTTGTATGGCTACCATCAATCAACTTTCACGGCGCGGGAGAAAGACTCCGAAGAAACGTTCAAAGACGGTTGCTTTGACGCGCGGTTTTAATACGATAAAAAATCGTCCCGTTTTTTACCCATCTCCGTTTAAGCGCGGAGTGTGCGTAAAAGTGTCTACAACCACACCAAAAAAGCCGAACTCCGCGGTGCGTAAAATTGCGCGCGTGCGTCTCACCAACGGCATGGAGGTCACCGCTTATATTCCTGGCATCGGGCACAATTTGCAGGAACACTCCGTTGTGGTGCTTCGCGGCGGTCGCGTGAAAGACCTCACCGGCGTGCGGTATCATATCGTGCGTGGCGTCTTGGACGCTTCCGGGGTTGAAAAGCGCATGAAAGGCAGAAGTCAGTATGGGGCGAAGCGTCCGAAGGGAAAATAACACGACACCAATCCACGAATAAAGGCGAATGACACAAATAAAAAAGACAAAAGGAGAGCCATTCGTGTCATTCGACCTCATTCGTAACCATTCGTATCATGAGATATAAAATAAAAAACAGGAATATTCCAGGACCCGACCGCGTGCATAATTCCGATAAATTAAACAAATTTATCAATTACATCATGTGGGACGGCAAAAAGAACGCGGCACGAAGTGTCGTGTATGGCGCGCTTGATGTCATCAAAACAAAAGGCGAAGAAAAACCTTTTGAGATTTTTGAAGCGGCGATTAAAAATGTCGGCCCAACAATGGAGGTGCGCTCTCGTCGCATCGGAGGCGCGAACTATCAGGTGCCGCGCGAAGTGCGTCCGGAACGCCGCGGCGCGCTTGCGATGCGCTGGATTGTTGCCGCCGCGCGCGGAAAAAAGGGGCGCCCCATGGCGGAGCGGCTCGCTGATGAAATCCTTTCCGCAAGCAAGGGCGAGGGCGAGGCGATCAAGAAGCGCGACAATGTGCATAAGATGGCGGAAGCAAATAAAGCGTTTGCCCATTTTACTTGGTGATTTCAAGCCCGAAGGGCGCAGAAATCCCAATTGTAAAATGGAGCATCCCGCACTTATTTTGCAGAATGTTTGCATGAATGCCGATAGTGATAAGACGGAATCGGCTTTATTATGCGAAACGCGCGTGCCGAATAGGCACATTCCTCGTTGGGCGAAGCGCTTCGCCACGAAATGTTTTTCAAAATAAGTGCGCGAATAAGCATTTCATTCGGAAAGTTTTTAAGAATTTTTAATTTTTACTTGTAATTTTGCATTTTGATTTTTAACTTTTGCATTTGTTTATGACCCGCGACTATCCATTAAATAAGGTAAGAAACTTCGGAATCATCGCCCATATTGACGCTGGGAAAACGACGACGTCTGAGCGTATTTTGTTCTACACGGGCGTGTCGCACAAAATCGGCGAAGTGCACGAAGGGGCGGCAATCATGGACTGGATGGAACAAGAACAGGAGCGTGGTATTACGATTACCTCGGCTGCAACGACCTGTTTCTGGACACCGACATACGCATCGGGTGATGCGGGCGCGAAATGCCGTTTTAATATTATTGATACACCGGGGCACGTGGATTTCACCGTGGAGGTGGAGCGATCTTTGAAAGTGCTTGACGGCGGCGTTGTCGTTTTTGACGGCGTTGCAGGCGTGGAACCACAATCTGAAACCGTGTGGCGCCAAGCGGACAAATATTCCGTTCCGCGCATTTGTTTCATAAATAAACTTGACCGTACCGGCGCATCATTTGATCGTTCATTTAAATCAATTTTGGAACGGCTTACAAAGAGCGCGGTTCGTTTTCAGATTCCGATCGGAGAGGAAGACGCGCACGAAGGCGTTGTGGATCTTTTGAGAATGAAAGCGTATCTCTTTGAAGGGGACATGGGCAATAAGGTTGTGGAAAAAGATATTCCCGAGAATTTGAAGGCTGATGCGGAAAAATATCATGCGGAATTGGTGGAGAAGATTGTTGAGAACGATGAGAAATTGATGGAGCGCTATTTGGGTGGCGAAACTATTTCCATAGATGAATTGAAGAAAGCGACACGCGAAGCGGTGCTCGCATACAAACTCGTTCCGGTCTTTACCGGCTCCGCGCTTAAGAATAAAGGCGTACAACTTATTCTTGACGCGGTGGTTGATTATCTCCCATCTCCGGTTGATGTTCCGCCAATCAAAGGCGTGAATCCGCATACAGACGCCGAAGAGACACGCGAGACGACAGATACTGCGCCGTTTGCGGCAATTGCGTTTAAGATCCAGACGGACCCGTTTGTGGGACAACTCACATATTTCCGCGTGTATTCGGGAACGCTTTCCGCGGGCTCGTATGTATACAATTCTCGCACGGGTGATCGCGAGCGTGTGGGGCGCATCGTGCGCATGCATGCCAATGATCGTGAAGAAGTGAAGCAGGTATTTGCGGGAGAAATTGCCGCGGCTGTGGGTATGAAAAACACGATTACCTCCGACACACTCTGCGACGAGAACAACCCTATTCTCCTTGAAACAATCCATTTCCCCGAACCGGTCGTGTCCATGAAAATTGAACCGAAGACGAAAGCCGATCAGGAAAAGATGGGGATGGCGCTCTCGCGTCTTTCGCAAGAAGATCCGACATTCCGCGTGAAGACGGATCCGGAAACGCTTGAGACGATTATTTCAGGCATGGGAGAATTGCATTTGGAAATTATTGTGGATCGCATGAAGCGCGAGTTTACAGTTGAGGCGAATGTCGGCAAGCCCCAGGTTGCGTATCGCGAGACGATTACGGGCACTGCGGAGACAGAAGGCAAATACATCAAGCAGACTGGAGGGCGCGGTCAATATGGACACGTGCGCATCAGAATGAAACCGATGGATAAAAATGTGGACATAGATGACCTTCCGAAGAACGTGAAGCGCGATGAACATTTTGAATTTATAAACGCCATCAAGGGAGGCGTGATACCGCAAGAATATATTCCTGCTGTTGAGAAAGGGTTGAAAGAGGCGATGGGCAAAGGAATTCTTGCAGGATTTCCGATCGTGGACATTTCCGTGGAACTCTACGATGGTTCGTATCACGATGTGGACTCTTCAGAAATCGCATTTAAGATTGCGGCATCCATGGCATTCCAAGACGCGTCAAAGAGAGCGAAGCCTGTTATTTTGGAACCGATGATGAAAGTGGAAGTGGTGATGCCGGAGAAATTCATGGGCGATATCACCGGCAGTCTCTCGTCCAAACGCGGGCAAATTGAAGGCATGGAAGATCGGGGTATGTTGAAAGCGATCAAAGCGCTTGTTCCGCTTTCCGAAATGTTCGGCTACACGACCGCGCTCCGCTCCATGACCGAAGGCCGCGGCACCTCCACCATGGAATTCTCCCACTACGCGATCGTGCCGAATAACGTGGCGGAAACTATCATCGCCGGGCGCAAGTAGGAAAAGTATATGGGGTTAGTATAAGGATAAAGATAATAAAAACCGCCAAGGGGTATCCTTGGCGGGGTTTTAATTTGACTATGTCTTCTCTGTGGTGTAGTCTCCGAGTAGATTACAAGGCGTATTCTGCGCCGTGGCTCATTGAGGAGGAAGAAGAGTATGTCAAAATCTAAAAGGCAGTTGCCGCCCATTGATTGCGCTCACTTAAACCTAGTTGAGGAGATGATTCGGACCACACTTGGAAGCGATGTGTCGGAACGAACCATGGATTCGTTATCTGCACATTACGGTAGGGGAAAAGGCATTTCAAATGGAATAAATCATTTTCAGACCGCTATCCGGGGAACAGCAAAAGGAATTCAGGATTTGTTTATTGAGAGCGTGAAGAAAGGGGACACCATCCTCGCTTTGGCATTACTGCGCGCAAAACCAGAATCTGTCGGTGCCGATCTTTTTGCCGAACACCTTGAGGCTATTCTTGTCCACATCATGGAAAGCGGGTGTACTTCGAGTCTGGACACGGTGTGGACTTTGCTGCCGATGGATATCAAGGAAGTACTCGGGGAAAAACTCCCCTACATTTGGTGGACGAAAGGCCATCATGTAAGCGCGGTTGTCATTGCACAAAGCGACAAGGTTCCGGCGAGCGATGCTATGTTGTTTGCGCTGGGTATCATCTCTGAATACTCGGATTGGGCAGAGCTCATCGTCCAGAAACAGTGCGCGAGAGTGGAAGTGCGTGGAAATGTTGAGATGCACCAACAGTCCACATCGTGACTCCCCGGGGATTAGGCCCCCCGAAATTTCTTCTCCAGGCGCCTCGGCTTCGGTCGGGCGCTTTTTTATTGCGCGCGGGTACCTGAACAATAATCAAAATCGAATTGGGGACAATCTGGACTACACATTTAGTAACGGCCGTTACTAAATGTGTAGAACGGTCTTTGCTGGAGGGAATGATGTGCTCAAAAAAGTCTTTGGTATCGTAACCACAGGGTGTTGACTTGCAAACGACATTGCTATAATATAGTGAAACCGCTTTGTGCGCATTTTTTGTTTGCTTACCTAAAAAAGTGCACCGGTTTATTAACATTATTCATTTTAGTTGCGCTCGTTGCGTTGGTTTGGGCACTACTCGCGCCTCAAACTATAGCAATGAGCGAAAAACACTATGGCAGAAGCATTTAAGCGTGAAAAGCCCCATGTGAACGTCGGCACCATCGGTCACGTTGACCACGGGAAGACGACGCTCACCGCGGCTATTTTGAATTCTCTCCATTTGTCCGGCCAGAAGGTCCGCATGGAGAAAATTGACCAGATTGACAACGCGCCGGAAGAGAAGGCGCGCGGTATTACGATTTCTCTCCACCACTCGGAGTATGAGACGGCGGCTCGCCACTATGCGCATATTGACGCGCCCGGCCATGCCGACTACATCAAGAACATGATTACCGGCGCCGCGCAGATGGACGGCGCGATTTTGGTTGTTGCTGCGACTGACGGCGTGATGCCACAGACGCGCGAGCATATCCTGCTTGCAAAGCAAGTCGGAGTACCGAAAATTATCGTCTTCTTGAACAAGGTGGACATGGTGGACGATCCTGATCTTATTGATCTCGTTGAGGAAGAAGTACGCGAGGTTCTCACGAAATATGGATTTGACGGAAAAGAAACGCCGATCATTCGCGGTTCCGGCTTGAAAGCGCTGGAAGCCAAAGATGCAAATGATGAGTGGGTAAAAAAGGTTCTTGAACTCATGAATGCTTTGGATACCTACATTCCCGTTCCGGAGCGCGAGATAGACAAGCCGTTCTTGATGCCCGTGGAAGACATTTTCTCCATTGAAGGGCGCGGTACCGTGGTGACGGGCCGTATTGAGCGCGGAAAGGTGAAGGTTGGCGAGGAAATTGAGATAGTTGGACTCAAAGATACCGCGAAAACAACGGTAACCGGCATTGAGATGTTCAACAAATCGCTTGATGAAGGCATGGCGGGCGACAACGCCGGCATTCTTTTGCGCGGCACAAAGAAAGAAGATATCACTCGCGGGCAGGTGCTCGCAAAGCCGGGGACGGTTACTCCGCACACGGAGTTTGAATCGGAAGTGTACATCTTGAAGAAAGAGGAAGGCGGCCGCCACACTCCGTTCTTCACCGGTTATAAGCCGCAGTTCTACATGCGCACCACCGACGTGACCGGAGAGGTAACATTGAAAGAGGGCGTGGAAATGGTCATGCCGGGCGACACGGTCACATTCAAGGTGAAGTTGGTCGCGCCCGTTGCTCTTGAAGAGAAACAGCGCTTCGCAATTCGCGAGGGCGGCAAGACCGTCGGCGCGGGAGTTGTGACAAAGGTTGTTGCGTAAATGTAGATACCAACACGACACCAATCCACGAATGAAAACGAATGACGCAAATAAAAGAGACAAATGAGAAAGCCATTCGTGTCATTCGCGCGCTCATTCGTAATTTGTGTCGTGTACATATAGTATGACAAAAATAAAAAAAACTCCGGTGCGCGCAAAAAAAGCCGTATCTGCAAAAGCGCCCAAAATGGAAGATATCGGCAAACTCCGCATTCGCGTACGCGCGTATGAAAACAAGGTATTGGATGCGTCTGTCAAACAGATCATTGATACCGCGATGCGCTATGACGCGCGCGTGGTGGGGCCGGTACCGCTCCCCACGGAAATTAAAAAGTACACGGTAAATCGTTCAACGTTCGTGCACAAAAATGCGCGCGAGCAGTTTGAAATGCGCGTGCATAAGCGAGTTCTTGATATCGTCAATCCCACTCCTAAAATCGTTGAAGCGCTCACGAACATGAACCTTCCTTCCGGAGTAAATGTGGATGTAAAAATGAGTTAACGCGGCACCAATTACGAATGAGCGCGAATGACACGAATACCACGCAGAGAAATTTTTATTCGTGTCATTTGTTTTCATTCGCGGATTTGTGTTGTGTTTTAAAAAAATGGCATTTATATTAGGCACAAAAGAAGAGATGACGCAGGTGTTTACCGAGAAGGGCGGGGCTATTCCTGTTACGGCGATAAAAACAGGACCTCTCACGGTTACCCAAGTGAAAACAAAGGAAAAAGACGGGTATACTGCGGTACAGGTCGGATTTGGTTCCAAGAAAGAGAATCGTATTTCTAAGCCGATGAAAGGGCACTTGAAGGGCATGGGTCCTTTTCGTTTTTTGCGCGAATTTCGCGTCACGGATGGTGAATGGAAAACAGGGGATTCCATTCTCCCTACTTTATTTGAAGAAGGAGATCGTGTTACTGTTTCTGGTATTACAAAAGGAAAAGGATTTCAGGGTGTGGTGAAGCGGCACGGATTTAAGGGAGGACCGCGCACGCACGGGCAGAAGCACTCGGAGCGCGAGGCGGGATCCATTGGAGGCGGCGGGCGCGCCGGCGGACGTGTCGCAAAAGGCATGCGGATGCCGGGGAGAATGGGCGCGGATCGCGTTACAGTAAAGAACCTGAAGATCGTGTCCATTGATGCGGAAGGAGGAGTACTGTATATAAATGGCGCCGTTCCGGGACGTCGCGGCACACTACTAGAGATAAGAAGTCTGTAAAGTCACAAAGTCTATAAAGTTCATAAAGTAAAAAGCAGACGGAGACTTTACGGGCTTTCGACTTTATAGACTTTATGGACTAAATAATCATGGACGCCAAAATCTACAACACAGAGGGAAAGGAAACAGGGAAGATGACGCTTCCCGCAAGTGTTTTTGGCGTGCAGTGGAATGCTGACCTCGTGCATGAAGTGGTAACCGCGATGAAGGCAAATGCGCGCACGCCGGTTGCGCACACGAAAGGACGCGGAGAGGTCCGCGGAGGAGGGAAAAAGCCGTGGAAACAGAAAGGAACTGGTCGCGCGCGACATGGATCTTCTCGTTCTCCGATTTGGATCGGCGGTGGTATTACCCACGGACCGCGTAAAGAAAAATCATACGCGCAAAAGATTAATAAAAAGTCCGCAGCGCGCGCGCTTGTTATGATGCTTTCTCGGAAATGGAAAGACGGGGAAATTCTTTTTGTTGATGATTTTAATATGTCGGAGCGAAAAACCTCTCAAGCGAAAAAAGTTTTGAGCACCCTCTCTGCCGTTCCGGGATTCTCAATCGTACAAAAGAAAAGAAACGCGGCGCTCATTACAATTCCGACAAACGATGAAAACGTAAAGAAAAGTTTCCGTAATATCGGCAACGTGGCGGTTGAAGAGGCGCGCAATATAAATCCGGCAGATCTTCTTTCGTACAAATATATTGTCGTGGCTGGACCGAAGGAAAGCATTGCGATGTGGGAGAAAAGGGTAAGCAAGAAATAATCAGCAATTATCAACGACCAATTTTCAATAAATTTTCAATGACACAATGCCTTAATTGAAAATTGATTCATTAATTGAACATTGTGAATTGGTAATTGAGCATTAAACAGTATGGCTATATTCAAGAAAACAAAAAAAGGAAAGACAGTAAAGGAATCAATAAAGGCGGAGACACGCGCTTCTGTAACATCTACGCCAACACCTCATTCGTATGCGCATGTACTTCTTTCTCCGCGCGTAACGGAAAAAGCGAGCGACCTTTCGGCTCATAACGCATATGTGTTTAATATAGATCCGCGTTCCGGAAAGAAGGATGTTGCCGCGGCAGTGAAAGCGGTTTATAATGTTTCCCCGATCTCTATTGCAACCATGCGAGTTCCCGGGAAGAAGACGAATCTTCGCGGGCGGAAAGGGAAGACCGCATCGGGCAAAAAAGCAATCGTGTATCTAAAGAAAGGAGAGAAGATAGAAGTTGTATAACACGACACTAATCCACGAATGTGCACGAATGACACGAATGAAAACAATCAATAATCATGAAATCATACCGTCCCACAACAAAATCTCGACGCCACATGACGACCGTCACCTACGACGGAGTTATTACCCCCGGACGTCCGCACAAAAAATTGGTTAAAGGAGGAAAGCGATTTGTCGGACGCAACAGCGCAGGACGCATCACCGTGCGCCACAAGGGGGGCGGACACAAACGTTCATTCCGTGACGTTGATTTCACCTATAACAAACGCGACATCCCCGCCCGCGTTGAGGCGATTCACTACGACCCAAACCGAACTGGGTTTCTTGCGCTTGTCTGTTACCGAGACGGAGAACGCCGCTACGTTCTTGCTCATGGAACAATGAAAATCGGGGACACGTTCATTGTGTCAAAGACCGCCGATATCAAAACAGGGAACCGCACCGTACTTTCTCACATTCCTGTCGGCACATTTGTGTACAACGTTGAATTAAAACCAAACGGGGGTGCGCGAATCGCGCGTTCTGCCGGCGTGTATGCGGAGGTCATCGCAAACGATGAAGGATATGCGCAAATCAAGATGCCATCAGGCGAAGTGCGCAAGGTGTTAAATACTTGCTTTGCTTCTATCGGCGCCGTTTCAAACGAAGAATATCAGAACATGGTCATCGGAAAAGCGGGACGCTCGCGCTGGATGGGTATTCGCCCGACCGTTCGCGGTTCTGCCATGAACCCGGTAGACCATCCATACGGAGGAGGTGAAGGGCGCCAAGGCCGCGGACGCAAGCGCGCGGTGTCTCTCTGGGGCAAGCCGACCGGAAAGGGTCAAAAAACCCGCCGTCCAAAGAAGTATTCAAACGTCTTTATTGTTTCCCGCCGTCCAGTGGGGAAGAAGAAGGGGTAGCCTAAAAATCTCCGCGTAATCTGTGGGGTTATTCAGAGAGTTGACTTTTTTATTACGAGGAGTGTATACTACAGGCATCAATACGAAAAGGGATCCGAAAGGTGCTTGTGCCTTAGGAGCCCTTTTCTTTTTATGTATCTACTGGATGTACTTTTTTATGTTCCCCAGATAGTCAAAAAACTCTGATCCTAGCTTCTTATACAATGAGGATGCGAATTTTTTGTTAGGAAATAATATCTTTTTAAATTTATCCTTCCCAATCAAATAATCAACAAGTTTTTTGTAATCCCCATCACCAGACACGAGAATAATCTTGTTAAATTCATGATTATCAACAAGATTTTTCATGATCTCGAATACAATATCAGTATCCACATTCCCTTTTTTCTTTGCGAGGAGTTTTGAGGTATGCTCTTTGAATACAACGATGAAGCCTGCTTTCTGTATCTCATTATACAAATCTTCATTATCGTTGTTCACATATCCAAGAAAATAATATGCTTCGGAGACTGCATATTTATCTTTCAAATATATCCTGAACTTGGCGAGATTGACGATCCAGTTTTCCTCTTTCGTACCAAGATATAGATTCTGTCCATCTACAAAAGCGAGGTTGGTTTTGTTTCTCTTCATTTTTGTATTATACCATTATTATCATAACCATTTATTTTCTATGAAAATCACATATGACAAAGTGGCGGACGCCATGTACATATATTTGAATAAGGCAAAAGTTGCCAAGACGATTAAACTAAAAGGTCGCCTTTTAGCAGACGTTGATAAAAAGGGGAGAGTCATCGGCATAGAAGTTCTCAATGTTTCATCACAAATTCCTCTCAAACAAATTGCAAGTAGTGTGAAGACCGGCGTGCCTGTGTTTGCCTGATTTTTTGTTTCCCGCCGTCCGGTGGGAAAGAAGAAGAAGGGGTAGGAAGAAATTTATAGGTGTTGCGAAGGCCATGACACATTACCACGGAGGGTTGACTTTTTTGTGTATTTGATGTAAAAATGAACGCCGAGAAGGTTCTTTTATATATTTTTCTACATAGGTGAAGCGGCCGCGGCTACCAGTGGCGACGTGTATTTTGGAGAAAATATCATGCCTACAAAGACTGATCATGCGCGCTCTATGAGTGCCACACATACGTACTTCGATACTATTCCGGAGGAGCTGCGGTGGCTGTATCCTGCCACTCTCGGTATCTGGGAAATGGCGCCTGGTGATATCACCAGGGAGATGGTGATGCTGTTGAAATCTGGAGGCAAAGCGATCGTTACCCCGACCAAGGTCGGCTACATCGTGATGACGGTCGATAGCGAAGGGCTTGTGAAGAAATTCGCTATGAAGGGGCGCCCGAGGTCGAAACCCGGCGTCGTGCTCCTATCCAGCCTCGACCAACTCGAGGAGCTGGCGGTCGTCAATGACAACATCCGAGGGCTGTATCAGTCGTGCTGGCAGAAGGACATCCTACTCGGATGCATCCTTCCCTGGCATCTCGAGGCGGCTGATCGTTACATCCCACAAGACGGGGCACGCGACATGGTGCAGGATGCACGCGGCACCTCGTGTTTCGTCATCAAGTATGGCGATCCGTCGGAGCGCATCGCGGCGCATCTCTGGGAGAACGATCGTATGTTGTCATTTGCCTCTTCGGCGAACCCGTCCGGCAAGGGCAACCGCGGACAACTCCAGTATGTCGGCGACGATATCATCGCCAAGGCCGACCACCTGGTGTTCGCTGACAGCTTTGTCGCAGGCCAGCAGCCGGAGAAGACCATCGAGACGCGCTGGGAACAGGGCGTCATGGTGTCCATGGTCGATGGCGAGGGACAACTCATCGACCTGCCCGTCGTGATCCGCCGGGGACTGGTTCTCGAGCAGGTCATGCTCGAGATGTCGAAGATTTATGACTCTTTTGACTATCGGCACGGGGCGTATCACTGATTCCTTGGGTTTGATATTCCCACTACCCTCAGAACAGGTGTTCTGGGGGTTTTTTATATATTTATTTGACATAACGCCTCAGTTTCTGTTAGGATGTGCTTCAAGCTCGCTTAGAAGGGCTTTTATTTTTTGATATGACACGATCGCTTAAAAAAGGCCCGTACGTTGACGAACGGGTGATGAAGAAAATTGCAGGGAAAAAACCGGGAGAAACCGGTGTTATTAAGACATGGGCGCGCGCATGTCAGATTCCGCCGGAAATGGTGGGATTTACATTTGGCGTACATAACGGGAAGGAACATATTGAAGTTTTGATTGCGGAAGAGATGGTGGGGCATCGGTTGGGAGAGTTTTCCCCGACGCGCAAATTCCATCGCCACGGAGGAAAAATGCAGAAAGAATTGGAGCAGAAAGCGAAGGAGTCCGAGATCGCGGCGGCACAGGCGGCGAAAGCGGGGGCAACCGATACAAAATCGGCACCGGCAAAAAGCAAATAACACGGCACCAATCCACAAATGAGCACGAATGACACGAATAATGATGCCGCCCCATTCGCGTCATTCGCATGTATTTGTGGATTGGTGTCGCATTTATTCGTATATTCGTACCAGATTCGTAATTCGTAATCATGAAAGCAATTCTTAAAAATTACCGCCAAGCGCCGCGCAAGGTACGACTCCTTGCGGATCTCGTGCGCGGAAAGGACGCACGGAAGGCGCTCATCACCCTTTCGTTTACCGATAAGCGCGCGGCCGCTCCGATTGCGAAGTTGATCAAGTCTGCAATCGCAAATGCAGGAATAAAAGGCGTTTCTGCCGAACATTTGTTCATTTCCGATATTCGTGTTGACAAAGGGGTAACGATGAAACGATCAATGCCGAAAGCGTTTGGACGCGCGGCACCGATCAATAAGCGTACGAGTAATTTGGTTGTTGCGCTTACTGAACGAACGGTAGAAGAGGCAAAGCCGAAAAAGTCAAAATGAAAGATAGCAATAATTTGCAATGATCAATTTACAATGTTCAATCAATACTCAATGAATCAATATTCCAATTGAAAATTGTGGCATTGAAAATTTAATGGAAATTGAGAATTGAAAATTGATAATTTATGTTACATTTACTACCATGAGCAAAGTCATTCATCCATATTCGCATCGTTTAGGAATCATTCGCGGCTGGAAATCGCGCTGGTTTGGGGCGCGCGGCGAATACCAGAAATTCCTTCGCGGAGACGTATTGCTCCGAGAGTACTTGGAAAAGCGCCTTCGGAACAACTACATCGCTGATATTGAAATTGAACGCGGGGGTAAATCTATGAAAGTTCTCATAAAAACATCTCGTCCGGGCATGTTGATTGGACGCGCGGGAGAACATATGCAGAAATTGAAAAGTGATCTTGTGAAGGAAATGAGACGGCAGAAAGTATCGCTTCCAGCGGAGTTTTCCATTGATGTGGAAGAAGTCCGTTCCCCTGAATCAAATGCCGCAATCGTATCTCACATGATAGAAGAAGGCTTGGAGAAGCGTTTGCCGTTTCGCCGCGTGATCAAGCAGACGATAGAGAAGGTTATGGCAAACCGCGAAGTGAAGGGTGCGCGCATCGGGTTGTCGGGACGCTTGGGAGGCGCGGAAATGAGCAGAACGGAAGATTTGAAGAGAGGCGGGATTCCGCTCCAAACATTTCGCGCAGACATTGATTTTGCGCGCGGACGCGCGCATCTTCCGTACGGAGACATAGGTATCAAGGTGTGGATTTATAAAGGACAAGTTTTTGACAAGCAAAAACAGTAAAAAGTCCGTAAAGTCTGTAAAGTCCGTAAAGTAAAATGGAAATACGCCCCGATGACTTTATAGACTTTTGACTTTCAACTTTAAAGACTAAATTATGTTATTTCCTAAAAAAGTAAAACACAGAAAATGGCAGAGAGACCGCGCGTATGGCGCGCGTCTTTTGCGACCGGATACACGGGGAACCGTTGTTTCCTTTGGATCATTCGGCGTGAAAGCGACATCACAGGCGCGCGTGCGCTCAAATCAGATAGAAGCGGCGCGTAAAACACTTTCGCGCGCACTAGGAAAGAATGGACGAATTTGGATTCGCATTTTCCCCGATAGACCGTTTACACAAAAGGCGGCCGAGGTCGGCATGGGTAAGGGAAAAGGCGATTTAGCGGGGTATGAGTTTGAAGTGCGCCCGGGACGCGTGATTTTTGAAGTAGATGGGGTAACGGAGGCGGTTGCGCGCGAGAGTTTGCGCAAGGCGGGGACCAAACTCCCGCTCAAAACGCGCGTTGTTGCGCGAAGGTAAAGTGTATGATACTTTGTTCCGACACCGCTCCTCGCTTGCCCGAACAGAAAGGCGCGTAGTATCACACAAACATGGCAAAAACACTAACAGAGAGAACAGATAAAGACCTCAAGCAGGAATTGAAGGATAAGCGAGAAAATTTGCGCGCTTTTCGTTTCGGTGTTTCGGGCAGTAAAGCAAAGAACCCGTACGAGGGACGAATACTCCGAAAAGAAATTGCGCGTATCATGACCGAACTTTTCTCGCGCGATAAAAAAACAACATAACCCAATGAACAATACAGTAACAAACAAAAAAAGGCGCCAGATCGTCGGCACGGTCGTGTCCGACAAGATGGACAAGACGGCGACTGTTTCTGTAACGCGATATGTGAAGCACCCGAAATACGGAAAATACATGCGCATCACGAAAAAATACAAGTCGCACGATCCGGAGAATACGTACAAGGAAGGCGACAGGGTGGTGATTGAGGAATGCGCGCCCATTTCAAAAGAGAAGAGATTTAGAGTAGTGGCCAAAGTAGTGAGTAGTGAGTAGTGAGTAGTTGCAAATTCTTTACTACAAACTATCAACTACAAACTATTTATTGAAAATCATGATTCAACCCCAAACAAAAGTAAGAGTAACCGATAATTCCGGCGCAAAAATAGCGCAGGTGTTTAAGATATTGGGAGGTACGCGAAGGCGCTATGCGGAGATTGGGGATGTTGTTGTCATTGCGGTAAAAGTCGCCGAACCGCGCAAGATGGTGAAGAAAAAAGACGTGCTGCATGCAGTCGTTGTACGCCAAACGAAACCGTATCGCCGCAAAGATGGTTCGTATATTCGTTTTGATGAGAATGCGGTAGTGATTATAGAAAAAGATAAACTTGAGCCGAAGGCAGGACGTATTTTTGGTCCGATACCGCGCGAGCTTGCCCTTCGCGGATACCAAAAGATCGTATCACTCGCGCCGGAAGTGGTGTAAAAATAGGGTGTAGCGTATAGGGTGGAGGGTTTAGAAAAAAACGTTCCTCTCTATACCCTAAACCCTATACCCTAAACCCTATACATATGAAAATCAAAAAAGGAGACAATGTAATAATTATCGCGGGAAAGGATAAAGGGTCCGAGGGGAAAGTCCTGCGCGTGTTTCCGAGCGCATCGCTCGCGCTTGTTGAGGGTGTGAATATGAAGAAGAAGCATCAAAAGGCGCGTAAGGGCGGTACGAAAGGGCAGATCGTGTCCTTTGCGGCGCCTATGCATATTTCCAACATTGCGCTCAAAGATCCGAAATCGGGTAAACCTTCGCGCGTCGGATATAAGATAGAAGGGGGAAAGAAAGTGCGGATTTCAAAAAAGAGCGGGGCAATAATATAAAACACGACGCAAATATCACGAATAAGCACGAATGACACGAATAAACTCGCATCGGCATAGATAATAATGTTGCAGCCCATTCGCGTCATTCGCATGTATTTGTGGATTGGTGTCGCATTATTACCGACAAACTAAACTATGAAGACCACAAAAGAAAAACAGAATAAAGCATTTGAGATTCTCAAGGAGCGTTTTGGATATGTGAATCGGATGGAAGCGCCGCGCCTCGTGAAAATCGTGGTAAGCGTCGGCACGGGTTCTACGAAAGATAAAGAGAAACTCAAAATTATTCCCGACCGTCTTGCAAAGATTACGGGACAAAAGCCGGCACCGCGCGCATCAAAAAAATCTATTGCCACATGGAAATTGCGAGAAGGAGAGGTAGTGGGGCAAGTTGTCACTCTTCGAGGGGCGCGCATGCTTTCTTTTTTTGACAAACTGATCAACGTTACGCTTCCGCGCACGCGCGATTTCAAGGGCATTGCGCGCACCGCGGTTGATGAAATGGGAAATCTCACAATAGGCGTTAAAGAACACACAGTGTTCCCCGAAGCGTCCGATGAAGAATTGAAAAATGTGTTCGGCATGGCGATCACGGTTGTTACAACAGCAGAAAACAAAGAAGAAGCGACCGCCCTTTTTGAACATTTGGGCGTGCCATTTAAGAAATAGTTGAACAAAGAAAAATCCGCCCGCCAAATGGCGGGTTTTTCTTTTTGGGCAAAATGGCGTATAGTAGATGGAGATTTTTACAGAGAGAGGAAGGGAACAATGAGCAGAGAGTTTATACGTTTTATCTTAGGCGGGCGGTTGCGGCTTACTGCGATTGCGTGCGGCGACGTTCCGACAGATCGCGAGAGATTCTCCCGCTTTGAACGGCGGGTTGTGTTTGCGCATGCGCCAGGGAAGCACGACCCTGACGGAATGAGCAAAACCGTTGTTGTTGCGCGGTTTGAGAAGTTGGTATCTGGAGAATTTGGTCTCAAGCGCAAGGATAGAGCGTACTTTGATCTTTCTTTGCGCAAGTGGTTTGCCATCACGGAAGACGGTGAGGAAATTGTTTTCCGTGCGGAGCTTGTCGGTCAGTTTTATTTGACCGAGCGGGAACGGATGGAGAAATTTGGATTTGTGATCGCGGGGAAGGATATTTGGAGGATTCTCTTCCGCGTGTTATACAAAAACAGAAAAGATTTGTTTTGCCAACCGCCAGCCATTCTGCACGTGTTGGATAAAAGAGGTGCCGCACTGGATGCGTATGCAAGGGAGATGTTGTCGGAGCAGCATGATTGGTTTGCGCCCGAAGAGCGCGCACTCATTGAAGAATACTTAGGGACCCGATAGGGTCCTTTTTTTTTGCGCTAAAATCGCAGTTGCATTACTACGGCTACCTTTGATAGAATCTTTTCTGGAAAGAGCGTATAAACAGGAGAAGGCGCACATGAAAAAACACGAAACGCAGTCCTGGAAGGCGCGCGTTGCCTGCAACCAGGCGGAGAGAGTTGCACATACTGCGCGATGGGTTCTTACGATAGACGGTAAAGGGGCAGTCCTCTCGGTTGTGCAAAATAAACCGCATCAATTGGATGTAATGGCGGTGATAGGACCGGCGGAGGCGGGTGGGATTCGGTACGAACAAACCGTCCTCGTGGAGATTGGCATAAGGAGGGGGAAACCGTATTCACAGGGAAAGCCGATAGATTCACTCACGGGCAAAAGGAAAAGGATTTTTACACGGCAGAAATTTGCGACGATTGATCTTCCTCGTCTTTGCCGGATGTGGAAGAGATTGGAGTCTGTGATGGTGGAAGAGGCATCAGGCATGTCGCGCGTCGGTATTCTATTCCAACGCGGGAAACAGGAACTTCTGGATGGAATCGTATTTACGATTTCAGAAAAAGACCCGCTGATGCTCGCTGCCATACTCCAATCGGAGAGGCGAATGAGAACAAATCCGCTTGATGAGGATATGGAGAAAGCAGCGATTTTTTTGAGGAGAACGCTGGAACCGCACAATGATCTATCTTTCGCGCCAAAAAAAGACATCGTCCGTGCTGTAGGACGGAAAAGGTCTGGACTTGAGAAGGCGTTATGGTTTCTGAATCATCGTTGCTTCTTGCCCCACCAGCGGTATCTCGTTGAGAAACTGCTTTGGGAAACCCCCGCGTGGGACATATACGCACGGCTCATGCGTGATTTTCTAAGCGATACGCACGGAACATACACTGAACCGGACCCGCGCGTTTCCGTATGGGGAGCACTTCTTGAATTACGGAACGTTCCGACATTCAATGGGGTGTATGTCTGGACAAGGAAAGAGTCATTCCATCGGCGGCAAAAACGAATCAGAGGAAACGAAGGTCGCCGTGCGTATTTTTTCAGTGATGTTCTTACGCTTTACTTCACTCCGGAGGAGATTGTGGAGGAAGTGAGGATGGAGAGGAAAGGAGATTTGATCCTTCCCGACGGTGCGCGGAGAACTATCCGTCGGTATCAGGAGAACAAGAGCGACGATATTCCATTTTAAAGGCCGTCTTTCGCATCCTGCGAAAGACGGCCTCTTATTTTTCTCGAAGGACAAACAATCCTTCCTGATAATAGTCCCACGAGGGGACTCCGTGTCGGCATGTGTCACATGCAGGGCATCGCCCGCATGTCGTTGCCTCGCGGCGCAAAGCATTCCCCGTTTTCATCCATCCGGAATGATTGAACTCCGCTTCCTCCGGAAAAGGGAGTTTCAGGAACACGTCTTTTTTGCGTACGGCGGGGTCAACACCATTTTTTCTCATATGCCTACGACGGGACTCCATCTTTTCCCCCGTTATATCAAACCCCTGATTCCACGGGCTCTTATTGCAGAGCGCGGAGGATAAGAGCCACAGTGCGTCGCACACCTTTGACATCGGATACTCGGGATGCCGTTCGTGAAAATATGCGAGCGCGTCAAGCGCCGCCACTTGAACATCGTCACAGTATCGAAACGGCACCGTGTCCGACACGATAACTCCGTTTGCCGTCAGTACGCGAATGATGTGGAAATCAATCGCCATACTGAACTTTGCATCCGGAATCAGTCTTTGGTCCAAGAGAAAGTAAGTGAGCATCCCCGACATTTTTCTTTGGAATCCGTGAAATCCCGCGAAGCCGTTCGCGCGTTCTTTCTTCCCGACGCGTTTATTCGCGACGATTTCGTGTATTGCACGGTAGTCTTCCATTCCGGCATAGATGGCGCGCGGATCGTTCGCATAATGCTCGGCAAGGAGCTGCGAGTTATCAATCCAAAACTGCGCAATTTGTCCGGAGTGGTAATTGATCTTGCCGCGCAGGTATTTCTCAAGGTCTTCCTTGTTCTCATTCTGCGCCGTGTTTGGCACGAATAGATTCGGCCGCTCATTGCGCATTTCCGCGAGCCTGCGAATTGCCATCGTACTGTTGATGGCGCCACGCATGTAATGGCAGGCGTAGAACCAGAATTGGCTCTGCTCAAGACGATTCCCGTCTATTCGTACCGAATCTTGAGGCCGGAGCGCATTCTCAAACGGAAACTCGTTTGACATGAGCGCTTCGGCGATAGCGAGTATCACCTCTATCGCTCTTTCATAGTTTACAATGAACATGGGGTTACCCTTTTTAATTGTCTGCCCGCAGGTTATCAGAAGAGGGGGGCACGTGTCCACATCTAGTCTTGTCCAACATCCGGTATTTGACAGAGGGGAACCTCGCCCCGTCCCCTGTATATTTGTTGCGGGTTTTTGAAAAGCATGATAGCATACATCTCGTGCTGCTTTAATCCGTCTTTCTCCTTGTGGGCTGCCCTACAAGAAAAAAGATGTGATATTGAGTAGGCACAGGCGCAAAATGCGCTCCGCTTATTGCTTATGGCAAAAACATCCACGTACGTCCGATCTCTGAAGACACCGAAATTTTCATCGCGCATTGTTCTGCGCTGTTTTCGGTGCGGGAGAAAGCGCGGATATATGCGCGATTTCGGACTATGCCGCATCTGCTTCCGCGAACTTGCAAGCGAAGGAAAGATTCCCGGAATAAGAAAATCTTCTTGGTAATGATGAGTCAAAAGTAAAAAGTCCGTAAAGTCCGTAAAGTTGGCACAAAAGTTTTGACTTTATAGACTTTGGACTTTACAGACTTTATAGACTAAATCTATGGATCCCATTTCAAACATGTTGAATAGCATCAAGAACGCCGGAGCGGTAAAGCTCCCGAGTGTTGTCGTGCCGCATTCAAATCTTTGTTTTGCTGTCGCGGAACTTTTAGCGCGAGAAGGATACGTTGCGTCTGTGGCGAAAAAAGGGAAGAAGACGCGCAAATATATTGAGGTCGGTGTTTCGTATGTCGGCGCTCGGCCGCGCGTGACGGGCGTACAGCGCCTTTCCAAGCCGTCTCGGCGTATGTATATGGGCGTTCGCGATATGCGTCCCGTTCGGCAGGGGTATGGACTTCTGGTCCTTTCAACCCCGAAAGGTCTTATGACGGGAAGTGAGGCACGGAAAGAACACGTTGGAGGAGAGGTGTTATTTAAGATTTGGTAATGGCTTTGCCCACCGTTTCAGTGCTGAACGAAGTTAAGCGCTGAAACGGTGGATGCAAAACATTATCCAGCACCTATTTTCCGGCACATAGCGCATCGTCTGTGGTCATACAACTACGGATGAGACATGAAAATAAAAATGTGTCTGCAAAACACATTTTTGAAACGATTTGTGAGGGAAAATAGGTGCTGGGTGCTCAATGTTGTAGTTATTTTTAACTCGCATTGGGCATTGCCTATCGGCAGGCAGGCCGTAAAAAATAAACAACATTGGCACATGAGTAGAATCGGCAAACAACCTATAGTGATCCCCGAAAAAACCTCCGTAACGCGAGAGGGGGATATGATCGTGGTGAAAGGACCGCTTGGAGAATTGAAGCGGGAGTTTCTTCCGGATGTGGCAATCACGATCGGTGATGGAGTTATCACGCTTGCTCCCGCGGATGAAAAGCCGTTTTCAAAAATCCTGTGGGGCACATATGCCTCTCATCTTCGGAATATGATTACAGGTGTGAATGTACCGTTCAAGAAAGCGCTTTTTATTGAGGGTGTTGGATTCCGCGCCGAGGTTTCAGGAAAGAAGCTCGTGCTTTCCATCGGATTCTCGCATAAGGTGGAAATGCCGATTCCCGAAGGTATTGCCATGACGAGCGAGAAAGGGGCGATGACGATCACGGGGATTGATAAAGAACTCGTCGGACAATTTGCGGCAAAAGTGCGCGCGAAGAAAAAACCGGAGCCGTATAAAGGAAAGGGCATCAGATATGAAGGCGAAGTGATACGACGCAAGCAGGGGAAGAAGACAGCGTAAAATGTAACTAAGAACTAAGAACTGAGAACTGAGAACAGGGGACAGAAAACAAGAAATATGAGCAAAAAAAATAAAAAAACAAAATTACGAGAACGGCGTCATGCGCGCATCCGTGCTAAAATCAAAGGTACGGCATCTCGTCCGCGGCTCGCACTCTTTAAGTCAAATACGCGCATCATCGCGCAACTCATTGATGACGTGAGAGGCGTAACGATCGCGGCGGTATCGGATGGCGATGTAAAGGGGAAAACAAAAACGGAGTGCGCACAGAAAGCGGGAATTGCGCTTGCGGAGGCGGCCGCAAAAAAGGGAGTGACGAAGGTAGTGTTTGATCGCGGAGGGTTCCTCTACACCGGCCGCGTGAAGGCATTTGCCGATGGCGCACGGAGAGGCGGACTGGAATTCTAAAGTAAGTAGTAAATAGTTGGTAGTGAGTAGCAAAAACACACAAAACGAAATATTACACACTACACACTACTCACTACACACTACTCACTACAAACTAAATCATCATGACAACAACGACACCACAAGCGCATACGGGAGGAAACAATAGGGGCCATAGGGGAGCATCTTTTTCCGGTCGTTCGCCGCGCGGAGGAAGAGAGGGCGGCAACCGCGGAGGAAGAGGCGGGAAATTAGGCGGCGGTCCGCATCGCGGAGGGCGCCCGAAGTTTTTTGAAAAGCCGGAATTTGACCAAAAGATTATTGATACGAAACGCGTGACGCGCGTGGTTTCAGGTGGGCGCCGATTCAATTTCAAAATCATCATGGTTGTGGGGGACAGAAACGGACGCGTGGGTGTTGGAACCGGAAAAGGAGGAGACACCGCGCTTGCGATAGAAAAAGCGCTTAGGAGCGCGAAACGAAACATTCTAACGATTTCTCGCACGAAAGACGGCTCCATTCCGCACGAGGTTTCGGCGAAATATTCTTCCGCACGCGTACGTATCATGCCGGCATCCGGCCGCGGGTTAATCGCCGGAAGCTCGCTTCGTGTCGTGCTTGACCTTGCGGGCGTGCGAGACGTTGTTGCGAAAGTTATCTCTCCGTCAAAAAATTCACTTAACATTGCGCAAGCGGCAGTAGAGGCGCTCAAAACAATATCATCAAAAACTAAAAGGCACGACACCAATACACGAATGAAAACGAATGACACCAATGAAAACACCGCTTAGTATTCGCGGTATTCGCGCGCATTCGTAATTAGTGCCATGTGTACATATTATTATGCAATTACATCAACTGAAAAGAAAGAATCCGAATAAGAAAAGTCCGCGCGTCGGGCGCGGAGGCAAGCGCGGAAAAACATCCGGACGCGGAGGAAAAGGGCAGACCGCGCGCGCAGGGCATAAGGTGCGCCCGGAAATGCGCGATACCATCAAGAAACTCCCGAAGCGTAGAGGGTATGGCAAGAATCGCGCGCGAACGGTGTACACTGATCGCCCGCGTCCGGTAATCGTGAACGTGGATGTGTTGGAGCGCTTGTACAAGGACGGAGAAACGGTTGTGGCGGCGACTCTCTTTGAAAAAGGAGCGATTCGCCGCAAAGGCGGGCGTATTCCTTCCGTAAAGATTTTGGGGAATGGCGCGCTTACCAAAAAGTTATCAATTTTCGGATGCGCGGTATCAGCGGAGGCGCAGAAGAAGATTGAAGCGGTAGGAGGAACAATCAAACAGTGAGTAGTAGTTAGTAAGTGGTGGGTAGTAAAGAAAAATACTCGTTACCCACTGCTCACTCATCACGTATGCAATCTTTTCTTCAAAAACTAAAAACGCTCATGCTCGACTCGGTGCTTAGAAAGCGCATCTTGTTTATTTTCTTTGCGCTTGTCGTATTCCGCGCGCTCGCATCCATTCCCATTCCCGGTGTTGATGTGAGCCGTTTTGGAGAACTTCTTTCTCAAAATCAATTTTTGGGACTTTTGAACATTTTTTCCGGAGGCGGTCTTAACAATTTGTCGCTTGTCATGTTGGGTGTTGCCCCATATATCACCGCGTCTATTATTATGCAGTTGGGGACGATTCTCTCAAAGCGCTTGAAAGCGCTCTATCATGAAGAGGGTGAGGCGGGGCGCAAGCGCTTCTCCCAATATTCACGACTGCTCTCTGTCCCGCTTGCGATCACGCAAGGGTTCGGTCTTATTTTACTGCTTACGCGCCAGGGCATCATTGCGCCATTCTCTCCATTTGACTGGGTTGTCAATCTTGCGGTGGTGGTTGCAGGGTCACTTCTTATTATGTGGATAGGCGAACTCATCAGCGAATTTGGCATCGGAAACGGCGTTTCAATCATTATTTTTGCCGGCATTGTTGCGTCGTTGCCGGGGACTTTGGCGCAACTCGCGTTCTCCTTTGATATAGCGCAGATTCCGCTGTATATCGGATTTGTCGCCGCCGCGGTCGCCGTTGTCGCCGGAGTCGTATTTATCACTGAATCAGAACGCCCGATCCCCGTTACCTATGCGAAACGCGTGCGCGGCAACAAAATGTATGGCGGCGTGTCAACCTATATTCCGCTTCGGGTGAATCAGGCGGGCGTGATCCCTATCATTTTTGCTCTTTCCATCTTGCTTATCCCGCAGATGATTGCCGGGTTTGTGGCGCAATCGGGAAATGAAATGATTCGCGGTATCGCCGAGGCAGTCGTTTCCTTTCTTAATAATGGCTGGTTTTATTCCAGTTTTTACTTCATTCTTGTATTTTTGTTCACCTATTTTTATACCGCCGTTACCTTTGACCCGAACGCGATTGCGACGAATCTTCAGAAGGGCGGCGCGTTTATTCCGGGGGTGCGTCCGGGCGCCCAGACATCAGAACACATTGCGCATATTCTGACTCGCATTACGTTTGTCGGCGCGCTTTTCTTGGGACTTATCGCAGTATTGCCGCTCGTCATGCAGGCAATCACCGGCATTACCGCGCTTGCAATCGGCGGCACCGCGCTCCTCATCGTTGTATCGGTTGTCATTGACCTCATCAAAAAGATAGACGCCCAGCTTTCGCTTCGTGAATATTAAAAGAAAGTGTACAGTATAAGGGATTGGCATGAGGGCGCGCCGACACGGACACGCGGCTCCCTTATACTAATACCTTATACTTATTCCTCCTCATGCAACCACACACATTCATCTTTTTTGGCCGTTCCGGATCGGGGAAAGGCACTCAAGCGAAACGGCTTACTTCTTTTTTAAACGAGAAGACGCCGCGAAAAGCATTATATATTGAAACAGGGCAAAGATTCCGCGAATTTATTGAGCAGAACAACAATTTTTCAAGCATGCTGACGCGCGATGTTATGGAAAATGGCGGGCTCATGCCGGAATTTCTTCCGATTTGGATTTGGACTGATTTTTTGGTCAAGAATTTTACGGGAGAGGAACACTTGGTCTTGGACGGATTATCGCGGCGCATTGACGAGGCGCCGATTTTGGAAAACGCGCTCCGTTTTTATCGTCGCGAACATACGTTCGCCGTTTATCTTAATGTGTCGCGCGAAAAAGCATTTGCCATGCTGAAGGGGCGCGGGCGAGAAGATGACACTGATGAATACATCAACAACCGATTGGATTGGTTTGAAAATACTGTTATGCCCGTTGTTAATCATTTCAAGTCACGAGACGGATTCCAGCTCTTAGACGTAAACGGCGAACAGTCAATTGAAAAAGTGCATGAAGACATTTTGCGCGCTTCCGGTCTCGCGCAACACATAATCTGATTCCATTCGGACATCCGATGTCCAAGCAGAAGATCATACATGGCGAAGACAATATACACGCAGAAAGAAATAGTAATCTTGCGCGAATGCGGCAAGCGTCTTTCGTGCGTGTTAAAAGAAGTGGCAAGAAACACTGTGCCGGGGGCGACGGGAAGTGAGATTGATTTTCTCGCGCGAGACCTTATCAGAAAAGGCGGGGATGAGCCGGCGTTTTTGAATTACACGCCCGATGGCGCAAAGCGCCCGTATCCCGCGGCGCTGTGCGTTTCAATAAATGACAATGTTGTGCATGGGATTCCTGATGACGTACCGCTCAAGGAGGGCGATATTGTGAGTCTTGACCTTGGTATTACGCACAAAGGGCTTATTACAGACATGGCGGTGACGGTTCCGGTCGGGAAAGTTGATAAAACGGCGGCAAATCTCATTTCCTCCGTTCGCGAGGCGTTGGAGAACGGGATCAATGTTGCGCGTGCCGGCAAAAGAGTCGGAGATATTTCCGATGCAATCGCATCTGTCGCGGAGAAATATGGATTTTCCGTCGTCGTTGAATTGGGCGGGCATGGAGTGGGGCACCATGTGCACGAAGAGCCGTTCGTTCCTAATATCGGACTGGCAGGAACAGGGCCACTTTTGGAAGCGGGGATGGTGCTTGCGCTAGAGCCGATTTTTAATGAAGGTGGTGCTTCGGTGAAGATTGCGGGAGATGGATACACATACAAAACGCGCGACGGAAAACGAAGCGCGCATTACGAAAAGACGATTCTTATTACTGCCGGCGCGGCGGAGATTCTTACTCCATAACCTCTGAACGACATGAAAAAGAAAACGCAAATACTTTTCATACATGGCGGGATGACTTTCAAAAGCAGGAAGGATTATATTCAATATCTTAAGACGCGCGACATTTCTCTCGTGAAGAAAAAACGGTGGCACGGTGATTATATGGATCAGAAACTGGGAAAACGTTGTGAAATTATAAGACCCATGATGCCGATTGCGGAGAATGCAAAATATGAAGATTGGAAGATTTATTTTGAACGGTATATCCCGCATCTGCGACATGGGGTTATTCTGATCGGTGGCTCTCTTGGAGGAATTTTTCTTGCAAAATATCTTTCGGAACATACGTTCCCCAAAAGGATCCGTTCTATTTATCTCGTCTGTCCGCCGTTTGATAACTCTCTTCCAGGTGAAGACCTTGTGGGCGGATTTATACTTCAAAAAAATCTTTCACGCTTGGAAAAAAGCGCGCGCAGACTGACTCTCCTTTTTTCAAAAAATGACGACGTAGTTCCTCCCGCACATGCCGAGAAATATGCGCGCAAATTGAAACATGCGAATATCATTATATACAAACATATAAAGGGACACTTCCAGATAGAGAAGTTTCCAGAGATCGTGCGTATGATAAACGATGACCTCTGAAAGACCAAGAAGTAGAAATCTCATTACTATCTTACTATATAGTAAGATAGTAATGAGATAATTATGCGCTCTGTATCGCATGCCCGCATCCGGAGAAAACCTCTTTCTGCTCGCGGCGCGAATGAGGTATAATGCTTCAATGGAATTTCATGCGGAGAAAGAGCAATTTAAGAATCCGGAAGAAGAAATCGCATATTTGAAGGAAGAACTCGCGAGGCGCGAAGGGGCGCTTGGCCGCGCTCCGCGCGCGTCTGAACGCGAGCATCTCGCAAAGGAAACGATCGCCGCATATCAAAAAGCGGCACCGGAAAAGGTGCTGGCGGATTCGTTTCGCATGCCTGAACATGAAACGGAGGGGATTGCTCTCCGTCTTTCACCGGAGCGGCACGATACGGTCATGGAGGAGCTGCTTGGACACTTGCAAACAGAAGGAATAAAGAATGCGTTTGGTATTGCGGAGAAACTGGGAAACCCGCATGTCATGGATGACTTTCACCGCTTTTTGGTGCAGTATCTTGCCGCGGCGGGAAGCATCCGCGGACTTTCCGAACGTGAACCGCTCTATCGCTCTTTGGATATGCGACTCTATCAGATTGCACTTCCGAAATTTACGGAAAAGAACGACCAAGACCGCGCCAAAGCACTTAAAGACATACTCTCTGCGATGGAGCAATTCTATGCGGGCATGATGTCGGTGTCCGACGGCGGGATAGCGGGCGCAGGGAAAAATTATTTTACGATTGAAATCGCGCTTCCCCATATCGGCTCCGAAGTATCCTTTTACGTCGGCGTTCCGTCGCGAAAGTCCGACCTCTTGGCAAAACAGGTGCAGGCGGTGTTTCCCGACGCGAAAATAGACGAGATGCCAGACGATTACAACATTTTCAACGACACGGGGGCGTCTGTGGGCGCCTCCGCGGAATCCTTGCGGAGCCCCGTGTTTCCGCTCAAAATGTATGACGAGTTTGATACTGACCCTCTCAACGTCATATTAAATGCGTTCTCAAAAATCGCGCACGAGGGAGAGGGCGCGGCGATTCAGATTGTTGTCGCGCCGGCGGGGAGTTATTTCGTGAAAAAATACGGGCACGCGCTGGAAGAAGTGCGCAAAGGCGTGCCGACGAAACATGCCATCAACGTTCCTGAAGGTATCGGAGGGGAAATTATAAAAACGGTCAAGAAAGAAATTTTTGGCATCGGTGCGGTGAAGAAAAAGAAAAACCAGGACGCGTCGGAGAAACTAATCGACGACAGCGCGGTGGAGCAGATTAAGAAAAAAATCGGAAGCACGATTGTCAATACGAATATTCGCGTCATTGCCTCCGCGAAAGACGAGACGCGCGCCCAGGCAATTTTAAGCGATATAGAGGCGGCATTCAACCAGTTTACGAACGCTCAAGGGAACGGCATCGTATGGAAATATGAAAAAGGAAGGGCGGCGCTCGCGCTCTTTAAGGAATTTTCCTACCGCGCGTGGAATGAAGGAGACGGTTTCCCGCTCAACCTCATGGAACTTTCCACCATTCTTCATTTTCCCGTGAAAGAAACGGAATCGCCGATTTTGAAAGTTGCAAAAGCCGGTACTGCCTCCGCGCCTCTTGATTTGCCGCGTGATGGCGTGCTCTTGGGCGTGAATCGCTATCGCGGCAAAGAAACACCGATTTATTTTTCCGATTCCGACCGCCTCCGCCATTTCTATGTGATTGGACAGACGGGCACCGGAAAAACGGTGACATTTAAGAACATGATTATTCAGGATATTCAGGCCGGACGCGGCGTGTGCATGATAGACCCGCACGGAAGCGATATCCAGGATATTCTCGCGAACATTCCCAAAGAGCGATTGGACGACGTGATTTATTTTGACCCCGGATACACGGCGCGACCGATGGGGCTCAACATGCTTGAATTTGACCCGCGATATCCTGAGCAAAAGACGCTTATTGTGGACGAACTCTTTGGCATATTCAAGAAACTCTACGGCGCGATTCCGGAATCAATGGGACCGGCATTTGAACAGTATTTTCGCGGCGGCGCTCTGCTTGTCATGGAACATCCCGAGTCGGGGAGCACCCTCATGGAGATTTTGCGCGTTTTGTCCGATAAAAAATTTCGCGACTTGAAACTTTCACACACGAAGAATCCGCAACTTATCATGTTTTGGCAGAATGCGGAAAAGACGAGCGGAGAACAGGGGCTCGCTAACTATGTGCCGTATGTAACCAGTAAGTTTGACATCTTCACGCAAAACGAAATTATGCGCCCGATTATTGCGCAGGAGAAGTCCGCGTTCAACATGCGCGATGTTATGGATAATCGGAAAATTCTTTTGGTGAATCTCTCCAAAGGGCGTTTAGGCGATATTAACTCGAATTTGATCGGTCTCATCATCGTGGGGAAGATTTTGATGGCGGCGCTCTCGCGCGTGGATTCCATAGGAAAAAATCTGCCGCCGTTTTATTTATATCTGGACGAGTTTCAAAATATCACGACGCCCTCCATTGCGACCATTCTCTCCGAGGCGCGTAAGTACGGCGTCTCGCTCAATATCGCGCACCAATTCATTGATCAGTTGGATGAAGAAATCCGCGATGCGGTATTCGGCAACGTCGGCTCCATGGCGGTCTTTCGCGTGGGGGCAAAAGATGCCGAGTTTCTCGTGAAGCAATTTGAGCCGGTATTCTCCGAGCGTGATCTCATTAGCGTGGATAACTTCAACGCCTATGTGCGCATGCTCGCGAACAATAAACCGACACTTCCGTTTTCCATGGAAACGTATCCATCGCCGAAAGGAAACCCTGCCGTCGTGGAAAAAATAAAAGAACTTTCGTATCTCAAATATGGCCGCCCACGCGCGGAGGTGGAAGAGGAGATTCTCGCCCGATTTCGGAGTATATAGATACGACGATTTGATTTTACGTGTCTTTATTGTTAGGATATGCCCATTATTTTCAAGTTAATATCCACGTAAGAAATTTATTTATATGGCACACCCCAAAGAAGAACGAACACTTGTCATCGTAAAACCAGACGGGATCCAACGGTCCTTGGTTGGCGAAATGGTCAAGCGATATGAACGCATCGGTCTTAAATTAGTCGGGATCAAAATGCTCGTCCCAACTGTGGAGCATGTGGAAAAACACTATACGCTTGATCCGGAATGGCGAAGGATCACCGGAGAGAAGACAATTGCCGGATATGAGAAGAAAGGGATAGAGCCACCCTCACGAGACCCGCTTGCGATCACGGCGGTTATTTTAGAAAGTCTCAAAAAGTATTTGACGGCTGGACCGGTGATCGCAATGGTATGGCAGGGCGCACACGTTGTCTCTATCGTGAGAAAAATTACGGGAGGCACCGAGCCGCTCACGTCCGATGTGGGAACCATTCGCGGGGATTATATGCTTGATTCGTATCAGATGTCCGATCAGGATAGCCGCGCGATCCGTAATCTCATACACGCATCTGGGACAGTAGGGGAGGCGGAAAAAGAGATAGCGTATTGGTTCAAGCAAGAAGAGATATTTGATTACAGGATTGTTCAAGAGCAGGTACTCTACGATGTGAATTTGGACGGAAAGAGTGAGTAGTAAGAGTTAGGAATCATATGTGCGTGGCAGTCAATGTTGCTTTTCTTTTTCCTTTGGCGTTACAATAAGCACAGGGTCGCTTGGGATATTATCTAGGTTATAAATATCAAGGGATTCCAACATAGCACCGACGCCTTGGCGTTTGTGCATAGGACACCCACCTGGCTTATCGCTAGGTTAATAACCAACGGCCCTACCAAAGAATCTGCCGAAAAGGGCGGATTTTTTGTTGCATGCAGACATTCACCACGCGCTACGCTAGGTGCGACTGTTTTTTGACCAACGGCTCTACCAAAGAATCTGCCGAAAAGGGCGGATTTTTTGTTGCATGCAGACATTCACC
>JBBUEZ010000012.1:33916-39792 GCA_038056715.1 Patescibacteria group bacterium
ACATTCACCACGCGCTACGCTAGGTGCGACTGTTTTTTGACCAACGGCTCTACCAGAAGACATCTCAACCACGAGGTGTTTTTTGTTGATTAAGCATGTTCACCACGTCACGCTAGGTGCAACTGTTATCTTGACCAACCCCCCGTATTTACCAAACACCGAGTGTTTGGTAAATGTACACAATAAAGATCACCCCACGCGGGGTGTTTTTGTTAATAAAATACATCCACCGTGCTACGCTAGGTGCGACTGTTTTTTGACCAACGGGTTCTACCGAAGGGTCCGCCTAATCGGGCAATTTTTTGTGATATACTAATGCCCACATGGAAAGCGGACGGAAAAAAACATTCGTGTGGCTAACCACGCTTTTATATGTTATTGCCGCTTTGCATATTGTGGCACTTTATTTTTTCTGGTATTGGAGCATTTGGTGGTATGACATTTTAGTGCACGTGTTGGGCGGTGTTTGGATCGGAGGCATGGCGCTCTTTTTGATATCAAAATGGATTTCGCGAGATCTTGAAAATCGCTTTATTTTTTTTGGGGTGCCCATACTCGCCATTGCCGCAATAGGACTTCTGTGGGAGGCGTTTGAATGGAATATAGACCAGATTGTTCTTTCGCGTTTTAGTAATGATCCGGTTGACACGCTTTCCGATCTCGGCGCCGGAATCGCCGGCGCTCTCACATACGCATTCTTTTTGAGTGGACGCGCGAGTAAGGATCGCGGCATCAAAGACAGCGAATTTGCCAATGACTAACACATCAACAATTTCTTTTTTCGGAGGAACAGAAACCGTTACGGGTTCTAATTTCCTTTTGGAAGACAAAGAGAGCGGCGCCCGCATCCTTATTGATTGCGGGTTTTTCCAAGGGTGCGATGACGATAAGATATGCAACAAAGAAAACGAGGAATCTTTCCCCTTTGACCCGAAGACGATACATGCGCTTATTGTGACACATGGACACATTGACCATATCGGACGCATACCGAAGCTTGTACGCGCGGGGTTTAAAGGACCGATTATTTCAACGCCGCCCACAAAAGAGATTGCGGAGCTGATGCTTTTAGACAGCGCGCGCGTTATCGCGCGCGAGGCGCGCGAGAAAAAGGCAGAACCACTCTATGACGAAAAAGATGTTTTAGAAGCGATGAAATTGTGGCGTACGGAGAAGTATAATGCGGATTTTGAATTACCGACTGGAGGATATATGTGCCGGTTTAGGAATTCCGGACATGTGCTCGGTTCTGCAATAGCGGTTATGTCGCGCGCCGGGCGCTCCGTTGCATTTAGCGGAGACCTCGGAAATACGCCCCCGCTTCTTTTGCCGGAAGTGGAGGCTGTCTCGGGTGTTCAATATCTCGTCATGGAAAGCGTCTACGGCGACAAGAGTCATGAAAATCTTTCCCGTCGCAAAGAGATGCTGGAAGACGCGATTGAGGGGGCGATTCATCGAGGCGGCGCGCTCATCATCCCCGCATTTTCGCTTGAACGCACGCAAGTGCTTCTCTCGGAGATAAACGGATTGGTGGAGGGAGGGCGTATTCCGTCGGTCCCAGTATTTTTGGATTCTCCGCTTGCGATCAAACTAACCGCAGTATATCGGAAATATTTTTCATATTTAAACGGCATGGCGCACGAAGCGCAAAAACACGGGGATGATATTTTCAAATTCCCGAAATTGAAATTAACAATGGCGGCGGATGAGTCAATTGCGATAGGTGATGTGCCGAATCCAAAAATCATCATTGCGGGTTCCGGCATGTCGCAAGGCGGGCGCGTTTTGCATCACGAGAAACGTTATCTTCCGGACCCGAACTCAACCGTATTACTTGTCGGGTACCAAGGAGTCGGCACGACGGGGCGTCTTTTGGAAGAAGGCGCCAAAGAGGTGGTCATTATGGGAGCATTGGTGCCGGTTAAAGCGCGTATCATAAAGATCGGCGGATATTCCGGTCACCGCGATTCAGAAGGGCTTGTATCATTTGTGCACGAAGCCATGGAGGGGCTGGAGAAAGTGTTTGTAGTCATGGGCGAACCGAAAGCGTCTCTTTTTCTTGCGCAGCGGTTGCGCGATTACGTCGGCGTGAACGCGATGGTGCCGAAAAAGAGTGAGAAGGTGGAAATACGTTTGTAATAGTTTTCTCGCGCGGTATAATGAGAATCATGATATTTCGCGACAAAAACGAAGCGCACGGACACGCGCGCATCAAAATCGCGGTCTCGGGCGCGGCGGACACTGCGCATTGCGGAGAAGAAGCCCTTGATAAAGCAAAAAAAGTTGGGAGAGCGATTGCACGGAATGGCGCAGTGCTTGTTTCCGGTGCGACGACAGGATTTCCACTCTGGGCATCTATCGGTATGAAGGAGGAGGGCGGCATTTCCATCGGGCTTTCGCCCGCCGCATCCGAGCGCGAGCATGTGGAGGCATATCGTCTCCCCATAGACTACATGGATCTTCTTATTTATACCGGTTTTGGTTATGCGGGGCGCGACCTTTTGCTTACGCGCTCGTCAGACGCAATTATTATCGGATGCGGCCGCGTCGGGACGATTCATGAATTTACCGTTGCGTTTGAAGACGGTAAGCCCATTGGGATTTTGGAAGGCGGGTGGACGACGGATGATACCATTAAAGATATTATTGCGCGGGCAAATCGCACGCGCGACAATATTATATTTGAGTCCGACCCGAACGTACTTGTGGAGAAACTGATCGCCCTTGTGAAGAAAGAAAAAGTGACCGACACGATGACGTATAGTTATCGGCCGCTTGAAGAATAAGGTAACCCGCTTTTTTCTTATACTATGGGTGCGGTGGAATCAAAAAATGTGCTGATAGATCGGATTGCCGAAGAGATCCGCGCGTGTAATCGCTGTCCGCTTGGAAGCGGACGATTAAACACAGTCCCAGGATCGGGAAGTGCGAGTGCGGAGGTTTTATTCATTGGCGAAGGACCGGGAGCGCAGGAGGACAAACAAGGTATCCCTTTTGTCGGCGCGGCGGGGAAATTTTTGGATGAGATGCTCTCTGACATCGGGAAAACGCGCGCGGATGTGTTTGTGACCAATGTCGTGAAATGCAGACCGCCAGAGAATCGCGATCCGGAACCGGAAGAAGCGAATATCTGCACAGAGACATTTCTTTTTCGCCAAATTGAGGCGATCAACCCTCTTCTTATTGCGACACTTGGACGCCACGCGATGTGGCGATTCATTTCTGCGGATAAAACAATCACAGGTGCGCATGGAACGCTTTTTCATCTTGTCAGTTCGCGCACGGGGAAGAAGTTTGCAGTTCTTCCTCTCTATCATCCCGCAGCGGCGCTCTACAACGGCTCACTCCGCGCCGTTCTCAAGGAAGATTTTAAAAAGATTCCGGTGTTTCTTGCGAAGATCAAGAAAATGGCATAAAAAAACCGCCGCACAAAGAGGAGTGCAGCGGGCGCGCGTAAACCCGAGTCCCTCAGGGAGGAGGAGGGGCGGGAACGCTCAATGACGATGCGGACAGAGGGATTCTGCACGCATCGCGGAGACTCCGACAAAGATCATCACGCTTTCACCTCTGCTACAACGCGGGCGAAAGTGTCTGGGTTGTGTTCTGCAAGGTCAGCAAGAATCTTGCGGTCAATGCCAATATTCTTTTTTTTGAGCGCACCCATGAACTTTGAATATGAGAGACCCATTGGTCGTATTGCCGCATTAATCTTCACCTGCCACAAGCGGCGGAAATCGCTTTTCTTGTCGCGGCGATGCGCAAACGCGTGCGCACCCGCGTGCACGATTGCTTCGCGTGCCGCGCGCTCTTTGCCGCTCCGCGCATGGCGATACCCCTTCGTCTGTTTCAAGACGTTTCTGCGGCGTTTCAGTGCGGTAGTTCCTCGTTTGACTCGTGTCATGATGATTAGGGGTTAGTATAAGGGACAAGTATAAGGAAAATATTACGGAGTACGGGGAAGGACGCGACTTTTCCACTTCGGAGTGAGGAACATTTCTACACCCTTTTTGCCGGCAAGTTGATGCGTGCGCGATTGCTTCGCGTTGAAATGGTTAAATCCCGGTTTTCGCGCGATGACTTTTCCGTTTTTGGTTACGCGCAGTCTTTTTGAATATGATTTGTTTGTTTTCATGATATGAATTACGAATACATGCGACACTAATCCACGAATACATGCGAATAACACGAATAGGTCGCAACAGCATTATTATTCGTGTCATTCGTGCCCATTTGTGGATTGGTGTCGTGTTTGTTTTGCCGCTCTTTCCAACACCACCGAAAGTCCCTTGGGGCCTCTGCGCGGACCGTCTGCAATTTTATAATCTCCCGCAATGAGCACAAGAATGCGATTAAGCCGCTCCTTCAAAAAATCCTCCTTCATGTACTTTGCTCGTCCGGAGAGAAAGAGTTCCATTTGGACGCGGTGCCCTTCTTTCAACCATTCGGTCGCTTTTTTCGCTTTGAGCGCGAGGTCGTGTTCTCCCGTACCTATCTTGATCTGCAGTGATTTTGTTTCGGTCGTGTGAGATTTTGCTTTCGCGTCGCGCTCTTTTTTGCTCTCTACGTACTGAAACTTGCCGTAGTCCATGATCTTTGCGACTGGCGGCACGGCATTCGGCGAGATCTCAATCAAGTCCAACTGTTCCGCCTCCGCTTTTTTGAGCGCCTCGTCAGTGGAAACTACGCCGATATTTTCGCCGTTTGATCCGATAAGGCGCACTTCCGCCGCCCGTATGCCTCTGTTGATTCGTACTCTTTGATTCAAGGTTTTTTGTTTGAAAATCCCGCCTATGCGGGATAAACGCTATAGTACGTGATGAACCGACGAAAGTCAACAACATACACACAAAAAGACCGGCGCGTGCGCCGGTCTTGCGATTTGGGTGAGGAGATATCACCAAACCGGTTCCAACCCTATTGCTTTCCCCTTCTCGTTCAAAAGGAGGCGGACAATTTTCCCTCGCTGAATGTATACGTGTTTGTCCATCCAGTTGCCGGAGATGGTCCATACGCGACCCTCTGTATCGGTGAGAACAAGCCGCGATCCAAACTCGTCCAAGACATGAATGATGTCCCTTATAACGATATCAAGGGTCGTGACAGCAATTTCCGATGGCGCTTTCATTAATCCTCCTGTCGGTTGATTCGGAATTATTTGGCGGAAAATAAAATAAAGAACAAAAAAACCGGCTATTCGCCGGCTTTCTTTGATACGTTTGGGATTACTCCCTGCTACGCACAACGAAACCGGCTTCTTTTGTAAAAAAGAAACCATAAAACCAAAATGCGTTTCGTCTCGCTTGCGGCATATGTTCACTATATGCGCACGCACTCAAAGAGTCAATGAGATGCTGTACCGTGCGTGCACCACTTCGCAAAAAGCCGCTCCTAGGAGCGGCTTTTTGCGAAGTGGTGGTTTACCACGAGCGAGTTTAGCGTAGCTAAACGAGTCGAGTGGAGATGGGCGGAATTGAACCGCCGTGCAAATGACCGATTCATGCGCGTCTACGAAATGTGTCCGATCTTGTGTAAGCGGGAGAATAAAAGATCGGCGAAAATTCACCCCGCTGTGCTCCTTAGTTTCGGGTGAGAGCCGAAACACTCTCTCATCCTACGCACGATGTTATGTCGCTCTGCCTCTCTCCACGTGTGCGAGAGGGGAAAACGCCTGCTTTACGCCTAAAGCATCAGAGATGCTCGGCCGCCCCGAAGGGTTAGGCTAAAGCGAAAGCGGGAGCGTACGGAGAACGAACTCCGAACACCTTAGATGACAAGTTTGCACTTATCGTATGTGACAGTTTTGCAAGTTATCACAGCTTGATTTCGCACACATAAAGGGAAATCACTTGTCGATGCCTAGCATCCCCCTAAAACAT
>JBBUEZ010000013.1:0-15900 GCA_038056715.1 Patescibacteria group bacterium
GAAGCGATGACGTTAGTGATTGGCGAGAGCATGAAGAAACAATGTTATATATATAGTGTACTGCACCGGAAACACCGGCGCAACAATGTAAAACCCGCCGAACGCGCGAACGTTCGGCGGCTTTTGTGTAACGCGCCAGCATATGCCAGGGTGTGTTGAGATGCGCGGCTGATGGGTTTGTCTACAAGTTTTATTTTGCCGTCGCAAAATAAACTCGCAGACCGCTGCTCGCGATTCGGCTTACTGGCCTCATAACGCTCCGCCCGTCAGCACCCACCACAAGTGACGCAGGTCACTTGTTTCAGCCACACAAAATTAAAACCCATTCCAGGGTTTTATTTTGCGCGGCTGATGGGTGCTGACCCCACGACCTCTCGCGTGACAGGCGAGTGCTCTACCGTTGAGCTACAGCCGCATTCTTGGCAGTCTATCAGAAAAAATCCTCTTTACAAACCAAGTGTGTCGGCGGGAGGAATTGAACCTCCGACCTCAGCTTTATGAGTGCTGTGCTCTAACCAACTGAGCTACGCCGACAAAGTCAAAACGACGCTCACTACAATACCACGATTGTCTTGCATTTTCAACACATTCGGCGTATACTGCGGGGCACAAGAACCTGAAAACATCACATTATAAAAACGGCATCGGTTTTCTTGCGGTTTTATGATTTTATGCTCTCGTGATTTCATGTTTTTATGACGCATTGCGGGGTAGAGCACATCAGATATGACTCGTCAGGAGACGAGTGGCTCATACCTGCAAAAAAGAAAACGGCAGGATAATATTGCGGGGTAGAGCAGCCCGGTAGCTCGTCAGGCTCATAACCTGAAGGTCGTTGGTTCAAATCCAACCCCCGCTACAAGATTGTGAAAGCGCGCGCAAGCGCGCTTTTGCTTTACATAAATGCGGGGGTTTAGTTTGAACCGGGAGGGGGTCGGGGAACGGGAGTTCCCCGTGGTGGAAATATTAAAACCGCATGGTTTTAAAGCGGAGCGAGTGAAACGAGCGAGCAGTGAATATTCCAACCCCCGCTACAATTTTACAAAAGACGCGTTTGGTGCGTCTTTTGTGCATGTATGTTGGTTGGATTTGAACAGAAGAACCAAAAATATTACTCCGCCCAATCCATTCAAATGGATTGGACAAAAAGTGCGGTGAACATTCATGCTAGTGTTTTGCAAAACACTAGTATAAGAGTATATAGGGTGATGCTGGAAGATTATTTTTTCTCCTTTCCAACATTATTAGAATAAGTCGGCGAGATGCAATTTCTTTTTTTCATTCCTCCTGATCTCATACATGCGCACGAGAGAATAGAGAATAATGGTAATAAAGAAAACGGATAGAATGCTCGCAAAAATATTCATCCCCGAGACCTGATATTGATCCGCGGGCGTTGCCAATCCCGAAATGCCGCCTTCTTCGCCAATCGAAATAAGCCACCCCAAAACTCTCTCCCCTGCTTTGTCAAAACTATTATTCATGTGCGAAGTTATTTTTCATTATTATAATCCACGGCGCGGCCAAGCGTAAATAAGACGTCTTCCCGGAAATGCGGCGCGATGATTTGAAAACCGAGCGGTAATTTTTTTCCTTCTTGCTGTGTGAATCCCGACGGAACTGAAATCGCAGGCACTCCCGCAAGATTGACCGGCACGGTGAAAATATCCGCCAAGTACATGGAGAGCGGGTCGTCCGCTTTCTCTCCTATTTTAAACGCCGGCACGGGAGAGGTCGGCGTTGCAATGGCGTCAACACTTCCGAATGCGTCGTCAAAATCCTTCCGTATCAGAGCGCGCACCGCGGTCGCTTTGCCATAGTATGCATCGTAGTACCCTGCAGAAAGTACGTAGGTGCCGAGCATAATACGGCGGCGCACCTCCGGACCAAATCCAGCGGCACGCGTTTTTTTGTAATCATCAATGCCGCTCTCTCCGCTTATATGAAGCCCGTAGCGCACACCATCAAACCGAGCAAGGTTTGTTGACGCCTCCGCCGGCATCACGATGTAGTAGCTTGCGAGAGAGTATTTCGCGTGCGGAAGCGAAACGGGAATGATCTCATGCCCCGCGCTTTTCAATTTCTCCAACGTCTCACGAAAATTTGAAAGCACGTCCGCATCAATGCCTTCTCCGGAGACGAAATCCTCCGGCACACCGATACGAAATTTTCTATCCGCGTTATCCGCGTTTTTATATCCGCGTTTATCCGTGTCTATTGAGGTGCTGTCTTTAGGATCATGCCCACGAATCACGTTCCAGATGATTTCCGTGTCTTCCACCGTTTTCCCAAACGGCCCAATCTGGTCAAGAGAACTCCCCATCGCCATAACACCGCGGCGAGACACCGCTCCGTATGTCGGTTTCAATCCCACAATGCCGCAGAGCGATGCCGGCTGACGGATTGAACCTCCGGTATCGGAGCCAAGGGCACCCAATGCTAAATCTGCGGCCACCGCGACCGCCGAGCCACCCGAGGAACCGCCGGAAACGCGCGATTCGTCGTGCGGATTTTTTGTCGGTCCGTATGCCGAATTCTCCGTTGAACCGCCCATCGCGAATTCGTCCATATTGGTGCGTCCGATAAATACCACACCGGCATCTTTCAATTTTTCAATTACATGCGCGTCATACGATGCTGTATAATTTTCCAAAATACGCGATGCCGAACTCGCAACGCGCCCCTTAATCAAAATATTATCTTTGATCGCAAGCGGAATTCCGGTCAGTGCCGTCGCCGTCCCTTCTTTTATTTTCTTGTCCGCTGCGTCCGCCTGTAGTAGAACATCGTCAAAAATCTCCAGATATGCGTTCAGTGAAGGATTTCGTTTCTCCGCTTCCGCAAGATACGCTTCCGCGAGGTCTCGCGCGGAATACTTCCCGCCCACAAGGTCGCTATGTGCTTTCTTTATTGTAAGTCCCCGAATGTCTATTTTCATACCATATACTTATACCTCATACTTATACTTTCCTTATAGGATTGCTTTGACCTTCACATATCCGTCTTCCTGATCAGGTGCCGCCGCAAGGATATCTTCCGTATACATACCGGAAACATGCGGTTCTTCATCCTCACGCAGGATATTGCGGTGTGTATCGGCTTGCCCGACGGCGGAGCCGTTTAGGGCAACAACCTCCTTAATCTCCGAAATGTATCCCAAAATGCTCTCCATATCGGAGCGCAATTTGTCCGCTTCTTCATCGGTAAGGTCAATACGGCAGAGAGCCGCAAGCTTTCGCACGTCTTCTTCGTTCATACGCGTTATCATAGCCGATTTTGTCAAAATCGGAAAGCCGCCACAAGAACATTGATATTCTCGCGGCGGCTTTAAAAAATACACGTCAAAAATCTACCTGTTAAGCAACTTGAGAAGCCCAAGAAGTGCTTGTCTTCCTGCCTCTAGCGCGCTTGCCATTTGACTCACGGATTGCGCGCTTGCGGTGCTTATTGCTCCAATAACTGTGATTGGTCCATCACTTTTGTCTATAATGGCTTGCCCGTTTAGTGCCGTCATGATTTCAAGCCAATATATCCCCTGTGGAATGAAAAACGGAAGAAAAGCAGATTCTGATCCATCGTTCGGTGTATTATCTAGAACACTATATCTTCCACCACTAGAGTTTACCAACTCAATGTTTGTGATGAAATGGTTGGAGGGAATATTGTTACTTGACCATGTAATTGTCCGCGTAGTGCCGAGTGTCCACGTCTCTCCCCCATTCGGTGAGAGGACGGTGATGGAGGGGGTGGAGGTTACTGTTACAGTCACCGACTTGCTTGTTGAACCACCGGGACTGCTACAAACAACGGTAAATGTCGTCGTTGTATAAATAGGTCCTGTCGTAGAACCACCAACTGAAACCCCCCAATATCCAATGTTTGATGTTGGCACACAGGATGTGGCGTTTGTCGAAGTCCATGAAAGTTGTGTTGACTGCCCGGAATTAACTGTCATTGGATTTGCAGTAAGGGTCATTGTCGGCGCCGTTTTGGTACCTACTGCCGCTACAACGCTAAATGACACGTCGCTCACATCACTGGCAATTATTTTTGGCTGTGTATAAGAACTATCTGGCACGACAGAAATAGCAAAACCAGGATTCGGTTTGTCGTAAACAGTCGCAGAGATTTTGTAATTGCCCGGCAATATGCCGCCAGGGTAGCAAACATCCCCAAAGCATCCGCCACTTGGTAATACAAGGTCAACGCTATTTGTAGAGCCGATGGGATTAACGGATTCTAAATCTATGGGGGTCGGACCTGAAACGAGCGATAAATAAAGAACTGCGGTGCTCGGAATATTTTCCATTGACCAAGAAATTTTCTTGCTTTGTCCGATTTGCCACGTCTCCCCTCCGTTCGGAGAAAGAACGGTGATAGTCGGCGGTGGCGGAATATTGACAGGCGGACGACACATTCCTTTATAGAGAATCTCTGCGCCGGCTTTCTTCGCCAACTCTTCGTTTGCGTATGTGGTCGGCGTGGGCATAACTTGTATACACATAAATCCGGACCTACACGGCGGCATCGGCGGCTGTGCGCAGACCGCGGTCGCAGGGTCAAAAACAGGCAGCGGGGGTGTCGGAGATACTGGCGGCCACGGAGTGGGAACCGGAATCGGTCGAGGAGCCGGCACGCCAATTCCGCACCCGTACAGCGTGTTTAATTTATTCATCGTCGCTTTTCCGAAAAACCCGGTGCCGTATTTCAAATTAAGTGGAGTAAGTACATCGTCCCTATACTTCTCTTGAAACCCAGAAACCGCGGACGCCGTTCCCTCGCCGAAAGTAAAAGACGATTTCTCCGTCGCATCAACCGCGAACCCTTCTTTTTCGAGAAATATGTGCAGATGAGATACATCGGGGTTGCTTGCGCCGATGCGCATAGTATTCACAAACGTGTAACATTCTTTGGGGGGCGGTGCGGTTTCCGCTATTCCCAATTGTTTTTGCAGAGACGCAATCGTCGCAAGAAGCGAGTTGATTTGCGCTTGCAATTCTTCAACGGTGACTGCCGATGATACCTGCGGCGCAAGAAATGCGCCAATAATGAGGACGATTGCAAAAACGCGCGAGAGTGATGTATGTGATTTCATGCGTATAAAAATGAAAACGTGTAAATATATACTGTGTTCAGTATACCCCCCCCGCAAAGCGCGCAAGCAACAGGACAATTTTTTTGCACATTGAGTTTTCCTCCCATACATTAATTTCATCCTATGACGAAATTAGTGTATGGGGGAGGGGGGAATTATGCGCCTGTCATCTCCAAAAACTTTTTCTCGCTCACTATCTCCACGCCCATCTCTCTCGCTTTTTCATATTTTGAACCCGGGTCCTCCCCCACAACAACATAGTCAGTCTCTTTTGAAACAGAGCCCGTCACCTTGCCACCCAAAGACTTGATCTTTGCTTTTGCTTCATCGCGGCTCATGGAGGAGAGTGTGCCCGTCAGCACAAAAGTTTTGCCGCTTAATTTTAGATTTTGGATTCTAGATTTTAGATTTTGAATACGAAATGAATATTATCCCCGAAAAAGCGTATATACGCATTGAACATCATACTATTGAAACTTCAAAAATGGCGAGTGGCTGGATAAAATATCTCGCACAAAGCCCGCGAGATTAGCTCGCGGGCATCCCGTGCTGAAACTTCTGAACGAAGACCGTTGTCCGGATTGCGGTTGTCGCGGTAGCCGCTGCTGAGGCAGAGTAGCGCGTTCGCATCGTTCCAGTTGCCGTTCACCAAGTTGCCATCGGACCACAGTCTTTCTGTTGATACCAATCCATAGCACCGACTCCCCTGATTTCCTCAATGTAATTATACCAAGGTCTCTGTGTTCTCCCGCAGTCGCGGGCAATGTGTCGCACCTTAACTTTACTGAATAATCTGTGCGCAAGTATCAACAGGCAGTTTCAAATGTTGGCAAACTATCATTCTCCTGCGAGAACTAGCTTATCAGCCAAATATAAGTATAACAAAAAAACACGCCTGCCGAAGCAAGCGTGCGAGGAAAGAGAAAAAGTGAAAAGGATTAAGCGAAAACTGCCTCACGAAGACCGTTGTCCGGATTGCGGTTGTCGCGGTAGCCGCTGCTGAGGCAGAGTAGCGCGTTCGCATCGTTCCAGTTGCCGTTCACCAAGTTGCCATCGGACCACAGTCTTTCTGTTGATACCAATCCATAGCACCGACTCCCCTGATTTCCTCAATGTAATTATACCAAGGTCTCTGTGTTCTCCCGCAGTCGCGGGCAATGTGTCGCACCTTAACTTTACTGAATAATCTGTGCGCAAGTATCAACAGGCAGTTTCAAATGTTGGCAAACTATCATTCTCCTGCGAGAACTAGCTTATCAGCCAAATATAAGTATAACAAAAAAACACGCCTGCCGAAGCAAGCGTGCGAGGAAAGAGAAAAAGTGAAAAGGATTAAGCGAAAACTGCCTCACGAAGACCGCGGCCCGGACTGCGGTCGTCGCGGCTGCCGAAGCTGAGGCAGAGTAGCGCGCTCGCATCGTTCCAGCTGCCGAGCACCAAGTAGCCAGCGGACCAGAGTGAAGATGTGCGCGTCCACCCTTTCCTGTCCATGAAATAGCCCTTGATGTAGCGGTGGAAACCGCTCGCCAGGAGATATTCCTTCGGATTGAGGAAAATGAGGTTCTGCGCCATCCCATCATCGTGGGATTTGTTGCGGTGAACGTCATCCGGTTCGTCACCCCCGCGGTGGGCAAAAACGTAAAGCCCTTGTGGTCGCTTTTGCTCCAGCTTGCGGTCAATGTTTGCCGCAATTGGCGTTTTCCATGCATACGACCCCACCTTGAAATACTCACTCACGCACTTCATGATCGTGTCCCTGTCAATCTCGGCCGGCACGGCCATCCATGTCGTAAATCCTTTTTTCTTTGGAAACTGGACATTTGCGAGGTCCAGCGTGAGGTCGTAGACATTCTGGAAATACTCCTCCAAGAGTTCCGCGGCTGGGTGCTTGCCCGACGAAAAACGGCTGATGCCGTCGATGACGTGAGATTGAAACTCGCCGCCACGGCTAAAAAGTCGCTGAAGGCCATCCTTATCTAAGGGGACTTTTTTCAGTGCGCGATTGCTCGCATCTTCAACAAACCTTTTGAACTGCTTTCTTTGGTCCGATGTGATTCTTGCGGTCATCATCTTCTCCTTTTTCAAAAAAACATTTCCGTATCAAGCCCGGAAAATAGGCTTTGCTGCTGGTTTGAACCTTATCATATTTACTTTACTTTGTCAATAGTTTCAAAAACTCTTTTTCGGCAAGAATAGCCACGCTTAGGTCTTTCGCTGTTTTAAATTTTAATCCGGGATCTTCTCCCACAACAACATAGTCAGTCTCTTTTGAAACAGAGCCCGTCACCTTGCCACCCAAAGACTTGATCTTTGCTTTTGCTTCATCGCGGCTCATGGAGGAGAGTGTGCCCGTCAGCACAAAAGTTTTGCCGCTTAATTTTAGATTTTGGATTCTAGATTTTAGATTTTGAATATGAACGAATTTCATCAAACGATCAAGAAGGGACTCATTCTTCTTGTCGTGTATCCACTCGTAGAGGGAGCGTGCCATGATTTCCCCTACACCTTCTATCGCGTCAATGTTCCCAACGTCCGCGCTTCGTATCTTCGCGAGCGTTCCGAAATGCTCCGCGATCAGCTCTGCGGTCTCTTCTCCCACGTGTCGAATACCGAGCGCAAATAAAAATTTCTGTAATGAAACTTTCTCGCTTGCTTCTATCGCGTGGATGAGATTCTCGGCAGATTTTTCGGCGAATCGTTCGAGCGGTTTCAGATCGGCAAGTGAAAGTTCATAAAAATCTGCCGAATCAGACACAAGTCCTTCGTTCACTAATTGTTCCACGATCTTCTCACCCAGCCCATCAATATTCATCCCCTTCTTGCTCACAAAATGAATAAGATTCTCAATTTCTTGCGCAAAGCATTTTTTATTTGTGCAGTAATGAGCGGCGCTTTCCGCCTGCTGGCGGACGCGGAACTGTGCAGACCGAACGCCGACCGACGCGGAAGATGGGCGTCCTATGGTCCCCTTTTTTACGGGGCTTCCGCACACGGGACACTTCGCGGGCATGTGAAAAATTTTCTCTTTCCCCGTGCGCAATTCGGGCAATACGCGCACGATTTCCGGAATGACGTCGCCCGCTTTCTGCAAAATCACCGTATCGCCAATCCGCACGTCCAATCGCTTGATCTCATCCTCGTTGTGCAATGTTGCGCGTCTCACTGTTGAGCCTGCAATACGAACAGGAGCCAGTGCGGCAACTGGTGTTAATGCGCCTGTGCGTCCAACCTGCACGAAAATGTTCTCCACTTTTGTGGTTGTCTGCTCCGCGGGGAATTTATATGCAATCCCGAAGCGCGGCGATTTTCCCGTATAACCGAGTGCTTCCTGCGCGGAACAATCATTTACTTTCACCACGATCCCGTCAATGCCATACTCCTGTTTGCCTTTCTTTTTTGCCCATTCTTTGTAAAACACTTCCACTTCTTCGATATTTTTACACACCCGATGATGCGGGTTCACCTTAAATCCAAACCGTTCCAACATTCTTAATTCTTCTTCCTGTGTTCTTAGACTTTCGACTTTATGGACTTTTGACTTTATAGACTTTATAGACTGAAGAGCATCAATATCATATACAAAACTATCCAACTTCCGTTTCGCGACAACACGCGGATCAAGCTGACGCAAAGAACCGGCCGCGGCATTGCGTGTGTTCGCGAACGCCGGTTCACCTTCTTTTTTGCGCTCATTGTTGATACGTGCGAGCTCACTATGCGGAAGCCACACTTCTCCCACGGCAACCATATCCACTTCCTCGGGAAGTGAGAGCGGAATACTTCGTATCGTTCTTATGTTTCCCGTCACATCTTCCCCAATCACGCCGTCGCCACGCGTCGCGCCCGTTACCAACATGCCATGTTCGTATGTTAAAACTATCTTCAAACCATCAATCTTCAATTCAGCGACATATTCAATCAAAGACGTTTTCGCGAGCTTTTTTACCCGCTCATCCCATTTTGTGAGTTCTCCAAAATCAAATACGTTGTCAAACGACCATTGGGGGACTTTGTGCTTCGTTTTTTTGAATTCCTTTGCAGGTATCCCGCCCACGCGCCGCGTTGGACTATCGGGCGTTATGAGTGTAGGATACTGCGCTTCAAGCGCGGAAAGTTCCCGATAGAGCGCGTCATACGCCTCATCGCTTATTTCCGGAGCATCAAGCGCATAATAGAGTCGGTCGTGCCGCCGTATCTCTGTGCGCAATTTTTCTATTCGGTCTTTTGCGTCGCTCTCCATGGTCAATACAATACCCGAAGCCCTCGTTCCACGCGCCGCTGGTTTGAGAAATCACACGAATTGTATCCGCGCGAGTCTATCTGCGTTGCGCCATTGTCTTTCTTGACGGTAACGCTTGCGCATGTGCCGTTTTGAAATTTCATATCAAACGTCGTTGTTACCGCGTTTGCCTCCGACACGACACTATCCCAACCGGTGTTGGCATCCCAACCGGATGCGGGCAGTGTAATGTCCTCTCCGCCGCAAAATGCATTTGAACCTTGCGGAACCGCTTTGTGTTCTCCTTCCTGAGATCCGCTCCATGAAATCACCACGCGCCCGTTGCCGCCATTTGTGCTATTCGCGCCGCCGACACCGATGCCGCTTGCATAGTCGGAATCGGAAGTATTCGGTGGTGTCGTGCCGGAGCCCGCGGTATTTGTCACACTTGTTGCGGTCGTTGTCGCATAGCTTGAACCGCCGCCGCCATCACCACCACCATAAACACCGCCACCACCGCCGTAGTATCCGGCTCCACCGCCGCCGCCAGCAGGGTTACTAGAACCAACCCCTCGCTGTCCTCCTCCACTATATCCTGCGCTTCCGCAAGCGGAGCCATTCGACCCTCCCGTGCCTCCACAGAGCGCTCCACCAGCCTGGTTTCCACCACTGCCTCCGGCGGATTGTGTGCCGCCACCGCCGGAACTAGCCGATGTCCCGGCAAGTCCTGATGTCCCACCGCCGGGACCGCCTTGTCCCCCATTGCTTGAACCGCCACCGCCAGCACCCCCTATTGCAAGTGCGTTTGACTGAATGACACTTCCTCTAAATACACCGCTATACCCTCCGCCATCGCCGCCCATGTATCCATTGTCAACCGGAGTATCACCTTTTTGTCCGCCTTTGCCAGCAACGACAATAAGATTTTCCCCTGGGCTTACTGTCACTGTTGCTTGTACATACCCTCCTGCGCCTCCGGGTCCCCCTGTACCTCCCCAATTTGTAGCGCCGCCTCCACCGGCGCCCCAGGTTTTGACGGTGACACTTGTGACGCCCGCGGGAACGGTGAAGGTTTGGCTCCCGCCGGTGTATGAGAAAGTCTGTTTTGGTAACGCGCTCTCGCTTGCCGTATACGTGTCAAAAATAGTCGTCTGGAAATTCGGATGTCTGACATCCCAATAGAGCGCGCACTCGGTGCCTGCGTCAGCGGCAAAAAAAGCGATTTGCGATTCGCGTCCCGACGAAGAAAGTGTGAGCTCTTTTAAGGTAATGGAGAAAATCGCAAGTCCGATGGAGAGAAGGATCCCCGCGAGAAGAACTGCGAGCGGAAGCACGAAACCTCTGTCACGAGAACATGAAAACATGAAATCACGAGAACGTGTCCTTATGTTTTTGTGGTTTCGCGCTTTCATGTTTTCATATTTTAATGCTTTCATGTTTTTATGATTTAATGATTTCATGCTTTTATGATTCAATGTTTTCATGATTGCTACTACCAATTCAAAAAATTATCCTGTATGGTAAATGACTTCTCTATAACGCCCGTTCTCCACGCAATTGTCACCGATACCGAAAACTCATCCGCGGAAACATCTTGCATTTTAATTGTGCGGGTAAAAGGAGACGGCGCCGTGCCGACCCCAGTGCTGTAACTATAAAATCCCGATGTTACACTTTTTTGCAAAAGGGGGCAGCCGCTTTCCGCGCATGGCGTGAATATAGGGTCAACTGTCGCCGAATCTACATAACATCCGTCTTCCACGAAACAGGGATCGGTGCCGTCTTTCCAGTTCTCATTTGCGAGGTGATTATTGTCGCGCTTATTTCTGATAAGCTCTACCGCTTCTTGCGCAAGATAGTACGCCGCAACCTGGTCTCGCGCAAACGCGGCAGACGTAAGTCCTCGCGTGGCAATTGTGAGCGGTCCTGTAATGGCGAGCAAAAGCACCGATATCGCGATGAGCGTTTCTATCAGCGTGAATCCGCGACACTGATTCATGTTGATATTTTTGTTCCTTGAGTTTTGAGTTTTGAGTTTCATGTTTTCACCATACCCCATACCCTATACGCTATACTCTCTTCTCGCTTACTGTTCTGTCTTCCTCTGCGAAACAGTCGTCTGCACGTTTAGTTCGGTCTGTATTTTTACTTTTGTGCCAGTCTTCCCTTTGATGGTCATGACAGCGCGCGGCTGGATGCCGTCGGCCCCTACTCCGGAGACGTAAAACGTGAGCGTTTCAATGCGGATCTCCGGAGACGTAATGGAGAGAGAGACCCCGCCCTTATCTACCATGATTGATTTTGAAGACGCATTATGCCAATATCGCACCGTATTTCCGTCTTGGTTTAGGAACGTGAGCGAGGTTCCTCCGTCCGGACAATTCCCCGCCCCTTCGCATGCATAGATTGTTCCCGTGCGGATATCCCGCGCCATGGAGCCGATTGCAAAATTCAAATTATCCATCGTGGTTCTGATGGCGTTTGCTTTTCTGTTCGCGTCTATAATCGCAAGGAGGGCGCCGACCGAGACAAACATCACGACCGTAAAAAGAGAAACCGCGACGATCATCTCTATGAGAGTGAAGCCCCTGCGTGTATGGGGTATTGGGTATTGAGTATTGAGTATAGGGAAAACACCGAAATGCTTTGTGTTTTTTCTTTTTGTTTTTTGTAATTTTATTTTCATACACTATACGCAATACACTATACACAATACATCCGCTACTCCACAGCAATCTGCCCTGTACTCCAAACCACGATTGTCTTTCGCTCCTCGCGAGGAGATTGAACGATTATCTCCGCATCCGCAAAAAGAGTGCCGGGTTCATGAATGGCGCTTGTTCCTTTGATAGATGCTTCGGGGTCGGGGCGCGTGTACGTGATGTCAAGAGACGTAAGCGAGCAATCCGCGCCGGAAATAGTTTGCCAATTCTCTACCGTGGCCCCGGTTGATTTGAGGTTTGCGCACAAAAGATATATGCGTTCCGCTGTTTGAATGGAAAAGAGATTGATGCACTCACCTCCCTGCACGGCGCAATTTGATGCTTTGTCGTATATCTTGTTGTTTTCTGTCGGATTTTGCGCATTTGGCAAAATATCCGCAAAAATAAGGAAATGCCTGCGATCAGACGGGTCTACTTCGCCGCCGCCCAGACTGAAATGAATCCCGTATGTCGGGAAAATATCCGTCGCGCCGATCCTCACTCCGCGCACATTGAGTCCGAATGTTTGCGCCTGCCTGACGGAGAGGCCGATATCGTGCGCCACATTTTCAAGAAGTATTCTGCTTGAAAATTTCGGATAATTCACGAGAAGCACGCTTGTGATAATTGAGAAAATGGCAACAGTAACCAGAAGCTCTATGATCGTAAAGCCCGACCGAAAAATACTATTGCGTATTGCGTATTGCGTATTGCGTATCATAAAAGAAAGGAGAAAAGATCGAGATTCAAAAAATAAGCGATGGCCATGCCGAGCACGATAAACGGACCGAACGGAATCTCCGACTTCATTGTAAACTCTTTGCCTCGGGTACTCAATAGGAAAAGCGAAACGATGGCGCCGATCCAAAATGCGTATACGAGTGCGGAGATGCCGAGCGCGGGACCCAACAAAAACCCGGCGCCGAGAAGGACCTTCGCATCACCCAACCCCATCCATCGTCCTCGCGAAAGAAACCACGCGGTTGCCGGAAAAAGAGCGAGACCGATGCCGGCAAAAAAGTGCGAGAACAAAAACGTTCCCCATCCGTCAAGGAAACCGAATAGAGAAAGCGCGGAAAGCCCGATAAACGCGTAGACGGGACCGTTCGGAATGATTTTGTGTCGGATATCATACGTTGATATCGCAATAAGAAGCGCCCACAAGACCATTTCGTATAATGAAAATACGATTCTCTCGGCGCTTATGAGTCCGGATAAAAAATTATTGCCGATAAGAAGAAAGGCGATCGCGGTCGTTGTCTCAACAAGCGGATACTGCGGCGAGATTCTGCTTTTGCATGCGCGGCACTTGCCGCGCAACATAAAAAAACTCGCAACGGGAATCAATTCGTACCAGAGAAGTTTTTCCCCGCACGAGGCGCATGCAGATCTGCCGCGCAAAGATCGCCCCGTGTTGTGGCGAATAATAAAGACATTCAAAAAACTTCCTATAATAGCGCCAAAAATTAAAAAGAACACAAAGGTAACAGTCGTCATATGATTATTGTAGCACAAAAACCCCCGCTTACAGCGGAGGTTTTTGTATTTCAGAGCCCTAAGTTCCTAGTTCTTGATTCTTAGTCCTTAATTCAGGATTACGGCGCTACGTCGTAGCACACGCGCCCAGATTCATTGTTGCAGCCGTCCGCATCCGGACCGTCAACGGTTCCTCCCGTTATATCAGAGTCCGCTTCGGTTGCAGAGGTCGCATTTTCAAGACTTGCGCCGAGATGATACGCGGTGCACACTTCCGTGCCGGTGCAGATATTGGTATCTCCCGCGTCAACCGCGCCAGTGTATCCGGCGTAGCGATATACCACATCATCAATCGGATCAAGCGGATCACTTGGGATAAACGTCGGTGAGAGATCCGTTATCGCGACAGGGTACTGACTGTTGGAATCAAAATACAGCTCCAACGCAAGCTGTAATTGCTTGATGTCAGACACGCGCTTTGCATCGCGGGATTTCTCGCGCGCGGAGTTCAAAGACGCAAGCACAACTGAAGAAAGAATGCCGATAATGGCAATGACGACCAAGAGCTCAATGAGCGTAAAACCTTTATTTTTCTTCATACTTTAATAATATTAGAATCGCTTCGGCCTTTCTGGTTAATTAATAAAAGGAAAAGCCCACGATACACGCATTATATCATATTCGCCGTGCTGACAATGCTATCTGTGGATAACCCCCACACCTCCAACCAACGACTTAGAACCCCCAACCTACGACGTATAACCAATTCTTTTAAAACTCCCTAAACGTCGTGTCGGGTCTTCCACATTGTTCAGGGACATCTGCGCACGAGAGGCCGCGGGAGGTGCATTCGGTAAGTGCGAATGTCTGTGAACCGGAACAAATGTCGGTCGCAATGCAGGAAGCGGTCTTGGTGATTGTTTTGCCGTCGTTTGCCCTGTCCTCGCAGGACGGACCGCTGTAGGAGCAGGAATATGTTCTGGGCGCGACGGGGCAGGTTACGATCTCTATGGTGTGCGAGGCAAAACCGGAGCGCAATCCCCATTCGTCTTCTGCAAGCGCTCTGAATGTTTTTGCGCCAATGGTGGACCATGTGCGGGAGAACGGTTCGGACGATCCGGAGGAGGTGAATCCTTCCGCAGGAAGCCATTGGTCCACGGCGTCGTCATTATCCCAATCTATGCCGTATCTGATTTGGTCTCCATCGGGGTCGGTGGAGACGACGGAAAAGCCGTAGGATGTTCCGGTTTTCCCCACTGTGGGGCCGGTGATGACGGGGGTGAGAGGAGGGCGGTTTGCCGCCGGAACTTCGCGGACGCGGAAGGTGAAGGGGATGGTTTGGGAGGAGATGGGGAAACGCGCCGTGGCGCGAGAAGAGTCAACACTACTAGAGCCAAACAAGCGGTAATGAAGGTTGAGCGCGCACTCCCAATACCAACCGTCGCTCGCGGCGGTACTGTATGGAATATAGTTTGAGGAGAAATATACTTTCCCTGTCGTTTCTTGAAATATTACGCGCGATCTTATTGTTCCTTCCGAGTTTACAGTACACTCCTTCCCCGAAGCGTCGCAGGAAAGACCCGCTGAGCCTGTCTGTTCCACAGAAACTGATTGTGGAGGGACAACTGTAAATAGGGCGAACCATGAGGCAACCTGACTCGCGCCGCTGCCAAAAATCACATTATCACTCAAGCACCAGCTCTCCTCTGGGGGCTGGCTAGTGTCATCCGTAAAATATCCGTATGGCGAGTCATATGCTTCTCCAGTCCGAAACCAAAACGTATCCGTGTCCTCGTACGGTTTCGGTTCAAAGCGGATACGCGTACCCACTGGGACAACATCGCCGTCAGAAAGAAGAATATCTGTGTCGAGATTGCGGACACTGGCTGTATATGTAACTTGGAAAATTGGGTTGTGCACGACTACCGTACCAAGCCTACCTTCGCCAGAAGCGGTACTGATACCCCCTCGTGCCTCCGTCCACATCACGCTCTTCGCATCCGCGGAGAGCGGCGCGAGCGCGATGCCAAGCAAAAACACGAATGGCAAGAGATGAAAACGCGCTATCGTCGCTATCGTGTGTTTTTGTGTGTGCATGGCAGTGCAAGTCATTACGTTAGTATTATGAAAACACGAGAGCATTCAGAACTGCGGCCCCTGTGCGCCCGCGTCGTCGCGGCGCGCAGATCTCCTCCGTACGACAAACCCGACAATCACGAGCGCGATGAGAGAGAGGAGCGCGATGCCGGCGGCGGGAAGGATATTTTTTGGCAAAGACAAAGAGAGGGGTTCCGCCGCGCTCTCTTCCCTCGGACACGATTCCGGATTCTTTGCATAGATTGTTTTGCAGTCATAGCGCGTCGTCGTCTCGTCTATAAGCATTCCGTCTTTGTACATCTTCGCCGTGA
>JBBUEZ010000014.1:0-4908 GCA_038056715.1 Patescibacteria group bacterium
TTTTTCATATGGACACATTAGCACCAAGTGTCCTGATTCAGAACGGAATGAACGATCGCAAGTAGGGTTGGTGGCAGAGTGACACTCGAGTCTGTCGCATTATGATCATGGTACGCGTCTCGCACCACGACTTCGGTCGTGGTGCGATTTTCCTATATCTGCTTCGGTTTGTAATCAGCGGGGGCTTCAGCGAGATATTTTTCCAATTGTTCACGAGTAAGGAGGCCCACTTGCGCGCCGACGTGTTGGACGACTGACATGGAGTTTATGGGAGCCCACGAGAGCGCTTCAGGAATGGTTTTGCCGAGCGCGCGTGCAATGGTGAACGTGGCAGAGAATGCATCACCTGCGCCTGTACGCTCCATGGGCGGTGCGGGATCAGGGTACATGGGCATAAACCATACTTCTTTTCCATTTGAGGCGTATGCTCCCTTCGGACCGTCTGTGATGACCACAAGTTTTGGTCCCATTGCGCGCACTGCTTCCAGTAATATCTTCACGTCAGCTGATGTGTTTTTCGTGATGCGTTGCGCCTCTTCTTTGTTGCAGAAAAAGATATCTGTAAGTTGGTAGACAGGAAGGAGTGCCTCCGTATTTTTCATTTGGAATGTGCCGGGCTGGAATGCGAGGCGCGTTTCTGGGTGGGCAGTGAGATATTTCACAATCTCTTGATGATAGGGAATTAAATTTTCACCTACCGAGCTCAAATATATCCACGAGGGAGAATCAATATTTGGAAACGAATATGGATACGATTCATGCTTGATTAAAATCGTACGCTCGGCGTTGAAACGAAGGACATAATGATAGTTACTTTTCATTCCTTTATGCGTGGAAACGAATGATGTGTCTACGTTTTCATATTTCAATTGCGCGACATCTTCTCTGCCATGTTCATCATCGCCGATATCGGTGACAAGCGCGGCTTTGAGCCCAAGCCGCGCGGCGGCGACCGCTGCATTTGGACTATTACCGACCGCTGGCGCAATAACGACATCTTTGTAAGGAATTTTATCGCCGAAACGCATGGAAAGCATGCACTGTTCGCGGTCAACATTGCAATGCACTTCCGCATCTTGCAATTCAATAAACGCATCTGTCACAATGTCTCCCACAGCCACAAAGTCCATATTTTTCATATGGGGATAGTATAACATGACGGCATAACGAGGGAGGAGTATACTGTACAAAAGGTCAATTATTAACCAAACATCCATTATAAAGAATTTATCTATGCATAACACTATTGCGCACTGGCTCATGGTTATCGGAGGGGTCAATTGGGGGCTTGTCGGTATCGGCATGTTGCTGGGAATGAATTTGAATGTGGTCAACTTGGTACTCGGCGGGATTCCGTATGTGGAACTGGTCGTCTATATCTTGGTTGGTATTGCGGCCGTGATTTGGGTTGCGGGAGGTTGCAAGTGCAAGAACTGCACAGTGTCTGCTCCGATGGGGGGCGCGATGTAAGTGTACGGATCTCTCGGAAAACCGCTCTGACTTGCACCGAGCGGTTTTCTTTTGGCGCGGGAACCATGGTAGAATTAGAAGTATGGATTCTCTCCAGACATACATTGCGCGCGCCGAGAAAGAAAAAATCGCGATCGCGCATTTTAATTTTTGCACGATAGACGGATTCCGCGCGATCGTGAGTGCTGCAAAAAAGGTGTCCGACGAAACGGGGCGGACAATTCCAGTTATTGTGGGTGTTTCTGAAGGGGAGCGTGATTACACGGGTGTGCGCGAAGCGGTTGCTCTGGTGAATATTATCCGCGAACGCGACGGATACCCCGTATTTTTGAATGCCGATCATTCGTATTCGCTTGAGCGCGTGAAAGAAGCGGTGGACGCAGGTTTTGACGCGGTTATTTTTGACGGCGCGAAACTTCCGATAGGGGAGAATATACGCATTATGAAAGAGTGTGTTTTCTACGCGCACTCAAAGAACCCCGACATTCTTATGGAGGGCGAGTTGGGATATATTGGCACATCATCAAAACTTTTAGATGAGGTTCCTGAGGGTGTGTCGCTTGAGCACTTAACAACGGCAGACGAAGCGAAACGATTCGTATCAGAAACAGGAGTAGATCTTTTTTCACCGTCAGTTGGCAACATCCACGGCATGTTGCGAAATGCGAAAAATCCACGATTGAACATTGAACGCATCAGAGAAATCCGCGAAGTGGCGGGCGCACCGCTCGTGCTTCACGGCGGCTCCGGTATTTCCGACGAAGATTTCACCGCCGCGATAAAAGCGGGCATTTCCATTATTCACATCAATACTGAACTTCGCAAAGGATATCGCGATGGACTGGAGTCGTTTTTGAAGGCGAAATCGGATGAACTCGCGCCCTATCGCTATCTTTCTGCGGGTGCTACTGGCATGGAGGAAGTTGCGGCGGCACGCATTCGATTATTTAATAAAATATAAAGATATATGCAGATTTTTATCACACGAAAAATTCCGGAAGCGGGAATTGCACTTTTGAAGGAAAAAGGACACGAAGTGGAGGTGAGCACGAAGGACGGCGTGCTTACGAAAGAGGAATTGCTCTTGGCACTTCGCGCAAAACAGTACGATGCCGTTATCTCACTTTTGACGGATAAAATTGACGGGGAAGTAATGGACGCGGCGCCCACCGTGAAGATTTTCGCAAATTATGCTGTCGGGTATGACAACATTGATCTCGCGGCGGCAAAAGAGCGCGGGAAGATTATCACGAACACGCCGGACGTGCTCACGAATTCTGTCGCGGAACACGCAGTTGCACTTTTGATGGCGCTCGCAAAGAGGATTCCCGAAGGAGACCGTTTTATGCGAGAAGGGAAATACATTGGGTGGGCACCCGAACTTTTACTGGGGACGGATATCTTGGGGAAAACGCTCGGTATCTTAGGGACGGGACGAATCGGTTCGCGCGTTGCGGAAATTGCCGCGAAAGGGTTGGGTATGAGAGTGATCTATTATGATATTGCACAAAATGCGATGCTTGAAAAAAATGTGGGAGCATCTTTTCGTAAAACTCCGGAAGAAGTTCTTGCCGAGGCGGATGCGGTGAGCATTCATGTGCCGCTTTTGGATTCCACGCGGCATCTTATGAATGCCGACCGTCTCGCGAAAATGAAAAAAACGGCATATCTCATCAACACGTCACGTGGGCCTGTGATAGATGAGGCGGCACTAACAGACGCGTTAAAAAACGGTGTCATTCGGGGCGCGGCGCTTGACGTATTTGAACACGAACCAAACCTTGCCCCCGGTCTTTCCGATCTCTCAAATGTGATTATTACCCCCCACACCGCCTCTGCGACTGAAGAAACACGCGCCGCCATGTCTCGTGTCGCCGCGGAAAATATCATCGCCGTCTTGGAAGGAAAATCGCCGATTACAGAAGTGAAGAAGTAAGCGTTAGGCACCAGGCTTTAGGCGCTAGCAAGAGCCAAATCATTGCTTTTTTAGGCGTATTTTGATAGAGTGTCGCCTACCTGTCCCGTTAGAAATGCACGGCGCGTTATGGTATTACGGGATATATTTACTATAGAAAAGGAAATTACATTATGACAACCGCTTCAAAAATTTCTAACGGGATGTTAACGCTTACCGTACAGGACCGAAAGACTGGTGTCGGATCTAAAATCCTTAAAAAAGAGGGGAAAATTCCCGCCGTATATTATGGTCCAAAAACGAAATCCACGCCGATTGCGGTGGATATTTTGCTGTTTGAAAAGATGTTACAGCAGGCGGGGGAGTCTTCTGTTGTCTCGCTCGTACATGGGGGCACGCATGTGGATGTGCTCATTCATGATGTCGTGTTTGACGCGGTGACGGACGAACCAACACACGCCGATTTTTACGCCGTTGATAAAGACAAAAAAGTGTCGGTTCATGTGCCGATTGTATTTACGGGAGAAGATATTGCGGCGAAATCTGGAGGCGTCCTTGTGAAAGTGCTTCATGAGCTGGAAGTGGAGGGACTTCCTAAATATCTTCCTCATGATATTACTGTTGACGTTTCAAGTCTCACGACTATTGGCGGACATATTTCTATCAAAGATATTTCGGTTCCGGCAGGAGTGATAATTAAAATGGGTCTGGGTGAGGCCGTTGCTTTGCTTGCCGCGCCGAAGGAGGAGAAGGAAGAAGAAGCGGCGCCGATTGACCTTACTGCGATTGAAGTTGAGAAGAAAGGTAAGAAAGAAGAGGAAGGAGCGGAAGGGGGAGAGGAAGCGGCGAAAGAATCTAAATCCTAAGCCTTAATATGTACACCCCAAGCACCAAATTCTGCCCGAAACCATGTCATGGTTTCTGATGGTTTATGGCGGTGAGTATTTTGGGATATCAGCGTCTTATCAAGGGCGGTCCTTGATGGGGATTGACTATCCACCCCGTACACTTGACAGAAAAATAGGCGGGTGATAACGTTATTGCCAGTAGTACCCAGATCATGAAGGGATCTGGTTCAACAACCGAACGCACCGTGCAAAGGAGTATCCTTCAGGGTGTAATTCTCTGCATGGTTTCGCTCACAACGAGGAGAAACTCGCATGACACACGCTCCGCCCGGCGCCGCAAGCGCCATGTATAAGCAAACTACTCTGGAAACTGAGGACCTCACTGCGCATGGCGGCAACACCTGGCCGAAGAAGCACTAGATCGGCACCAGCCGCTGCAAGGGTTTTGTGGGAAAGTCTTAATGGACTAAGACTTCACTAAACCCTAGTAGAAAAACAGGAGAAGATTGCATTGACGCGATCTTCTCCTTTTAATTTTGCGTTTTTTCTCCGTCCCCCTTCTCCTATCAGACCTTAAAGTCTGATAGGAGAAGGGGGACGAGATGTATCGCAAGAATATGCAAATGTTTCCGAACTCCTCTTTTACCTATTGTGAGCAATTGCTCATGATAGGTA
>JBBUEZ010000014.1:5008-7284 GCA_038056715.1 Patescibacteria group bacterium
CAAATGTTTCCGAACTCCTCTTTTACCTATTGTGAGCAATTGCTCATGATAGGTAGACACACATAAACATGTTCTCACGATGTTCTCATAATATTCTCACGATGTTCTCATACGGCGCGGTGTATGTATTGAATCATATTTTCGTACATACTGCTTTCTTTTCGGACGTGATAAAATAAGAAGCATGCACCGTATTGCGAGAACACTCTTTTTGGGTACTCTTTTTCTTATTGTTGCCTTTGCCGCTCCTTTTCTTCGCGCGGACGCGCAAGCGACTGCGGCGGATGTGGATGCGCGAAAGGTCAAATTGGAATCAGATTTGGGAGCGCTTGAAAGGGAAATTGAAGTGCAACGGAAGATATTAGATGAGAAACAGCGAGAGGGGGTATCGCTTGAGCGCGATGTCGCGATTTTGGTTGCGCAAATTACAGAGGCGGCACTCTCCATCAAGGCGCGCAATCTCACCATTCAAAAACTGACATCGGAAATCGGAGGGAAAGAGATTGTTATCGGCAATCTCTCGGAAAAACTCGCACGCGAAAAAGAGTCCCTCGCGCAAATTTTGCGCAAGCGCGCGGAATTGGATTCATTCTCTCTTGCGGAAGCGGTACTCTCTAACGAGGACCTTTCCGAATTCTTCTCTGACTTGGACTCGTTTGACGCGGTACAAGCGGCGCTCCGTGATTCATTCACTGAAATAACGGAAACGAAAACACAAACAGAAGGCGAGAAAAAAACGCTTGAGGAGAAAAAGACAGAAGAGTTTGAACTGCGCGCAATTCAGGAATTGCAGAAAAGGCGCATTGAAGAAAAGCGTACCGAACGCAATAAGATTCTTACGGCAACGAAAGGGCAGGAGAAAGCATATCAAAAGATACTCAAAGAGAAAGAGAAGAGCGCGGCAGTTATTCGCGCCGAACTCTTTTCTCTTCGCGATACTGCCGCAATTCCATTCGGAAAAGCGGTTGAATACGCAACTCGCGCTGGGGAGAGAACAGGCGTTCGTCCCGCGCTTATCTTGGGTATTATCACTCAGGAATCAAACCTGGGAGAGAACACGGGACAGTGTTATGTAAAGAATCTCACGACCGGCGCCGGTATCGGGAAAAATACGGGCCGCCCGTTTCAAACAGTTATGAAAGCGCCACGCGATACAGAGCCGTTCATCGCGCTCTCCTCGCGCGTGGGCTTTGACCCGACGAACACCGCGGTGTCCTGCCCGCCGTCGTACGGCTACGGCGGCGCGATGGGGCCTGCGCAATTTATCCCGTCCACATGGATATTGTATGAAGAAAAAATAGCGGATTTGACGGGGCATAACCCGCCGAGTCCGTGGGAGGCGGAAGATGCCTTTATGGCATCGGCGATTCTTTTGAAGGAGAATGGCGCGAAAGCGGGAACATATTCGGCGGAGCGCCTTGCCGCCCTTCGCTATTTCGCCGGATGGAAAAATGCGAACAAATCGGCATACGCGTTTTATGGCAATGATGTCATGGAACTTACCGCGAAATATCAGAGTCAGATCAATATCTTGCAAGGGAATTAGAAGTGTATAGCGTATTGCGTATTCTGTATTGTGTATGGAACGGGAAAAGATAAAACATTTTATTGACCTTAATGCATGGAAAGAGGCACACAATCTTGTCTTACTTGTCTATCGTGTAACAGAAAATTTTCCAAACAAAGAGCGGTTTGGTTTGACAAATCAGTTACGTCGAGCGGCAGTCTCTCTCACCTCAAACATTGCCGAGGGGTTTGGTCGTAGCACAAAAAATGATAAAGCACATTTTTACACCGTTGCAAAAGGATCGTTATTTGAAACGCAAAACCAGATGTATATTGCAAAAGATTTGGGGTATATCAATAAAGAACAGAGTAGCATATTTGAAAAACAAGCAGATACTGTCTCAAGGCTCATTACTGGCTTGAGAAGAGCTGCTATGGACAGGGATTAAGTTTTGCGATATATTTCAACCCTTGGTGTTTATACTTGATACGCAATACACCATACTCAATACACATACATGAAAACCGACATTCATCCGGAGTTCCATATTGATGCCAAGGCCACGTGCGCGTGTGGCGCCTCTTTTGTTGTGGGTTCCACAATGAAGGATATTCATATGGAAATCTGCAGTCATTGCCATCCTTTTTACACCGGCAAAGAAAAAATCTTGGATACCGCCGGTCGTGTGGAAAAATTCAGACAGCGCAAAGCCGCCGCGACTCCGAAAACGAAAGGAAAAAAATCAAAAGCGTAATATCTACAGAAGTGG
>JBBUEZ010000014.1:7294-8467 GCA_038056715.1 Patescibacteria group bacterium
GGGGCGACTTCTTTTTGTTTTTGCGTATTTTCTTTATACACAATACACTATACCTGTCTAACGGCAGGCAGGCTCAATACACCTATGGGTATTAATGAATTGAAAAAAAATCCGAAAACCGCATATCTAGCGGGAGAACTTGAACGCTTGAATACTGCGGAAGAGGAATTGCGCACGCTTATGACCGATGAACAAATGGGTGAACTTGCGCGCACGGAATTGGAAAGTCTGAATGCCCAGCGTACGGCCGTGCTCCTCCAAGCGGAGGCGATTCTCCGTGTGGACGAGGAAGAGGAACAATTCCCAAACGAAGCTATTATTGAAGTGCGCGCCGGCGCAGGTGGAGACGAAGCGGGGCTTTTTGCGCATCAACTTTCAGAAATGTATCGGAAATTCGCCGAGCGACAAGGTTGGGTTTTCACCGTGCTTGATGAGTCAAAGAATTCCGCGGGAGGATACAAGGAAGCATCGTTTGAGATTCGCGGAAAGGATGTATACAAAAAATTGCGTTTTGAAATGGGCGTGCATCGCGTGCAGAGAATTCCCGCAACGGAAAAACAAGGACGTATTCACACGTCCACCGCATCTGTCGCGGTCATGCCGGTACGCAAAAAGCATACACTGGAAATCAATCCGGCGGATATTGAGATGGAGTTTTCCCGCGCGGGCGGCGCAGGCGGACAGAATGTGAACAAGGTGGAAACGGCAGTTCGCATTATTCACACACCGACCGGCATCGCAGTCCGCTCTCAAGCGGAACGCAGTCAGCAGAGAAATCGCGACAGAGCGATGGAAATTCTGCAAGCAAAACTGGAAATGTTCAAAGAAGAGGAGGATAGAAAAAAATTCTCCGGCGCGCGCAAAGAACAGATCGGCACAGCCGACCGCTCGGAGAAAATCCGCACCTACAATTTCCCCCAAAGCCGCATTACCGACCACCGCATCAAAAAATCGTGGCACAACATGGAGGCGGTTATGGCGGGAGATTTGGACGATATTGCCGCAACACTTGCCTCCACACCTGTCGGCGCATAACGTCTTTTGTTTTTTATGCCGGTGAATGGATAAAATTTGCCTCGTCCTATCCCCGCGGCAAGCCGTTCCCTCGGAGTACCTCCGCGGGGTATGAGGCGAGGCGCCGGGAAAACTTTGTTGGAAAGGAGCGCCCCACCG
>JBBUEZ010000015.1:0-10096 GCA_038056715.1 Patescibacteria group bacterium
GCGGCCATTCATCCCCGCCGCAAGAAGACGGGGTATTCTGGCCGCTCCCAATAAATAAAAGTGCTTGAACTCTTTGTCACCCCTCCTCTCAAATCCTTCTGCGATGTTGTTCATTACAGACACCGCCGCTCTTTGTATCTGATCTCTAAATCCGAAGTCTTTGAGCCCTTTAAGCCCCCCATAGATGTTTAGGGTTAATTCTTTCGCCTTTTGCCACGCAATAATATCTTCAAATCTTTCTATTTTCATGTCTTTTCTTTACGGACTTTCGACTTTACAGACTTTATGGACTCTCATGCTACCCTGCTTATCTTCACCCCGATATCCTGTAAGCGCTCCTCTATGCGCTCATACCCGCGATCAATATTGTATACGTTATGAACAACGGAGCGGCCAGTTGCGATTGTCGCAGCGATCACAAATGCCAGTCCTGCGCGCAAATCCGGGCTCTGGAGCTCCCTGCCATGCAAAGGAGTCTCTCCACGCACAATAACACGATGGGGGTCCATTGTGCGAATATCCGCTCCCATGCGATTTAACTCTTCCACATAGTTGAGCCGTCCCTCAAAGATCGTCTCAAAGACCATACTCTCGCCCTTTGCCTGCGTTAAAAAGACTGTCATCGGCGCCTGCGTATCCGTCGGGAATCCAGGATATTCATGCGTCTTGATATCAATTGCGCGGAACGCATTTTTTGATGCATGTACGCGAATCGTGTCTTTCTTGACTGACACGGAAACACCGGCAGAGATGAGCGTTTCAATGAGAGATCTCACATGCTCCGGCACGCAGTGCGTAATAGAGAGATCGCTCGCGGCAAGCGCTCCTAAAATAAGAAAACTCCCCGCCTCAACGCGGTCGGGAACGATGGAATATCCCCCGCGCGGCACTGATAAAAGAGACGTTCCCTTAATCGTGATCGTGGACGTCCCCGCTCCGCTGATGCGCGCGCCGGAGCGATTTAAAAACTCCGCGAGGTGCGCGATTTCCGGTTCCATTGCGGCGTTTTTGAGAATTGTGGTACCGCGCGCGAGAACCCCCGCCATCATGAATGTTTCCGTCGCGGTTACGCTCTGTTGTCTAAAAAAAAGCGTGGCTCCCGTGAGCCCTTTTTTTGGCGCGCGCACGATATGCATTTTGTCTTTCATGCGTACACGCGCGCCCATCTTTTCAAATCCTTCCAAAAACATATCTATTGGCCGCGCACCGATGACGCATCCTCCCGGATGCGGAAATGAAACTTCCTTCGTGCGCGCAAGAAGCGGACCCGTGAGCACGACGGAGGCACGCAGTCGTTTTGAAATATCGGCGGTAAGCGCGGTTTTCGGAAGGGCGCGTGCATGTATGATCATAGAGTGGGCGGTTGGTCGTGAGATGGCAATCCCTACATGTTCCAAAAGATCAGCCATGCGCCGCACATCCTCAATGTCGGGGACGTTGGAAAGTGTGAGCGGATTTTTAAACAGAATAGATGCCGCCATTGCTTTCAGCGCCGCATTCTTTGCTCCGCGCACAGCAATAGTCCCGTGCAACTTTTTCTTGCCGGCAAGCCCCTGAATCACGAATCGTTCTCCGCTACCTTCCATAATATGGCCATAGTACACCGCAAAACCGTCCGCGTCCAACACGGAAAGCGCAGCGTGCGATATTTCCCGTCGCACGGCACGTATACGGTATTATAATACCGTATACGTTCCCATCCATTCAAAGTTACAGACGTTTTTTGCAAAATCCGTCATCCGGTATATACTCGCACCTATATGGAACCCATGTCTCTTCGCAAGCGGCGTATCTATTTCTATGTTCTCTGCATCTTATTTGTCTTCATCATCCCTCCGATTATGCTCTACACGAGCGGATATCGGCTTGGTCCGGGACTTACTCTCGTGGAAACTGGCGGCATATATATTTATGCGCCCGAACCTGGGTCTGTCATCTATATTGACGGGAAAGAAAGGCGAACAACGACCATATTCCAGCGAGAGTGGTTCGCCCAAGATATTACCCCGGGAGTATATACTGTTTTAATTGCAAAAGATGAGTTTTGGCCATGGATAAAAGAAGTGACTGTCACAGAGGGACAGGTTTCCGAAGCGATTGCTTTTCTCATACCCAAAGAACCGGAAACGGAATTGATCCCAAAAACAGTGGAAGTAAAGATGGGGGCTGCAACCACCACAAAAAATAATCCCGCCTACGCTGAAGCATTAGCGCTTTTTACACAAAAGAAAAAGATTGAAACGTCTTCTCCGCAGAAAAAGCCAAACACCGACATAGGCACAACGACTAACAATCTTCCTCCAGATGTTGTTTTGGAAAAAATATCTTCGCATGGCCGTGTGGGTCTCGTGCGCGAAGAAAATCGTATTATCGCGCACTGGCTAAAACGTCCGGAGGACCTGCCAAAATATTTCTGTCACGCGGAAATCTGTGTATCCCCCACTGTTGTGTTTTCTTCCATCGTCCCCATCCGCTCGTTTGATTTCTATCCCGGTCGCGATGATGTGCTTTTGGTCGCTGTCCGGGACGGAATTTTCGCGATTGAAATTGATACGCGCAAAACGCAGAATTTCCAACCGATTTACAGAGGTGTCGCTCCCGATTTTCGCTTCGGAGATATCGGCTTCATCATAAAGGACGGCGACATGATTGCGCGAATTACGCTCTAGCGCCCTCGAACCGTGACGGCCAGACATCCCTTTCCACTCAAAACATGTTCCCTCGGCAGAGCGCACTGACTCGTGTACAATCAAAATATGAAACGAGAAGAATCGGGGCAGGAACACGAAGCGGAAACGGAAGAAGGGCGCAAGACAAAAGAAGAGCGGTTCGCTCGGATACTTTCTTGTATCCCGATTTCGCGCGGTGTCGGAAAAGAAGAATTGTCTTATTTCACATTCAAGGACATCCGGGAGGGGTATTTGATATCGGTGCCGTTGCGCAAATGTCAGGTTCCCGCGATCGTGGTACGCGCGGAAAGAGCAATCTTCTCAAAAGCGGAGCTGAAATCGCTTCCATTCGGACTCCGAAAAGTTGATGCAATAAAAGCGCGGTCATTTCTCTCCCCCTCTTTCGTGGAATCGGCACAGGAAGCCGCGCGGTATTTCGCGACGACCACAGGCGCGATGCTTTCATCGTTCACGCCAACCGCGCTTAGTTCCGAATGCGGAGCAAGCGCCCCAAAAGAGATGCTTGCCGCGGAGAGAAACGGAGCAACACAACCCCGCGAAAACTCCACGAAACATATTCCACTCCTACTCCAATCGGCGGATGAAGAAAGAATTGCCACATATAGAGGAATCATCCGCGAAGAATTTGCGCGCGGCGGCTCCGTGTTTGTCTGTCTCCCCGAGATCACCGAAATAGAGCGCCTTTCGGAAGCCCTCTCCCGCGGTATTCCCGAATACACATTCATATTCCACTCCGGTATCTCGGGAAAAAAATTGGCCGCGCTTTGGACCAAGGCGCTTTCAGAAAAGCATCCAATTCTCATCGTGGGAACCGGACAATTTTTCTCGCTTCCTCGCGCCGATATTCGCACGATTATCGTGGAAAAAGAATCTTCGCGCGCATATAAAACGATAACACGGCCATACGCAGACATTCGTATATTTGCTGAAATATTTGCGCGCAAACTTCGCGCACGACTTATTTTTGGAGATCTCTTTCTCCGCGCAGAAACAATCGCGCGCGGAAAAAATGGGGATTTCGCGGAGTTTTCTCTGCTTGTGTTTCGCACGCTTACGACCGCGGAGCGAACGCTCGTTGATATGCGGGCAAAAGACACACGCGAAGAAAAAACGTTCTCGCTCATGAGTGACGCACTGATAGGCGCTCTGAAAGACTCTGTCGCCGGAGGAGATCAAATGTATGTTTTGTGTGCGCGCCGAGGACTCTTCCCTATCACCGTATGTAACGATTGCGGATCGCTTGTGCTCTGCAGAGAATGCAGTGCGCCGCTCACGCTCCATGGAAATGAGAATTTCAAAAAAGGAGCACGGCATCTTTTTCTTTGCCACAAATGCGGAACGCGTGAAGAATCAAGCGATGTGTGCGCGATGTGCAGAGGGTGGCGTTTTGCGCTTTTGGGTGCCGGAGTTGAGCGTATAACTGAAGAGATTGTCCGTCTATTTCCTGATGCGCCCGTTTTTCGGATGGACCGAGACACAATTACCACACATAAACGCGCGCTTGCTCTCAAAGAAAAATTCTATCAGACGCCGGGAGCGATACTCGTCGGTACGGAAATGGCAATTCCTTATCTTGACCGTGAGATAGGCGGCATGGCGGTCGCTTCCGTTGATTCTCTCTTCACAATCCCTGATTTTCGCATGAATGAGCGCGTATTCTCACTCCTCCTTCGGATGCGCTCACGCGCGCGGAAACATTTCGTCATCCAAACGCGCGATCCGGAAAATCGAGTGCTTCGCTACGCGCTTGACGGCAACATGATGGATTTCTATCGCGAAGAGATTGCTGAAAGAAAAGTGTTCGGGTATCCGCCATTTTCTACGCTTATTAAAATCACGCGCGAAGGAGCGGGCGGTGCGGTGCGAAAAGATATAGAGACGCTTGCGGTTAAAGAAACATTCGCCGCGTATGAACCGCGCGCATACGAAGCATCTGCGCACGGAGCGCGCGGTCATGTGCGTATGAATCTTCTCCTGAAAATCCCTGAGGGAACGTGGGTAGATGAAAATCTCTTGCGAACGCTCCGCGCGCTCCCGCCGCACTATGCGATTGCCGTGGACCCGGAGAGTCTATTATAAAAGGCGGCGCTTACGCACCGCCTTGACTAGTCCTTCATCAGTCAGATGAGCCGAATCTGTTGCGGCTCACGTTTTCTGTGTTTCGAATCGAGGCGAAGGAATCGCCCCCTCTTTCTCTTCCGCTTATTTAAAATCCTCGCGATTCGTGGGCAAAGATATTCCCACTCTGTCCCGGAAATATGGTGCCTATTGAGCACCCTATTCATCGCCGCGGAGAAATCAGTTCCATTCCTTAATTCCTTAGCTACTTCTTCTGCCAAGACATATTCCTGTGCCATAAAGAAACCCTCATAGTGACTGCGTTAACAATTACAGTTATTAAAAAATTTGTCAACCCTTCAAAATCATGGCACAATAGGGTGCATGAAAAAGATAGTATCGGAAGGCGCAGCTGTATTGCGCGAGCACGCGAAAGAGGTGTCTATAAAAGAGATTGCCACTCCAAAAATAAAAAAAATTGTCGCAGACATGAAAGAGGCGCTCCTGCCTCACAAAGACGGGGTTGCCATCGCGGCGCCGCAAATCGGCGTGCCGCTCCGGATTTTTGTCGTATCGGGACATGTGTTTGACCCGAAAGCGCTATTAAACGACGACAAATCGCAAAAACGAGACGATATCGCTTTTATAAATCCGGAAATAATAAAAGTATCAAAAGAGAAAGAATGGGCGCCGGAAGGATGTCTCTCCGTGCGCCCGTGGTATGGCGAGGTGAAGCGCGCAAAAAAAATAACCATCCGCGCGTATGATGAAAAAGGGAAACAAACCACGCGGGGCGCGTCTGGACTTCTCGCACAGATATTTCAGCATGAAATAGATCATTTGGACGGAATACTGTTTATAGACAAAGCGCGGCACGTGGAACAGATTACAAAGGAAAGTTAAAATTTAAAAATCAAAGGTCAAAAGTGCAAATAAAAACTTTTCAAGTTTAAATTGCAATCTTGCATTTTGACTTTTGCATTTTGAATTTCATACCATGTCTTCATTACGTATCATCTTCTTCGGCACCCCAAATGCGGCACTCTACGCGCTGGAAGAATTATTGTGCGCGGGAATTGTGCCGAATCTGGTTGTCACCATGCCCGATGAACCAAAAGGACGCGGGCTTATACTCACTCCCCCGCCTGTAAAAATACTTGCGGAAGAGAAAGGAATCCCTGTATTCCAACCGGAGCGAATAGATGAATCCGCAATCGCGACCATCGCGGCAGAAAACCCCGATCTCTTTATCGTCGCCGCGTATGGGAAAATCCTTCCGAAAGCGCTTCTTGATATTTCCCGTCTCGGCGCTATCAATATTCACCCTTCGCTTTTGCCGAAATATCGCGGAGCTTCTCCCATACGCGATGCAATCCTCTCGGGTGATACCGAGACCGGTGTAACACTTATTCTTCTTGATGAGAAAATGGATCACGGCCCGATCATCGCGCAGGAAAAAATGGATATACGCGATATTCCCCCGGCGCGAATTTTGGAAGAAAAACTCTTTCGCAAGGGAGGAAAGATGCTCGCGCATATATTGCCCAACTTCGCGAAAGGGAAAATTACGACGACCCCGCAAGACCACGCGCGCGCGACATTCACGCGTAAATGGAAAAAGGAGGACGGGCTTGTTGATATCACAGACGACCCTGTAGCCACGCTTCGGCGAATTCGCGCATGCGACGAATGGCCGGGGGCATATTTTTTCATGGAAAAAGACGGAAAACAAACACGAGTAAACATCGCCGAGGCACATATGGCGAACGGTACACTTATTATTGATCGTGTTGTCCCCGAAGGTAAGCGCGAGATGCCATATACTGACTTCCTCCGCGGTTTTGCTAATGCCTAGCGCCTATTGTATGACCCAACAACGAACATGGGATCGTGAATACAAAAATCTCTCCCTCGTCTCCGGCTCCTTTGAACCGACGAAGGACGCGAAAGATTTTGCGCACTTTTTGAAAAAAGAACGCGGAACACTCGCGGGGCTTCAGATACTTGACCTTGGCTCCGGCATCGGCAAAAACGCGCACTTTTTCGCCGAGCGCGGCGCTTTCGTTACGGGAATTGAGATGTCAGATACCGCCCTTGCCGTCGCGCGTACGCGCGTAAAAGAAACCGATACGCATGCTCTATACCAAAAAGGAAACATCGGTGCGCCGCTCCCCTTTCCTGACAACTCGTTTGATGCGGTGTTGGATGTCCTTTCTTCCAACTCACTTTCCGAAAAAGAACGAGGTATCTATTTGAAAGAAACCGCGCGCGTGCTGAAACCATGCGGTTATATGCTCGTCAAAGCCCTCTCTAAAGACGGCGACAAAAATGCAAAAAAACTTCTCAAAAAATTCCCCGGAGCAGAGAAGGACACATGTGTCTTGCCCGAGACCGGCATCACCGAACGCATATTCTCGGAAGCAGATATTCGCGCCTTGTATGGAAAAATTTTCACGGTCGTCTCCCTCAAAAAAACCTCCCACTATCCCCGTGTTCTAGGTCGCATCTACAAACGTAACTATGCAATCCTTGTCTTGCAAAATTCTAGGGCATGACTCAAAGAGATAGCGCAAATCCCCAAAGAATCCGAGTGCCGCGAGTATTAGAAGTTTCCATATTCTGCACAAACAGTAACGGCCGTTACTGTTTGTCTAATGCGGAGTCTAATGCGGGAGAATATGCAGTAGAGAAGCGCGTACGGGCCAATGACGAGGGGGTGTAGTAAGAGGGGGTGTCGTAGTAACTAAAATCTTTTTCTTATGCTATACTGCCACTATTAACCAATAACCAACCGACTATGGAACCGACGGAAACAATACAAAAAACAAACCTCATGGTGCCAATCGCAATCGTCGTCGCTGGCGCAATTATTGCCGGCGCGCTCTATTTTACCAAAGGAACAACCGCGCCGAAGGAAAATGTGGCGAATAATGAGCCAACAACGGCGGACGTCGCGCCGGTCACTCCGAACGACCATATCTTTGGCAATCCCGACGCGCCGATTGTCATAGTGGAATATTCAGATACCGAGTGTCCATTCTGCAAAACATTCCATACGACAATGAATCAAATTATGAACGAATACGGCAAAGACGGTAAGGTCGCGTGGGTCTACCGCCACTTCCCGCTTGATCAAATTCATTCCAAGGCAGATAAGGAGGCGGAAGCGACCGAGTGCGCGACAGAACAAGGAGGCAACGAAATGTTTTGGAAATATATCAATCGCATTTTTGAGGTAACGCCATCAAATAACAATCTTGACTCTGCGCAGTTGCCGAAAATCGCCGAGGAATTGGGGCTTGATAAGGCAAAGTTTGAGTCATGTCTCTCTTCCGGCGCATTTGCCGCAAAGGTGGAGGAGCAATTTCAATCGGGGATAGCGGCCGGGGTGCGCGGCACGCCAAATAGTTTCATCATCACAAAGAAAGATGGTAAAACATATTCCCTTGAAGGCGCACAACCTTATACGACCGTAAAGTCGGTTATTGAAGCGGGGCTCATTGACGCGGAGCGCGGAAACTAATCGTTTGCATGTTTGCATAAAAACACCCCGCTCTACGGGGTGTTTTTTGTTTCATTGAATCAAATCTTGCTCTCGTGCAAGTAATAGATCTATGGAACTATTCGTACGAATTAGCCGAATGATTACGCAACGAATTGTGTATAACACTCATTGCAATACACAATCGGAAACTCTTGTTCCGAATAGTAACTTTCCGTCTCTTTCTTACACCGTCCGCACACGCGCATCATTTTTCTATTATTTCTGGTCAAAAAAGCAAGGCGTTCTTTGTGGCGTTCAAATGGGGCAAGCCGAGGAATCGGCAAATCAAATCGCCGATAAAATGCCAGTTCCATCGGAATGATGCGGTATGCCTTTCCACTTTTTTCGCATTTGAGAGTCTTCTCTAGAATCTCGTCACCGACATCTTTGATGTTATCCGGTATCGTATATTCCGAAAATTCATATTTGGTCACTTCATTCTCCCCCATTTCGTTGTATCCTTCGCGTCTCACGTCTTCCTTAGATTTTGGAAACCATTCGCACGCGGTACTTTCTTCGTACGCGAACGGCGACGCTTCAGGTGGAAAAAATTCACCATACGTATACTCGCGACCACTTCGGTCATAATACGGCATTGTGCTCATGTGCTCTATGATTTTTCCGCGTAATTCCTCAAACTCCTCTTTTGAGTATTGTGTATTGAGAATACAATACTTTTTCCCGCGCATATTTACGCACCCAAAAAGGTGCTGACTCCCCTGTGTAAACGCAGAGTATTGAATATCTGACGAGGTATCCATGGTGCTCTTTGAAAAACGTGAAAAGCTTGAATGCTGACCCGCCATGAATTCATAATTCAACTCGCCATCCCATACGCTCGTCGTGTCCATAGAATCACGCAACCCCAACGTGTAGAGACAGTATTTTATGTTGTCGCACTTCTCCGCACTCATACACTCGCGGACATTGCGCGACTCCTTGATAATATTACCAAAAACATTATTAGAGTGTTCAATGTACGTTGCCCGCTGTGGCACGCTTCTCCACAAGTCGCGCGCACGCGCAAAAAGCGCCCTGCGATTCGCAAGTGACCCGTTCAGATTCTCTTTCACAAATGCCCCGTACTCCTCTTTTGTGACCTGTTTGTTGAATATCTGATACTGCTTATTGCGCAGACCGGAACATCCGATGATATTGGAACAATTCTTGCAGTCAAATGAGAAATGCGTGTTCCTGCAGTCATGGCAGTGTAGTGAAGAAGTCACTTGATATCCGTTCTCGCACAAAGTATTATCGTAGCAGAAATCACCGACGTACATAAAAAAATTGTCAAAAGAATCTATTATTTTAAGACCGTATTGATTATATGCGCAATCTTTATTGAGCGAGCCGCCTACATTCAAATAACAATTTTTTGAATCAGTCTCATAATTGACCCACGGACTATCCACGCAGTTTATCTGGAGAAGCGCGCTCTGTGGAATGGTCTTTTGTAATTCAATAAACTGCTCAAAAAACGGCCTTGAGAAATCATATTCACGTCCATATTCGCCCGCGTCCCATTTATCTGAAAAGAAACATGGATTACAATAGACGATGAATCCGCGCTCTTTTGCATATACCGTAATAACCGATGCGCCACAGAGCCCGCATGTGTTTTTGTAAAGCGACCGCTCGTTTCTGTGAGCAAGCCGCCGTACCAGCCGACACGTGGGACACCATGTCGGCGGCGGCACTTTGATTTTTTCGTAAAATGAAAAGTCTTCAGGCTCTATTGTGAAGTCGGTTTTACAATTCTGACAGTTTTTTGTTTCTTTGTTCATTGATTCCTACTATTCTCTTA
>JBBUEZ010000016.1:0-10324 GCA_038056715.1 Patescibacteria group bacterium
CTCGCGCGAACGACGTATATACCACGTGGAAAGATCGTCCACAAAATCCATAAGTAGTCTGGTAGCGCGGTCTATCTCATATACATCCATCGCTTTCGTCACTTCACCAACTAATTCATTCGTACGCGCAACAATCCACTGATCCAGTAGATTTTTTGAATCTTGTTCTGGGTTCTTGGTTCTTGGTTCTTGGTTGCCTGCATACAACTCATAGAACGAAAGTACGTTCCCAAGGCGGAGTACTATTTTTTTATGCGCTTCATCCACGCCTTTCTCGGAAAACAGGAGATCTTCCGCGCGCACCGCAGGGGATGAAAGGAGATAATACCGAAGCGCATCCGCGCCATAGCGGTTCACAACTTCCATAATATCCGGATAATTTTTGAGGCGTTTGGACATTTTCTGCCCGTCTTCCGCAAGCACGGTGCCGTTTACAATGACGCGTTTGTATGGCGCGCGGTCAAAGAGCGCGACTCCAAGCACCAGAAGCGAATAAAACCACCCGCGCGTTTGGTCCACACCCTCCGCGATGAAGTCCGCGGGAAAATTCTTTTTAAACAGTTCTTCGTTCTCAAATGGGTAATGAAATTGCGCAAACGGCATGGAGCCAGACTCTACCCAACAATCAAACACCTCGGGGATGCGGCGGAGCGTTCCGCCGCAAGAACAGTCAAACACAATTGTATCTATATACGGACGATGGAGGTCTAATTCATAGTCGCGGTTGTGCGGTATGGGAACAAAATCAATTTTCCGAAATGATCCAGTTTCAACTGCCTCGTCTTTCTTGCTGTCTCCCCACAATCTGATTGCGCCCTTTTGGTCTGCCCCCTCAACTCCAATCAACGCCATCCACACCGGGGTCTCATGCGTAATGATAAAAATATTTTTCCCTTTGTATCTTTTGTCAAAATCGTAGAGTGCTTCCATGACCCGCCGCTTGACGTCAGTAACGGTTTCCCCCCTCTCCGGACATTTTGTAAATCTTTCTTCCCGCGACGAAAAATATGCGCGATATTCTTTTACAGATTTTCCGTCAAACTCGCCAGTATATATCTCTCTCAACCGTTCATCGTATACGACGTTCTCCGGTTCCACAGCAAGTTCTGCGGCCATAATTTCGGCAGTCTCTCTGGTACGAATAAGAGGGGATGCGAATATAAAATCAATACGTTCATCTTTTAACTCTTTCGCCGCGTGAAGTACCTCCTCTTTCCCTTTTTCCGTTAAATGATTTGGCGCATGTTCTCCTCCGCTCACAACCCCCGCCACATTACTGTCCGCTTGCCCATGCCGCATTATGAAATACCGGTTCCCCGAAGTTCGTGCGCGTGTTTTGAGGTCTTCTATGGACCCGATAACTTCCCTCTTCTCACATTCACCGCACTTCCATACAGGAATCGGCGCGCCCCAAAAACGTGCGCGCGAAACCGCCCAATCCGGCGCGTCTTCCAACATGTTCGCGAATCGCGCATTTCCCACAAAATCCGGGATCCATGTTATGTTTTTGTTTTCCTCTATCAATTTCTCTTTAATATCGGTAACCTTAATAAACCACGAATTCGCCGCGTAATTCAAAAGCGGCGTATCGCACCGCCAGCAATGCGGATAGGGGTGTGCAATTTTCTCCTTCGCGAACAACATTCCTTTGTGCGCGAGATACTTAATGACTTCAATATCTGTTTTCTGCGGGTCATCTTTCGGCTTTGCCTGAAGTCCCAAAAGCGCTTTCACGCCCGTAATCTCTCCGTTCATCTTCACGTGCTGGATAAACGGAAGTTCTTCCGCGCGTCCGAGCGCCATGTCGTCCGCGCCGAATGCGGGTGCAATATGCACAACCCCCGTACCGTCCGTGTCCGTCACAAAATCCGCCGCGTAGATTTTCCAGCCGCGGTCGCGGTCTTTCAATTCTTTATCTTCAAAAAACTCAAGAAACGGAGGGGTATACCTCTTCCCCACCAATTCCTCTCCTGAAATCTCACGCTCCAATGTGTACGGTTTCCCGCCCAATACTTTTTCCGCGCGCAACTGCCCGACGATATATTTTTTTCCGTCTTGCACATACAGTCCATACTCAATTTTTGTTGATACAGCGAGCGCAACATTTCCGGGCAAAGTCCACGGCGTCGTCGTCCACGCTAATACATATGTTTTCTCTTTATTCGCGTCATTCGCGCTCATTCGCGGATTGGTGTCGTGTTCATTGGCATCACGCAACTCAAACATCACCGTCGCGGAAAGGTCGGTGATATCTTTGTAACCCTGCGCGACTTCAAAATTTGAAAGTGTCGTCTCGCACCGAGGACACACATGCATCGGTTTGTATCCTTCATATACGAGCCCTTGCTCGGCAAGGCGCTTCCACGCCCACCAAATAGATTCGGTGTATCCCGCATCCATCGTCGTGTACGCGTGTTCCATATCCACGAACCGTCCCATGCGCGGCACATGTTCTTTCCATTCCGCGTCATAACGAAGGACGCTCTCTTTCGCCGCGCGATTAAAACGCTCAACACCGTACCCTTCAATGTCTTTTCTGCTGTTCAAACCAATTTCTTTTTCAATGATGTTCTCTATCGGAAGCCCGTGGCAATCCCAGCCCCACTGCCTGCGCACATGGCGCCCGCGCATCGTCTGATAGCGCGGAATGACGTCTTTAATCGTACCAGGAAGTAAATGTCCGTAGTGCGGCAGGCCAGTCGCAAACGGCGGGCCATCGTAAAATACGAACGGCTCTCCGTTCTCCGTTTGTTTCAGCGTTTTTTCAAAAATATTGTTTTCTTTCCAAAACGCGAGAGTTTTTTCTTCTCGCTCCGCGGTTTTTGATCTCTCGCTTATGTTCCTTATCACAGAGTCATTTTCGTTCATAGAGCGTACTATATCACAGCAAAACCGAACAAAAAATGGGGGTCTCGTCATGGCCCCCCATATAGTCCCCTGCTGGCTACGCCGCAGGGTAATGAATGAATTCGCTTGCTCATTCACTCGCGCGACACAGTCGCGCGGTACCTGCCTGCCGGCAGGCAGGTTCAACCTATATTGCATCGTCGCTCCTTGACCGTCCGGTACGGACTAGGTCGGACGAGGTGAGAGCGGAAAAAAGAAACGCGTTCTCACCTCGCTCTCAGTTCAGGTGCAATAAAGAAACAGTCCTGCGCCAAAAATTTCATTTCTTGGCGCGTGGTAAATATTCTCCTGCTCGTATCCCTTTGCCGTATTTTTTTCTCCGACCACCCACGTATACGGTACCATGGTACCGTATACGTGGGTGGTGGCGGAATGCATAAATCAGGTACGCAATTACATCTTCCCCGGTGCGGAAATTCCTAAAAGTGTGAGCGTCTGTTTTATCGTCTCTCCCGCAGCCTCGGCAAGCGCAAGCGCGCCGCTGTGGCATATGTCTTCTTCTAAAATACGAACATCCTGATAAAAAGCGGAAAATGCAGTCGCGAGCCGGTATGCGTACAACGTGAGTTGGTGCACGTGATATGTTTCCGCTATATCCGCAACAATTTCAGGGAACTCGGTAATCGTGTATGCCAATGCGCGCGCTGATGGAACGGAAAATGTGTCTATCATTTTTGTATCGTCTTTTGAAACATCTTGCGCATTTCTTTTAATGGAGGATATGCGCGCGTGTGCATATTGCACATAATAGACGGGGTTTTTGTTAGATTGTTCTTTTGCAAGCGCCGCATCAAACTCCATATGTGTATGTAATGTTTTCTCCGCGAAAAACCATCGTACAACATCAATACCGAATTCCTCCACCAAATCTTCCAAAAGAATCACGTTCCCTGCACGCTTGCTCATTTTTTTTACATCACCACCTTCTTTGAGTGAAACAAGTTGTGTGATGAAGACGATAAGTTCACCGTTCCATCCAAGCATTTTTTTCACCGCCTGCATCCGCTTCACATGTCCGTGATGATCCGCACCCCATATGTTAATCACCGTATCATACCCACGCGTAAATTTCTCTTCGTGATATGTAATATCAGATATAAAATAACTCTTGCTCCCGTCAGAGCGTACTACAACACGGTCCTCATCATCTCCATATTCCGAAGTCTTGAGCCACACCGCTCCGTCTTTTTCGTATGTAAATTCTTTGAGGCGGGTAAGCATGCCGTCATTGGCGCCCGTAGCGCGAAGTCGCGTATCCTCCGAGTACCACTCGTCAAACACAATGCCGAGTTTTCGTTCTATAACATCCTTGTTTTCTTTCTGCACTTTCTCCGCGAGCGCAAAACCCGCATCCGCCTCACCGAGCCCTTCAAAATCAGATTGTTGTATGAGCGCGGCGAGTTTCTCCGTCTTGTATTGTTCGCCGCGCCCAAGCGTGGTTTTCCCCAATTCTTTAATTTGATTGCTTTCGCGCGAGTCGTTGATATAGTATTCTCGCGTCACATCCGCACCTGCATACGCGAGTACGCGGGCTAGCACATCGCCGTAAAACGCGCCGCGTCCGTGCCCAATATGAAGCGCGCCTGTCGGATTTGCGGAAATGAATTCTATACTGATTTTTTTTCCTTTTTTGTCTTTTGTGCCTGATGTAACAATGGTATCTGTTTCTTTCACCAACTTCTCGAGTGTTTCATCAGAGAGGTCCATATTAGCAAAACCACGCACACTGGAAGATGTCAGTTTGTCTTTCGGTATCTTTTTATTGATACGAATCGCGAGATTTTGCGCAATCTCCGATGCATCGCGCTTCAAATCTCTCGCCATGGCAAAAGCCGCCGTCGTGGCGTATCCACCCGTCACGCGAATTTCGACAAGCGGCTCCCCTGGAGACCCCATTTCATCTCTTATTTCCCTCACTACTTTTTCAATTTCTTTTTTCATTACCGATTATCTCCCGAGCCATGTAAAACTCCGCGCTCTCTGCGCGAAGCGAGTTTTTCAATGTTTTTTTTCGCAATGTCTTCAAGTGTAAATCCGAATTCTCGGGAAAGGGTGGCCAAATACCATAGAACGTCTCCCATCTCTTTTTTGATCTCCTCTTTTTTCTCGTCGGAAACAACGCCGCTCTCGTCGCGCAATATTTTTTTTATTTTCTCTGCAACCTCCCCCGCCTCGCCCACAAGTCCCAATGTCGGATATACGAAATTACGCCCCACATTCGGGTATTTCGCGGTTTCCACCGCCTGTTTTTCATACTCGGAAAATTGCATACTCGTATAGTATCACAAAGGTTGTTCCGCACTAAATCCCATGCGCCCTAAGAACATTCTCGTAAAGTGTCGCCACCGTAATGGGCCCAATCCCTCCGGGAACGGGCGTAAACAGTGCCGCCTTCTCGGCGCACAATGGGTCAACATCCCCCACCAAAACCCCACTGTCCTCGGTCGTCCCCGCATCAATAAGCACAACGCCATCTTTCACCATGTCGGGCGTGATCATATGAGGAACCCCCGCACCGGAGATAATGACATCGGCGCTTCTAAGCAACATGCCCTTTTCTTCCTCTGAAGTATCTTTAGTAATGATGTCGTGCGCCATCCTCTCCCGCGTAAGCCATTCCGAAACTGGCGTTCCAACGAGCTGTCCCTTTCCCACAATAACAATCTTCTTTCCTAGAAGGGTAATTTTCCCTTCTCCAAGCACTTTCTGGATTGCCGAGAGAACCGGAGGAATAAATGGTGATTCGCCGCTGGCAAACGCGGCACACGCCTCGAGAGAAAGTACGTCCACATCAGCTTCTTTTGGTACACACAGAAGAATTTTTTCCCGATTAAGTGCTGTGGGTAATGGCAACTGCACAATTACCGCTTTATGCGCAGACACTGTCTCCAAGACCGTTTGCACAAACGCATCCGTGCTTTCCGTATTCCCCGCGCGAATATCAACCGTAACACCAATGTCTGTTCCGAATTTTTTCTTCATCGCGAGATATTTCTCCGTGACTACCTGTGTGCCTGCGGTAACAATACCAAAAGAAACAGGGGCGGATGCTTCTGCTACCCGCCGCACTAAATCATTTTTAATCCTCTCTGCGATTTCTTTCCCAAATATGATCATATATACATTATTCCCTCTCTCTTAAAATCCGATCTGTCTTCCGCGCTATTTCCTTCATGTCTTTCTCTTTTTTCCCGCGTGTTGTTTCAGCGGCGGTCCCCAACCGGATACCGGAAGGGTCAACGGGGCTTCGCGTGTCAAAGGGAATGGTGTTTTTGTTCACAACAATGCCCGCGCGTTCAAGCCTCTCGCTCGCTTCTTTACCGCCAATACCCGCACCATTCATCCACACGTCCACCAATAACAGGTGACTATCAGTTCCTCCGGAAATAACCCTCCACCCGAGACGAGATAATTCCTCGCCGAGTGCCCTAGCATTCTTTACGGTCTGTGCCGCATATTTCTTAAACGTAGGACTCATCGCTTCTTTAAGCGCGACCGCAACCGCGGCAATTTGATTTTCGTGCGGACCGCCCTGCAATCCCGGAAACACCGCTTTGTCTATTTTTTTATCCATCCCCCGCGCATCTTTTTTTGCAAAAATAATCGCGCTACGCGGACCACGCAATGTCTTATGCACCGTCGTCGTCACAATATCCGCATACGGGAACGGCGAAGGATACACGCCGCCCGCGATGAGTCCGGCGATGTGCGACATATCCGCCATAAGATATGCGCCCACACTGTCGGCGATTGCGCGGAACTTTTTCCAGTCAATCTTTCTTGGATACGCCGTAAAGCCCGCGACAATAATATTCGGCTTTTTCTCCTTTGCGATGCGCGCGAGCTCATCATAATTCAACATTTCTGTTTTTTTATCCACTCCATACGGCACTTGTTCCCAAAATATTCCTGTCGCGGAAACTTTGTGTCCGTGCGTCAAATGTCCGCCGTGTGCCAAACTCATCCCCATGATTTTAGGGCGAGTAGGGTTCAGGGTAGAGGGTAGAGGTAAAAGAGCGAGATACACCGCCAAGTTCGCGGGCGAGCCGGAAAGCGACTGGACATTCGCGTGCCATTTTGAGGGTAAGAGTTTAAAAAGCGCGAGTGCACGTTTTTGCGCAAGTTTTTCTATTTCGTCGATCACGCTATTTCCTCCGTAATAGCGTTTTCCCGGATACCCTTCCGCATATTTATTGGTAAGCTCCGAACCCAAAGCGGCACGCACGTCGGAAGATACATAGTTTTCGGACGCAATCAAATTGACGACGCTCTTTTGGCGCGCCCGCTCCTTTTTGATGAGTTTTTCAATCTCTTTGTCTTTCATGCCGTCTGTGCCATCTGATAGTAACTGATAGTAACAAAAAGAGAAACCGCGCGCATCTTCCGACGCGCGCGGCATGTTTATCTTTAGAGGATGTTACGCACCGCATCCATAATATCGCGATGCACTTCTTCCTCCGGACGGTTCGCGTTCACGGTCACCCACCCGTATTTTCTCGCAAGCCATGCGAATGTCCTGCACGTGTGATAGATGGAACTCCTGTCGTTTTCATGGAGATGCGCCTTCTCTACTCCGGAAGAAAACGCTTCTCCAGACAAAAAGATAGCGAGGTCTTCGCGCACAAGATGCGCATTAATCTTTTTGATGAAATCGGCACGAACGCCATACGCCTCTCCCCACGCAATGGATGTGCCGATATAATCTTCGGCAACAACGACTGTTCCGCGATGGAGCAGGTCGTGTAAGCCGCCTTCCATGCGCTCATAGTGAAGGCGATTCGCCATTTGCAGAATTTGGAATTCTCGCGGGGTAAGCCGCTCGGGATTCCCGCACCGGAGATATCCATTGATGATAGCGCCCGTAGGCGCAAGGTCATAGCGGGCATATTTAATCCCCACGACCGTTTTCCCTTCCGAAAGAAGCGCGCGCGTAATCCTCCTCGCCTGTGTCGTTTTTCCGATACCGTTTTGTCCGTACAAAACGATAAACTTTCCTCTCTTGTTCATGACGTATACCCTCTCAATTGTTCAATCTTCCGCAGTTTTATCATAGAACGCCAAAAAAGAAAAGCGCCCCGCGTTGCCGCGGGGCGTTGTACATAACCTATGGCTTGTACGAATAATCGGTCCTCTCACCGACCATGGTCATGAGACGCGCAATTTCCATAATGCGTGTGTCTGTGAGGTCTATCCGTTTCGTCGTAACCCGCGCGCCAGCAAGCAACCGCTCGCTCTCGCGCAGTTCATCTATGGTGACGGCGGGATTTTGTAGATATTCCTTCCAGTAAAATATCTTCGTAATATGGTTGGAAAGAATCCTGTCCCGCACGCAACCCGGACACGGAAAGTTTGTGATATAGAGCGTTGCTCCGTGCGCGGCGATACCGAGGTCCGAGCATTGATTCAGCGCATTTGCCTCGGCGTGTACCGCAAGACAAAGATGCTTTCGCGCTTCTTTCAGTGACTTGAAATCGCCTAGCCCTTTCTCTCTATCTTGCCATGCGATACGCTCATAATAACAGTGTCCCATGTCAAGACAATGCTCCGTTTTCGGCGGGGCGCCCGCATATCCTGACGCAATGACGCGCTTGTCACGAACCAACACCGCGCCTACCGCGCGCTTGAGACAAGTCGCGCGCGTTGCGGCATGAATGGCATCAAACATAAACGCCTCGTGCCATTCCGGTCTTTCAATCGTTCCTTCAAACGATATCTGTTTCATCAAAATACCATCCTCAAATGAACCTACGCGTATACTGCCAGAGTTCCTGAAAAAAGAAAAGACCCAGCACATTCCGCGAATGAGCGAAGTGTGCGGGCCTGTTATGTGCGATTCAGCACAATGAAACTATATGCGGGATCCCCATCGTGATACTCATGACCAACCTCCTTCCACTCCTCTTTTGGAATGTCAGGAAAGAAGGTATCACCATTCACCTCCGTATGCACGAGAGTAAGATAGATCCGCGAAACAATGGGAAGAAAAAGCTTGTATATTTCCCCGCCACCTATCACGAACACTTCTTCTGCTGTTGGCGCATGACTCTTTGCCGCCATAATCGCCTTTTTTGGAGAATGCACAGCCACACATCCGCCCGGTACTTCAAAACCCTGTCGCGTGAGGATGATATGGAACCGACCCGGCAACAATCTTGGTAATGACTCAAACGTCTTTCTCCCCATGACAATCGGTTTTCCAAGCGTAATCTGCTTGAAGTGCTTGAGGTCCTCCGGAATATGCCAAGGAAGTGTTCCGTTCCTTCCGATCGCGCGGTTTTCTGCCATCGCCACAATAATAGAAATTTTCATGGCTCCCCCCCTACACAGCGACTGGTGCCTTAATCCCCGGATGCGGGTCATATCCGATAAGTTCAAAGTCTTCGTATCGGAACGCGTCAATGTCCCGCACGTCGGGATTAACCCGCATTGTCGGCAATGGCCGCGGCTCTCGAGTGAGTTGTAGTTTCACCTGCTCCATATGATTGGAGTAGATGTGTACATCTCCACCAGTCCAAACAAATTCGCCAATCTCAAGGTCGCACACCTGCGCAACCGTCATCGTGAGAAGTGCATACGACGCAATGTTGAACGGTACCCCCAGAAACACATCGCAACTCCGCTGATAAAGCTGACAGGAGAGCTTCCCGTTTCCCACATAGAACTGAAATAGCAGGTGACAGGGTGGGAGAGCCATCTGCTCGATATCGGCGACGTTCCATGCCGAAACGATCAGACGACGATCATCGGGCTTGGTCTTGATGCGATCAATCACACGAGCAATCTGATCTATCGTGCGCCCATCTGGACATGTCCATGAGCGCCATTGAACGCCATAGACGGGTCCCAATTCTCCGTTCGCATCGGCCCATTCGTCCCAAATCGTAACCCCCTGCTCGCGCAGGTATTTGATATTGCTCTCCCCGCGTAGAAACCAAAGGAGTTCATGGATAACGCTTTTCATGAACACCTTCTTCGTGGTAACAATAGGAAATCCTTTTGCAAGGTCAAAACGCATTTGATGTCCAAACACGCTCTTCGTCCCCGTCCCAGTCCGATCCGACTTATCCACTCCATTATCAAGAATATACTGCAACAAATCAAGGTACTGCTTCATTTCAAACCTCCTCTTCTATATGGAAATTGAAAACTACACTCTTATTACCCTTTCTCCCTATAAAAGTAAAGCCCGCCGAATGGCGGGCTTTACTTTTTTATTTCTTATTTGTTGTTGGTTGTTTAATTACTTCACCTCAATTCCTTACAGGAACAGGTCACAGATATTTTTCTGCTGAAAAATTCTGCGACCCCGTCTCGCACCGTCGTGCTCCGACTCTGAAATATTACAATGTATTCATATTTCAGCACCTTTTGGATATTTCGTTCGGGCGATGCCCTCCAAAATATCTCAAAAGGTCGA
>JBBUEZ010000017.1:0-11727 GCA_038056715.1 Patescibacteria group bacterium
TGCCTCGCCTCATACCCCGCCCTAGTACTCCGAGGGAACGGCTTGCCGCGGGGATAGGACGAGGCTAAACTTTATGCAAAAAAAGACCGCGCATCGCGCGGTCAAAATCTCAATCAACTATTTGTTTTACGCGTTCACAAACGAGACGAACATCCGTTTCATCGTTTTGTGAGCGTGGAGGAATTCCCCATTCTTCTCCATGGACTCCAATTCCTCCATGGAGAAAATGCGTACGATTTCTCCTTCTTCGCCCCTCTTCGCAACGTCCGCGAATGAATCCACGAGCGCCGCGAATACGAATACTGTATGAGTCGGCTTGCGAATCTCCGCGATTTGCCGTATCCGATCCGGAGGAATAACGATTCCAGTTTCCTCCTTCACTTCGCGGATTGCCGCCGCAAGCGGGTCTTTGTCACAGGGGTCTATTTTACCCCCAGGAAATTTCCAGAAGTATGGCGGTTTTTTATTGCCACCCGCCTCGTTTACTAGAATGATGCGCCCATCTGCCGCATTCATGACAATGCCGATTGCGGCACCGCCGTCGTTCTTTACTTCAGGACTTCCGATGCGCGCTGTATACGGCCTCATGCGCCACCCCCTCCTCTTCGGTCCTTCCGGAGTGCGTCGCGGAGCCGCTTCGCATCCTCGCGGCTCAGTAGGGGATTATGCCCCTCTTTTCCGCCGTCCATGTACTTTTTCCGCTCATCCTTGGTCGGCGGAATCGGTTTTGTTCCTTCGGGCGGCACAAATGCCTTATTTCGCTTTTTGCTCATGGCAGTTTCTCCTGTCAAATGAATCCATATATTGATTATCACGTATTCTCTAATTTGTCAATCTCACGAATACTTTCAAAAATTGCTATACTGTGCGTCATGGTCATCACATATTTCGGCAAACAATTTTTCAAAGTGCAGTTCGGCGACACGGTTGTGGCGTATAACCCCATCGGCAAAGAGTCAAAACTGAAGGGAGCGCGATTCGGCGCGGATATTGCCGTCGTTTCTCTTAATCATCCGGATTTTTCCGGCGCTGAATCGGTGGCGTATGGCGAAAAGAAACCATTTGCGGTTACGGGTCCCGGCGAGTATGAAATAAACGGCGTGTCTGTGCGCGGATTTCAGACGCAATCGCAGTATGCGAAAGAGTCGAAATTGAATACCGTGTATCTTGTGGAATTGGAAGGGATTAAATTGTGTTTCCTGGGACAATTGCACACGGCGGAACTCTCCGAGAAGACACGCGAAGCGCTTGACGGCATTGATATTCTTTTTGTGCCGGTCGGCGGGAATGAGACGCTTTCTCCTCTAGAAGCGCACAAACTCGCGACAAAGATGGAACCGAACATTATCATTCCGATGGATTATGACGACAAAACGCTCAAGGAATTTTTGAAAGAATCGGGCAAGAATCCGAAACCGGAAGAAAAACTCACCATTAAGAAAAAAGATTTGGAGGGAAAGACAGGAGAAGTCATTGTTCTCGTCCAACAATCAAACGCGTAAAGGTTTAATTTTACGGTATAAGACGTTCAAAATAATGATATTTCGCCTACTTGATCATTTACGCAAGAAGTCGGAGTCGGTGCGGCGGCAGATTGTCGCCGTAGTAACGGTAATCATTATGTTTATTATTGTTTCGGTATGGGTTTCCACCTTGTCGGAACGACTCTCCGGGATTGTTGATGGGACGATGGAAAAAGAAAGCATCTCCCCATTTTCTATTTTCGCGGAGCAAGGGAAAGTATTTTACGAGAGCGCTACCGATAGCGCAGCCGCGGCGCGCGAGATTTTGAATGGCGAAGCGCTTCCCGCCGCGGCGATATTTTCTCCGCAAGATATCTCGTCCACCACAGAGGGGCAGCGCGCCATTATTCCTGGCGCTTCGGATACCGAAGCGCAGTCTGTCGGCGAACATCCGGCACAAAATATGTCAGGGACGACGACAGGAATCGCTCCGTAATATGGGTAGCGGAAAAGAGCGATTTGTGCTAAAATGAAAATAATTTAATTTCATCTCAATGGCGGTAGAGCCTCAAAAAAACGAACCGATTCGCTCAAATGTTGTCGCTCGCGATATCTCTACGGAGATGCGAGAGTCGTTTCTTGATTATGCGATGTCTGTGATCACGGAGCGCGCTCTTCCCGATGTGCGCGACGGTCTAAAGCCGGTGCACCGGAGAATTCTCTACGCGATGCACGAAATGGGATTGACGCACGCAGCGAAATTCAGAAAATCAGCGACAGTTGTTGGAGATGTGATGGGGAAATATCACCCGCACGGTGACGCTTCCATCTATGACGCGATGGTAAAAATGGCGCAAGAATTTTCTCTCCGATATCCGCTTATCTTGGGACAGGGAAACTTCGGGTCGGTTGACGGTGATTCCGCGGCCGCAATGCGGTATTGCGTAACGGGCGACACACTTGTCCCAACCGACAGGGGCCTTGTGCCGATCGAGGCTATTTCAAAAAAGCATAACGAACATGTTTCCGCACGCATTCTTTCCATGCGCGGGCGTGTCAATCGTGCGAGTAAATGGTTTGATAGTGGTGAGCATGAGACAATTTCTGTGAAAACAAACCGTGGGTTTGCGCTTCGTGGTTCCTACAATCATCCGGTGCTTGCGTGGAGCGAGGACGCGGCAACAGGCGAGCCAAGGTTTGAATGGAAATTGCTCTCAAACGTGGAAGAAGGGGACGTGCTCGTATTTGATCGGACGCCCAATATATTGTGGCCGAAACTTTTTTCTCTGCGCCAGTTTGTTCCGACGCCGAAGAGCCGTCGGGTTGAAGTGAAGCAATTGCCGGAATTCCTTTCCGAGGATCTCGCGTTTATCATGGGGCTTCTTATATCCGAAGGTACGATCAAGGAAAAAGAAATTGAATTTTGCAACGCAGACCCAGCACTCATAGAAGAGTTTCAGGCGCGATGGCGCGTCGTGTTTCCCGATTGCCGCCTGCACATATTCAACCGCATGCCGTCGTCCTATGGAAAAAAGCCGTTTCAGACGATAGAGATCCACTCTCAATATGTGATCTCATTTTTGCGCGCGATCGGTCTTTCTCCCGCGCGCTCAAAAGATAAAACAATTCCTTTTTCAATTTTGCAATCCCCGAAATCAGTACTCGCCGCATTTTTGAGCGCCTATTTTGAGGGCGACGGGGGCATCAGTTTTTCGGGCAGAATGACCGAACTTTCGGCAGTGTCAATGAGCCCGCGCCTTCTTGATGAAATACAAATTGTCCTTCTTCGTTTTGGCATTGCGAGCACGCGACGCCGCGATACACACCGCAAGACGGAGAAACTCTATATACGCGGGCTTCGCGAGTATCGTCTGTTTGAGATGGAGATTGGTTTTGTATCCGTGCGTAAAAAGGAAAAACTGAGAAACGCCATCGGGCGCCTCCACAAAGAGTATTCGGCAAGCGACTATATTCCTTATGTAAGCGCGTATGTGAGATCTCTTTCTTTGGATGTTGCATGGAGTACGAGAGAGTTCGTGCAGAAGCACAATTTCGATCGCTACGAAAATCTTGAACGGCATGGAAATGCGGTTCTTGCCGCAGTGGCACCTCCACGAAGACAGGAGATTTTCTCGCTGTTTTCCGCACTATCGCAGAACAGATATCTATTTGATACGGTCACGGAGGTCAAACGCATGGGTGTTGCTCGCGTATATTCTCTGAAAGTTGAAAGTACGTGTCATTCGTTTGTCGGCAACGGTTTTATCAACCACAACACGGAGGCAAAAATGAGCAAAATTGCCGGAGAGATGCTTCGCGATATTGAGAAAGATACGGTAGAATGGCGACCGAATTATGATGGTACGCGAAAAGAGCCCGGATATCTTCCCGCGGCGGCGCCAAACCTTTTGCTTGGAGGAACGCTTGGCATCGCAGTCGGTATGGCGTCCAACATCCCGCCTCATAATCTAAGCGAATTGGTGGATGCGACGACTCATCTGATAGATAATCCGGATTCAGCAACGGAAGATCTTCTGCAATTCGTGCAAGGACCCGATTTTCCGACTGGAGGGCTCGCATTCGGTACAGAGGACATTCAAAACGCATACACAACGGGGCGCGGCGGTGTTGTCTGCCGCGGAGAGGCGGAAATCGTGGAATCAAAGCAGGGAAATTTCCAGATTATTATCACCTCAATTCCATTTCGCGTGAACAAGGCGGAACTCATCATGAAGATCGCGGACCTCGTGCACGAGAAAAAGTTGGAAGGCGTGAAAGGTCTTCGCGATGAATCCACGCGCGATACGCGCATCGTCGTTGATTTGAAATCGGGGGCACAGCCGCAGACGGTGTTGAATTTCCTCTACAAGCACACGGAGATAGAAACGACTTTCAACTACAATATGGTGAGTCTCTTAGACGGCGTCCCGCAAACGCTCTCGCTCAAAGATATTCTTGTCGCATTCGTTGACCATCGCCGCGACATCATTACGCGCCGCACCCGCTTTGAACTTTCGCGCGCGGAAGATCGCGCGCATATTTTGGAGGGACTCAAAAAAGCGCTTGACCATATTGACAAAGTTATCAAAGTCATCAAGGCGTCCAAAGATACGCCTACCGCGCATGTGAATTTAATGAAGGAATTTAAATTCTCCGACAGGCAGGCGACAGCGATCTTGGAAATGCGGCTCCAGAAACTTGCGGGTCTTGAACGCAAGCAGATTGAGGACGAGCTTGCGGAAAAGAAAAAATTGATCGCGTATCTGAAAGATCTCCTCGCGCATCCGAAAAAAATTATGGCGCTTGTAAAAGACGAACTTACCGATTTGAAAAAGAATTTCGGAGATGAGCGGAGAACCCGCATCATACAAGGGGGCGCCAAGATCATGTCGCCGGAGGATATGATTGCGGATAAAGAGACAGTGCTTGTCCTTACGAAGGGCGGATACATTAAGCGCACGGACCCTGATGAATATCGGCGCCAGAAGCGCGGGGGCGTGGGGGTCATTGATATGGACACGAAGGATGAAGATTTCGTCACAACATTTTTGCGCGCGAGCACGCACGATTCGGCGCTCTTTTTTACGGATCGCGGCAAGGCCTACCAGATTAAAATGTTTGAATTGCCGGAAGGAAAACGCGCGACGAAGGGAAAATCAATTATGAATTATCTCTCGCTCGGGGATACTGAACGCGTTACAAGCGTACTCTCCATCTCAAAAGGCGCAGACCTGCCTGCCGGCAAGGCAGGTGCCATGAAAGGAAAGTCGCTCTTTATGGTCACGCGCGATGGTACCGCAAAAAAAGTATCGGCGGAGAGTTTTGAAGATGTGCGCAGAAGCGGCATCATCGCAATTAAGCTTGCCAAAGACGATGAACTGCTCTCGGCAATTTTGGTGGGGAAGCATGATACCATCACATTGGTGACCGAACGCGGACAATCCATTCGTTTTGATGAAAAAGATATCCGTGAAATGGGGCGCGGCGCCGCGGGTGTTCGCGCGATTAAATTTAAGAAAGGGGATCGTGTTGTGGGCGCAGGAGTCGCGAAAGCGGGAACAGACGCAGCGGTTTTGGTTGTGTCGCAAAACGGATATGGCAAGCGGACACATATAAAAGAATACAAGGTGCAAAAGCGCGGCGGTTCCGGCATCAAGACCGCACAAGTAACGGCAAAAACAGGCAAAATCGTGTCGGGAGCGATTGTTTCCACGGAAGAGGAGATCGTGACGATCTCAAAGAAAGGGCAGGTCATCAAAATGGATCTCTCCGCGATTCCAAAACTCGGACGCCAGACGCAGGGAGTGCGCATCATGAAGATGCGAGAAGGCGATTCCATCGCATCGGCAGTATGTTTGTAAGTCAAAAGTCTAAAGTCCGTAAAGTCCATAAAGTCTGAACTCTAGAAAAACGTCCGGAACAGATTTTGGGGACTTTAGACCGACTTTATAGACTTTACAGACTTCTGCTATACTACTCCCATGGCTTTCACTGATCCTGAAAAAAATGTTGCCGAACTTCATCTGCGCGAGGGAATGGCGGTTGTTGATTTAGGCGCCGGCACAGGACAGCATGCCGTTGCCGCCGGAAAACGTGTCGGAGAGAAAGGGCGTGTGTATGCGGTGGAAGTGCAGAGAGAATTGCTTCAAAATATAAAAACGGCGGCGAATGAAGCGAAACTTGCGAATATAGATGTCATTTGGGGCGATATTGAAGTGTTGCACGGCACGAAAATTGCGGACAACTCTGCTGATGCCGCCCTTATGACAAACGTGTTTTTCCAGGTGGAAGACGACAGAGGAATGCTCGCTGAAGCATATCGCATTTTGAAAAAAAAGGGGAAAGCGCTCATCGTTGACTGGGCGGATTCATTCGGCGGTTTGGGACCGCATCCGCGCGACGTCATCACGGAACAAACGGCGAAACACATGCTTGAAGAGACCGGATTTATCGTGGAACGCAGATTCTCCGCAGGTGACCACCACTACGGCATCATTGCGCAAAAACCATAGCTATAGAATTATGCCTCGTTCAAATATATTTCAAACGATCGTACTTGTTCTCTTTATCGGCGCATTGGTCATTGCCGTCTTGTTATTTGCGGGCGTCATTCCGGGGTTTCGCGATACCATCGGCGGCAAAGGCGGTGAAATAGTGATATGGGGAACTGCCCCAAGCGTGTCCATTGAAACCATATTAGACCGAGTCAATGGAGAATATCGCAATGCATTCATATTTGCATACGAGGCGCAAAATCCCGACACCTATGAACAAGATCTTATTGAAGCTCTTGCGGCGGGGAAAGGACCCGATCTTTTCATCATGCCGCAGGATTTTGTTGTGCGGCACGAAGACAAGATATTCGCAATTCCGTTTGACATGCTCTCCGAGCGCGCGTTCAAAGACACGTTTATACAGGAAGGGGAACTCTATCTCTCGCAAAACGGCATCATTGCTTTGCCGCTCGTCGTTGACCCGATGATTATGTATTGGAATCGCAACATCTTCTCGCAGGGGGGGTTTCCCAAACCCCCGTCATATTGGGACGAGATGCTTACGCTTGCTCCCGCGCTTTCAGTGCGCGATTCCAATAAGAACATCATCACAAGCGCTATTGCGTTTGGAGAATTTGCAAACATCGTCCACGCAAAAGACATTCTCTCGCTTCTTTTTTTGCAAGCGGGCGAGGAGGTTATTTCCCGCACGCAGGAAGGATTCTCTGTTACGTTCGGACAAAGAGACGCGACAAATCAATCTCCCGCAGAGTCCGTTGTGCGTTTTTACACGGAATTTTCCGATGCCGCAAAGACAACATACTCATGGAATAGATCTCTTCCTTCTTCCCGCGATATGTTCGTGAAGGAAGATCTTGCGTTGTACTTCGGGTACGGAAGCGAGCGGGCTGATATTATGGCGAAAAATCCGCATCTCAATTTTGATATTGCTCCGGTACCGCAAATCAGAGGCAATAAAACGCAAGTAACGTTCGGACGCATGCAGGGAATTGCGATTGCGCGGAATGCAAAACTTGTCGCGGAAAAGGATCCGGAAAAGATACAAATTATCGTATCGGCGGCATCCGCGCTCACCGACTCCTCCGTTGCGGAGGCATTTGGGGAGAATATTTCTCTTGCGCCTGCACGGAGAGACCTTCTTTCAAAAAGTAAACCAGATGCCGTTTTGCCGGTCGTATACCAATCTGCGCTCATGGCGCGCGGGTGGCTAGACCCGAATGCGGATAGAACGTATACTATATTTAAGGATATGATTGAGAATATTTCTTCAGGGCGGCTTTCAATTGGGAGCGCTGTTGTGTCGGCTGGGGAGCAAGTGGCGGCAGAGGTGCGGCAATAGCGTATGCATATGGCAATGACAAAACGGATCCATATATTTCTTTTCTCTCTTCCTTTTCTTGCGCTTGCCGCGGTTCCATACGCGGCGTTTGCCGCGTGGTCATTCGGCGACCCGATCGTGCAATGCGACGGTATTACCGTGCGATGCGGATTTGACGCATTTGTGCTGCTTTTGAACACCATTCTCCAATTCCTTGTCGTTGTGTCGCCCTTTCTTGCCGCAATCGCGTTTACAATTGCGGGCATCCTCTATGTGACTGCAGGGGGGGCTCCGGAGAGAATAAGCATGGCGCACAGCATCTTCGGTTACACCGCATTGGGGCTTGTTTTCATTCTCTCCGCGTGGCTTATCGTGAAGGCGATTCTTTCCGGATTTGGCGTCGGGCCAGAGTTTGATTTATTGCGCAGGTAATCATTTTTTATGAAATATATTTTTTGGGTCGCAGTACTTTTTATGAGTCGGATGACCGATGTGTTTGCAGCTACCCCGTCGGGAGGCGCTCCCGCCATTAAAGTAACACTAGAGAATCCCATCGGGGCGACAAGTCCGACAATCCAGGCATTTCTCGTGCAGGCGCTCTCTATTGTTGCCTCCGTCGGCTTTCCCGTTATTGTGCTCGCCATCATCTATGTTGGATTTCTGTTTGTGAAGGCGCAAGGGAATCCAGAAGAGATTGAGAAAGCGAAATCCGCGTTTCTGTGGACTGTTGTCGGCGCGGTGGTCGTATTGGGCGCGTGGGTTATTGCAACCGCGATCGGAGGAACGATCAGCCAATTGCGAGGTTTTTAATTGCTATGTTTTTCTCACTTCTTTTTTTCTCTCTCTTTGTCAATATCGCAGAGGCGGCGGCGTATCTTCGTCCGACAAGCATTTCGGATGTCGCAAACACGGTGGTGCAGATTGCAAACAGCGCAACAAAACTTTTCTTTGCCGCAGCCGTCGTCGGGTTTATGTGGGGCGCCATGCGGTTGGCGCTCTCCGGAGGCAATGCCGATCAATTGGATGCGGGAAAAACGATTGTTCGCTACGGCATTATTGCGCTTTTCATCGCCGCTTCTCTCTGGGGCATCGTCCGTGTCGTTCAAGGCACCCTTTTCGGTGGCGGTTTTTAGCAATCCACAGCGGACGATTGCGTCTCCGGCCGCTGATGGTACAATAAACTGGTATTATAAATAATTATTTTTCTCACGTTATGTTGAAAAAATACATTCCTGCAAGTCTTTCTTTCCTATTTCCCTTTGTCGCGCTCGCGCAGACCAATTTGGGATCTGTCATCAGCAAATTGCAGAATCTTCTTGACGCTCTTATTCCGCTTTTGGTCACTCTCACCATCGTCTTTTTCTTCTGGGGGTTGGCGCAGTACGTGTTTAATTCCGGCTCGGAAGAAGGAAAAGAGGAAGGGAAGAATAAAATGATCTGGGGGCTTGTCGCGATCTTCATCATGGTTTCCATCTGGGGCATTATCGGTCTTTTCGGAACGACATTTGACATCAAACAGGGAAGTTCCGGTTCCAATCTCATTCCAACCGTGCGTTAATGTTTGTTTTACTCTCATTATTTTTCCCGCAGATAGCGCACGCTTTTACGATGGGCGAACTTTTAGTGCGCTTTAAGGCGTATATTATCACGCCCATCATCAGTATTCTTTTTGCGCTTTCGCTTGCGTTCTTTCTCTGGGGTATTGCGCGGTTTATCTGGACATCCGGCGCTGATGCGGACCGCGAACAGGGTAAAAATCACATGATCTGGGGGCTTGTGGGAATGGTGATCGTGGTATCTGTCTACGGCATCATCAATGTCGCGATAAGCGTGCTCGGTATTCCGCCGGTGCGATAATAATGTGTGTAGGCCCTCGCGCGAAGCATTCTTGACTTCGCGCGAGGGTTTTCGCGCAAGAAAAAAGCGCCACGTTCGTTTGTGGCGCTTGCGCCGCGACTACTCTAGTCGCGGATAATTTGGAAGTCCTCTTCCTCCCACATCCTGCGGGGGGAATCAGGATGTCCTCTTGGCGGAGCGAAAGTGACGCCCCGGAGGATTTTTCCATCCTCCCAGACACCAAATTCCGCCACCATTTTTTTATTCTGGATGGCAATCCCTTTCCATCCCTTGTTCTCTTTGTCCCAGTCCCCGAACCAATACACCGGGTTCTGGTTCTCCGCCTGGACCATTTTCAACTTCTGGTCCTTTTGGAGAATTTTCATGGATTCGCACTTCGGAAGATCCGAGGCGCAAATCCAGCTGGTGGCAGAGACGCCCCCACCTTTCGGCGACGCCGGCGCGAGCCACCAACTTACAAGCATTCCAAGCGGGATAATTGCGACGGCGACGAGAAACATCCGCCCCGCCCACTTCTTTGCCCGCTCGGGCGTTTCCAGGTGCTTGCTCATCACTCACCCCCTTCTTTTTTGTGGCTTGATGGCGTAATGCTACCGCCACCAGTGCCAGTCATCACAATTGCCCTCCCGCTACCAGTTACTTCAATCCTATGGTACGGGGGAGCCTTCCCACGTTCGGAGGCGAAGAATGCCCCCGCAATCTCCGGCGACATCCCAGTATCCTTAGCGATTTTCAGGACCCGCTTGATGAAGAATTCAGACTCCGTTGTTTCCGCCTCTTTCTCCTGCGCTTCAATGCGGGCCCTTTCGTATGCATCGAGCACTTTCGGATCTGTCGGTAGGACACCTGATACGAGTACGTTGAGGATATGAATACCCCAACGATCCTCGATCGTTCCATCAGGGCCTGGCGCGTTCAACATCGCCATGATCCTCTCTGAAATGTTCCCCGTGTCGTCCATCAACTCTTCATCCGTGAAGAGTCTTCCGTCTGAACGGAGGAAATGGTGAAGCAGGAGCTTCAACCCATCTTCAACGACGTTTTCCCCCGTTTTATCCTCCGTTCCAAGACTGAGGACCGAAAATGGATTGATGACTCTCCACTGGATTGAGGAGTCTCCCTTCATCTCCACTTTATTTTTAGAAACAAACTTCGTTTCCGGAACATCGGTAGTGTATTCCTTTACACTGACCTCCTCCATTTCACAAATAAAGGGTGGGATCCAGTGGAGTCCTTCCTCGAAAAGAATTTTCTCGATGCGTTTGCCGAGAAAGAGGAGCACGCCATTGTGCGCAACATCCAGTCGCACACCTCCAAAGAGCGTGATACCCGAAGCGGCTGCGAGCGCCGCCGCGTAGTACACCCAGAATCCAAAGTACTTACTGACGAGCACGCTTAGAAGCGCACTCATCGGTATCGAGAGTAGAATGGCGAGGGTAACCCCCACCGCAATGCTCTCAATTGGTTTGATTTTAATCATGACTGCCTCCAAATTTTTCAATGGAACAGACGGGATGTCTGCTCCTCAAACTACTAGTAATAAATATACACGGAAATCTTATCTTGTCAAGAGTACAAAAAACAGCACAAAAGCGCTTGCGCCGAAACCCCGCATACGGTTTCCCTCTTGTGTCTGTTGTGATTCTGTACGATATATCGTACAGAATCTGACTCATATGTGCGATACCGGCCTTTCACATGCGCACGACATATCATACGAGCACGATTGAGAAGGGTATTTTCTATGGAGGCATGTGTACGATATATCGTACACATGCGCAAATGTTTGTGGGCGAGAGAGATTGGCTAAGAACATTTTTGTTCGCCGTCGCTCACAAAAATTTCTCGGCCCTGCTCGCGCGACCCAGCACTTATTTTTGTAATTCAGAAATAAGTGCTGGGTGCCCGCACTCGCTTTCAAGTCCTCTCTCATCCGCACAAACATTAGATTCCAATGCTTCGCATTGAAATCTAATGTTTGTGGGCGAGAGAGGATTTGAACATTACATGTTCAGTACCCGTGTTTGGATATTTTGCCTGCCTGCCGGCAGGCAGGCTTCAAGTCCGTCTAACG
>JBBUEZ010000018.1:0-12586 GCA_038056715.1 Patescibacteria group bacterium
CACCTTTTGGATATTTCGTTCGGGCGATGCCCTCCAAAATATCTCAAAAGGTCGATTGATGTTGCGTTTATCTCACATCAATCCCCATTGAGCGCGCCGTGCCTTCAATGATGCGCGATGCCGCGTCAATATCGGTTGCATTTAAGTCTGGCATTTTCTTTTCCGCGATTTCGCGCACTTGCGCCTTCGTCACCTTGCCAACTTTGCTTGTGGCGTTTTTGCCTGAACCCTTTTCAATACCCGCCGCTTTAATAAGGAGCGAGGATGCGGGCGGCGTTTTCATGACGAAAGAAAACGTCCGGTCCTCATACACGGAAATCTCCACCGGCACAATATCCCCAACCATCGCGCTGGTTTTTGCGTTAAATTCGGTTACAAACTGTCCGATATTTACTCCGGCCTGTCCCAATGCGGGTCCCAGCGGCGGCGCGGGCGTTGCTTTTCCTGCAGGAATTTGGAGCTTTATTTTTTTTGTAACTTTTTTTGCCATAATATACACGACACAAATTACGAATTGGCGCGAATGACACGAATTGGCTTCAAATACTTATTCCTAAAATTCACAATCATCCCTAGTTTATACCCACTCGCATTTAAATATCTGTTTGTCTGATAATAATCCTCCTTTGTAATAATGGGTTTTGCTTTCAATTCCAAAAGGATTTCTTCATTTATAACAAAATCTGCCTTATTTGTAAACTTGTTAGGAATCCCCAAGACTGGTATTTCTTTTTCTCTCTTATATTGTACCCCTTGCTTTCTTAGCAATTCCTCAAGCGCATCTTCGTATTGTTTCTCTTTGCAAAACCTCCCAAGCGCGTTATGGACCTCGAAAAAAAGCCCGACAAGTTTGTATGATAATTCTTTGTGTATAATCTTTTCATTTGTATCATTCGCGCTCATTCGTGTATTGGTGTCGGGTTATATCTTCTTCACCTGAAGAAAGTCCAATTCCACCGGCGTCTCGCGGCCGAACATGGACACAAGCACTTTCACCTTCCCGCGCTCTTCATCCACTTCGGACACCTTGCCTTCAAACTCTTTGAACGGCCCATCATTGATAATGACAGGATCGCCTATTTCAATCTCAATCGCGTGCTTGGCGGTTCCGCCTTCCATCCGTACAAAGAGCGCGCTCACTTCTTCCTTCGCAAGAGGCACTGGATAAATGCCGGCGCCGACGAAACCGGTTACGCGAGGGGTGTTTCGCACCACATACCATGAGTCGTCGGTCACAATCATATCCACAAGCACATATCCGGGATAGATTTTTTCTTCCATCTCTACGCGCTTGCCGCCTTTCACTTTAATCTTTTTTTCGGTCGGCACGATCACATTGAAGATTTTGTCCTCCATGCCGAGCGACTCAATGCGCTGGCGGAGATTTCTTTGCACGGCATTTTCGTACCCCACATAGGTGTGGATCGCATACCAATTTCTTCCCTGTCCTGTTTCTTGTTTTGCCATTTTTGTTTATGAGCGTTAGTGAATAAGTACAAAAACGAGCACCCGTGCACTTATTTTGCCGACGCATTATCTTGCGAGACGCGTGCGCGAACAGCGCAATCCTCCCGGGCGAAGCGTCGAGCCGTTCTCTGAAAAAAACTCGGCACTGTCATCGGGGAAAATTCAATATCCGCAAAATAAGTGCTGGGTAGCCATGTTTGTGTGTTGCTCATTATTACAAAATAAAAATATCAAGCGCCTTGGTGAACAAAAAATCAAACGCGCCCAAAAAATATGCGGTGAGTACCGAAAGAACAATAACAAGCGCGGTGACAGAGGCAGTTTGCCCGCGTGTCGGAAAATTGACGTGCCTGATCTCGCCTTTTACTTCGCGAAGATAATTGAGTAGTTTCATGATGATTAAAATTTCCCTCTAAAAAACGCCCCCGAAGGGCGTGCTTTATTGTTTTTATATTATACCAGCTCGGGCAAAAAGTCAACTTCTACTCATATTCAACCCTTATACTATCCCGCCTATCGCCATATCCGATATGCTACCGGATACGGCGATAGGCTATGTTAGAGTATTTCGTCGTACAGCGCGGGAGAAGCGCATTGCCCGCGCACGCCCTCTCTTGTATGATACCTTCATGTTTTCACGGCTCCCCTTTGCATACGCAACCGGCGGACTTGCAGTCATATTGACTCCATTTCTTTTCTGGTGGCAGGAATCAAATGCGCTTTTCTATACGCTCATCGCCGTCGTGCTTGTCAGTGTCGTTTCGTTTGTCGGACTTTCCACGCTCTCTCTTTCCGAGACGCTCATGCGCCACATCATATTTGTTTTGGTAAGCGTTGCGGCGGGCGCGCTTATCGGAGACGCATTCATTCATCTGGTGCCTGAAGCGTTTGCCGATATGTCAAACGCCCTTCTGCCGTCTCTTCTCATTATTCTGGGTATTCTTATATTTTTCGTTCTTGAAAAATTCCTCCATTGGCACCATGAGCACGGTGAACAAAGTGTTGCCGCATATAGAACATATGCGTTGGGAGAAGAAGAAAAAACGTCCACGCCGCACGCAATACATCCGGTTGGCAAGATGATACTCGTGTCCGACGGATTCCATAATTTTTTGGATGGTATTATTATCGCGGTCTCTTTCATCGCGGGAACGGAAGTGGGAATCGCAACGACTATCGCGGTCATTCTCCACGAAATACCGCAGGAGATCGGAGATTTCGGCGTTCTCATGCATGCGGGATTTACGAAAGCACGCGCTCTTTTTCTCAATTTTATATCGGCGCTGTGCGCTATTTTGGGCGCCCTTATCGCATTTTTGCTGGGCGGCCTTGCGGAGGGCTTCGCGTCTTTCATGGTGCCTATCGCCGCGGGGGGATTTATCTATATCGCCATCGCCGACCTGATTCCAGAGCTTCACAAGACAAAAAGCGGGCGAGGGTCGTTCATTCAGCTTGCGGGAGTACTGCTCGGAGTTCTTGCCATGATTCTCCTCGTATACGTTGAATAATTCGCGTAAGAAAGCCCCATTCGTTATACTATACTTAATGCAAGAACCATTTTCACTGCTCGCCCCGCTTCCGCCAGCCGCCTCACTTTTCGCTTTTTCAATACTGCCAGGAGTTTTTCTTCTTGCGCTTGCGCTTGCCGCGGTATTTTCCGCTGTCCTCGCATATCATTGGGTGCGCTACGGAAAAAATATTATCAATATGAAATCAGTCGGAACAATTTATCTTGCCGGTGTTTTGTTTTCGCTCGGCATGATGTTTTTCGGTATGCAATAACATGATCGTATCATTTGAAACTGGAGAGCGGATTATCTTAAAGGCGCGCAGGCATTGGTTCGTGTTTGTCATGCAGGTATTGCCGCTCGCTTTCTTTGCCATCCTCCCGATTATACTGTTCGCGTGGGACGCTCTCCGGGAAAATCCGTCATCTGGCGCTTCTCTTCCTCTCTTTTTCTCCGGACTTCTTTATCTGGTTCTGTGGATTCTCTTCTTTATTGTGTGGACCAATTACTATTTTGACGTGTTTATCCTTACTGACAGACGGATAATATATATAAGCCAGAAATCGCTATTCTCGCGGCGCATTTCTTCCTCGCGGCTTGATCGCGTGCAAGATGTGTCCGCGGAAGTATCCGGCATGATGCCGACGTTCTTGAATTACGGAAATATATACGTGCAAACCGCCGCGGAAGAAAAAGAGTTCGCAATACACGACATCCCAAACCCGGATATTGTCAAAGATAGAATCCTCGCGGAGCACAGTGCTGCGGCGCGCGCTCCTGCAGAGGTGATTATTACGGAGAAAAAAGGAGAATAGCAAAGCGAGCGGACAAAACAAAGAGAGCTCGTTGTTTTGTCCGCTCGCTGTTGTTATTTTTGCCGGTAATTATTCGTAAAAGAGTTCTATTCTCTCCCCGTCTCCCATGACATGCTCGCCGAATTCCGTGCTTGTAGCGCCGTTCACGCGCATAGTAACAACGCCGCCGCACTCGTCCAACAGACATGCCGCGGATAATTGTTTATTCCATACTTTAAAAAACTCTTTGAGCCGCACATTGTCCTGGCGCACAATACCTTCAAATTCCATGTGAATCACGTCTGATTCTTCATCGTGCGTATGGATCGGGTTGTGTACGGCGCCAAGGCCGATATTCGGAGGAACAACCACGTTCTCTCCGCGCGCCGTGAGGGAGAGTTTTGAGTGCCAATGAAGACCTTTTTTCGCGATAATAGGATTCTCGCTCCCGCCATCTTTGTCGGCAAGTCTTCCCGAAAACCATGATCCGCCGAACAAGAGAAGCGCAACTGCAATAACCCCGAAAAGCCATGTGTATTTTTTCATCCCGTTAGAGATAGGAAGCCGAAGGTTTCCGTATCTGATTACCTAATAAATTATAACTATATTCTTCCATATTGTTCTTTGGTGGCCAGTACATAACGATTTGATCTCTAACGGAATTCATCCTGTTAGTATACCTCCTCGCCAAATACATTTCAAAATTTTCTTTTCGGGATATTGGGAGGATGATTCATGTTTGCGACCGCACATATAAATCAGATATGTGCAATATACTGTACAGATTTAATTTACAACCAGTGGCAGATATATATCATGTCCCATGGGGCACACTATGTACATGCAGATGTTCATGCGCATAAAACTTATATATCTCGCCGAACACCTTGCTTCCAAAAACATCATGGCATGCCGCGCGCAGCGTCTCATCGTATTGTCATCTCTTCTGCGTTTTTGGCACTACCCACGTATACGGTACCATGGTACTGTATACGTGGGTAGTGGAATGTGTACTAAAATATTTTTCATCGCATTTCTATGGCCGCAAAATTCTCGGTTCCGTCTCAACAAGCGAGATGATCGAGGACGGCGGGCCCGCCAGCGTTCCTCCGTCACAATATACATCAACGCTATCCCCGAAATAAGCGCGCGCTTCCGCAATTGTTTTTGCCGGCGGCATGCCCTCCGGATTTGCGGACGGCGCGATGAGCGGACCGGTTTTTTTGAGAAGTGCGCGCAGCGCATCGTGGTCTGGCACACGAAACGCAATCGTTCCGCCCCCGCGATGCACATGCAAAAATTTTTTATCCGCGCACGGCAAAATCACGCTTACCTTCCCCGGCCACACTTGATTCAAAAATTTATTTTGTGCGGGAGAAAGAGAGATGTTAAATATTTTCAAATCGCTCTTTTTTGCAATGAGCACGATGACCGGTTTTTTTGGATCGCGTGCGCGCATCTTATACACGAGCTCCACCGCTTGCACATCCTCCGCCTGCGCAACAATCCCATAGAGCGTGTCCGTCGGGATAACGGCAATCCCGCCGCGCAAAAGCGCTTCGCGTGCCTGCACGCAAAACTCGTTCATTTCTTTCTCATGTCTCATTTTCTTATTTGATATTCTAGTGTTTTGCAAAACACTAGAATATCATTTAATCTCTTCGGAAAGAACCGGTATGTGCTCTGCGTAGGAAATAGTAAACCGTCTTTGCCCGATTACCGCTCCGCGTTCGGTCACCACCCGCACGCGCCAAAATCCAGGAAAAACAGATGTCTTCATAGAATATCCGCGGTATCCGCCGTCGCTTCCACCGGTAATAGGAAATGCTACTTTGGTTGTCGTCGTCCACGTACGTTTCTCTTCGTCAAAATATTGCCACTCGTGAACAATGTTCGTGTGTAATCTTGTCGGCGCAAAAACGGAGCTGAAAAAATAAACCGCGTCGCCCGGTGCGATGGATATATTTTTTTGAAACGCGAGCATATCGCGCCAGTCCGTTTTCTCGGCAAGAACTTGATATGCGCCATCGGGCGTCCGTGAAATATCATTGTACACGCCCGCGTCTTTGAGCGCGAGAGGGATTGGCGGAATAATATTCGCAAAATACATAAAATTGATGAGGAGAAACGCCCCGCCGATTCCCTGAATTGCAATTTTTCTTCCTTTCTCTTTTTGCGCAGGTGCGATAAAAAAGAGGGCGCGCGTAAAAAGAACGATGAGAAGAAGGCTCGCGGCTCCGCTTAATAAAAATACGCGCGTACTTATCTCTCCCAACACAACAGGAAAGTAGAAAATAAGGAACGAAAACAAAACAATGAAAAAGAGCGTGATTTGAAATCCGAATTTCTGATACCGCGTACGAAATGTTTCGTTGCCGAGGAGAAGCGCGAAGATAAAAATAAGGAACGGCCAGCTCGCGGTGATGGAAGCGCTCTTTGTGTAAAAGATTGCGAATGCGGAAAAAAGTCCGCCGAATGCGTACTGCGCGAACAGGGGGAAAAATGGCGCCGTCTTTTCGGAAAACCGGTTTGTCCACCGTCCCGCCGCCCGCGCATTCATGAACACAATACTCGCCGCCGCAATGAAAAGATACGCAAACAGCATCGCATGTCCGAATAGAAAATCTATCCGCTGAAACGTCAGCGTATCAACAAGAAACCCCCCCGCGAGCGCCCCCGCAGAGAGGTGTCGCTCGTATTTGGCGACAAATGTGCGTAATTTTTCAAAAGAAAACATTTTTTATTGCGTTGTACGTTGAGTAAGTTTACAATTTCACTAAGTACTCGATGTCATGGTCAACGCCTTGTGCCTCTCCTCTTTTGAGTATCACAATACATTTTATAATAGCGATGTCGCCAAGGTTCTTTATAGTATTTCTGAGGCTCGTTCCGGAAGTCAGCACATCATCCACCACCACAATTCTATCTGAAGCGTTCGGTATGTGCCCGTCTACCATCTGTTTTGTCCCGTGATTTTTCTCAACATCTCTCACTATGCTCAATTTTTTATTCATCTCCAGAGAGAGGGCGACCGCGAGAGGTATTCCCCCATTGCCAGAACCGGCAATACATGTCGTCTCCTCCGGAATCAATTTCAAAACCTCCGATACTATCTCTTTGAAGACATCTGGGTCTCCGTATGCTTTCTTTATATCAAAGTAAACGGTAGATTTTTCTCCCCCTTTCAAAACAAAATCCCCTCCTTTTATTGCACCTATCTCTTTTAGTTTTTCAAGGAGATTGATCATGTCGTTGGGTGCCCATCGAGAATCGAACTCGAATTAAAGGCTCCACAAGCCTCTGTGTTGACCGTTACACCATGGGCACCATACCACTCGCTATGCGAGAAATTTCTAATTTTCAATTTCTAATTTCTAAACAATGACCGAATTCTTAATTTCTGAATTGGGACATGGGGGTTTGATTAGAAATTAGACATTCCGCAGTACGTCAGTAATGCGGCGGCTTCTCTGTTATACCAGACCGGTGGTTAGCAAGTCTAGCAAGCGCGTAGAGCAATGAGGATAACCGATTCAAGAAGACGAGTGTTGCCGGATCTACTTTTATCTTCTGCTCTTCAGAAACCCCGACGACTCGCCGCTCCGCTCTCCGCGCAAGCGTCCGCGCGAAATCAAAATGCGCCGCAAGAGATGTTCCGCCCGAAACAAAAAAAGTTTTTATCGGCGGCAATTCTTTTTCTATCGCGTCTATCGCGGATTCCATATGAGTTATCTTCTCTTTCTCAATGACCTTGTCTGCTCCCGCGATATGCGCTTGCACGATAAAAAGATTCTGCTGGATCCAATCTACCATATCCGCGAAACTGTATCCTTCCAAAAGCGGATCTTTCGCGCGCTCGTTTGTCTTGCACACACCAAGGAACGAATTGCATTCATCAAGCGTACCGAGCGCTTCCGCGACAATAGAACTTTTTGAAATACGCTGGTCACACCCGAATGTTTTTGTCGTGCCCGTGTCTCCTTTTCTTGTATATAACGCCATATGCTAGATATACCCTTTTCGCGCTTGCCCCGCACCACATTTTTCGTGAAAAATGTTGGTGCTTGGGGTGTAGAGCATGCCAATTTTATTTATAAACGAAGCGAATAATTTAAAATTGAGCACCGAGCACCCAACATAGGGTTACTACGCAGATTTAATTTTCATCTGCAACAAAAAAGATGACAAAACATACTATTGCGAATCTTGGGTGCTTGGTCGCTTTCGATCTTATCATGTGCAACGCTGTTTGACAAATGCATAAAAATATGCTATTTTATTAACTAGGTACGTTTAGTCAACCAACAGGAGGTGAGTCATGCTTGCATTTTTCAAAAAAGGGCATGCTACTTCCTGTGGTGCGCCCCAAAACCCCTGCAGCTGTCCGCGATTGTATGTCTTCACCGGATTACTCGCGGTGCTCGCTGGAGGAATACAGGTGATGTTCGGATATTGGAGCAGTTTAGCGCTCCTCTCTGACGGGCTCCATGCGGGGGCAGATGGTGCGGCAGATTTCTTGGTCGCAATTATAGCCATCCATGTCCTCCGAAACCCACATCTGGAACAAGTGCTGGAGGATGGTGGGCGAAAAGTTGTTGCGCTTATGCTTGCCGCAAGCGCCGCGTGGGTTGTCTGGGAGGCGTTTGATCGCGCCCTTATCGGAACCAATGCGGTTGTGCCGTGGATACTCGCGTTGGGCGGGATCGGAGGCGCGTCAGTTGACGCTTACCGCCTTTATCTACTCCGAAGAGCGCAGGAAATGGCGCCAAACGGCATGCGTAGAGGACTGATTGCTCACGCAAGAAGCGACATGTACCGCAGTATCATTGCGGCAACGGTCGGCAGTATTCTGGTGGGTGGAGAGTTGGTTGTAAAAACCGTACGATTTGAGAGTGCGATTTCGTATCTCGACCTCATACTCTCCTTCGGGCTTTCCTTGTATATGTTCTATCTCGCCAAAGGAATCTGGTGCGGAGAACACACGCATGTCCATACGCGTGAGGATTGTGGGCATCCTCCCCATTAGCAAAACACCGCCCCCTGTGAAGGATGCGGTGTTGTTTTTTGCAAAAAAATAGCGCCGGCGGAATTACCACCGGCGACTTACCAAACACCGAGTGTTTGGTAAGTAATTTTATCGAATTGATTTATATCCTCCTTTCACTCCTTTCGGTGCGAGCGGGAAATGCCAAACCTGCAAACGCCGCGCTTTGAACGCGCCGGCGCAGGAAAGCAAATAATACTCCCACATTCTGCGAAAACGCTCGTCGTACTTCCCTGTCGCTTTCAATCGCGGCCAGGCGACGGTGAAGTTTGCATGCCATGCCATAAGCGTAGGGTGATAATCGTGGCCGAAGTTGTGCATATCTTCAATCACAAAGAGTCCCTTGACCGCCTCACTTACCTGTTCAAACGACGGAATGACACCTCCCGGGAAAATATATTTATTCGTCCACGGGTCAACGGTCATCTTTTTTTCATGGCTTCCGATCGTGTGGAGAAGAAACATACCGTCACCCCGCACACACGACCGCGCTTTTTGAAGAAATGTACGGTAGTGCTTCGGTCCCACATGTTCCATAAGTCCGATGGACACCACCCGATCAAATGTCCCCTCAACCTCCCGATAGTCCATACGCTTGATCTGAACGGGCAGACCGCGGCAGAGTTCACTGCCAAGCTCCACCTGCTTTTCGGTAATAGTTACGCCGACACCCTCAATGCCATACTTCTCCGCGGCATATTTGAGAAATCCTCCCCATCCGCATCCGAGATCAAGCACGCGCATGCCGCGCTTCAATCCCATCTTCAGGCATACGAGGTCAAATTTATCTTTTTGTGCTTGATTCAGATCGTGCGCTTCCCGCCAATATCCGCATGTGTACGCCATGTAAGGATCAAGCATCGCCTGATAGAGATCGTTTCCGATGCCGTAGTGATGTTCACCAATCTTGTGCGAATTTGCCCTACTGCCAAGATCGCGCGCTCTCGTCCAGAGAACATGCGGACCGAGCGTGATGGTCTGCAGAAACGTCCGTACCTTTTTATCCAATTGCGCGCAAAGAGCGCGGTTAAAAAACTCGTCCAACTCCGCGCACTTCCACCATCCGTTCATATAGGACTCGCCTAACCCAAGCGGACCGAAAGCAAGCACACTGTCATAGAACCACTCGTCATAGACTTGGATATCCCATGGGTTCGGACCGTTTACTTCTATTCCCGCTTCAGCGAGAAGACCGATGATAAATTTCTTCGCGTTCATTCTCTGCCTCCGTTGATTGAGAGAAAAGTTGGAAACAAACACCAAATAACTGCACATAACTGTCTGATACCGATATTACACAAAAATAAGAACTCGGCAATCTCAAAACCCCCCGCAATGCGGGGGGTTTTTATTTTGGCGTGGTGCCCGGGACTGGACTTGAACCAGCACGCCCTTGCGGGCACATCCACCTCAAGGATGATTGTCTACCAATTTCAACACCCGGGCAATGGGTGTATACTACCCTACTTTTTCCTTTTTTCAACTAAAACCCCCCGCAATGCGGGGGGTTTGTTATTCTTCTTTCTTTTCTTCTTTCTCGGGCGCCTTTTCTTTCGCCCCCTCTGCCGTCTCCGGACGCATGAACATTGTTGCTTTCATCTTGCGGCGGATTTCTTTTGCCGCTTTATCACGAATATAATAGAGTTTCGCGCGGCGCACTTTTGCGCGGCTTATCGTTTCAATTTTGTCTATCGTCGGAGAATAGAGCGGAAAGATACGCTCAACGCCGACACCGTCGGAAACTTTTCGCACCGTAAAGGTCGCGCCAGCTTCTTTCCCGTGCTTGCGCGCGAGAACAAGTCCTTCAAATGCCTGCAGGCGCGTCTTTCCCTTTTCTTCAATCTTTGACCATACGCGCACCGTGTCGCCAGCGCGCAAGGTAAGCGCTTTGCGCGCTTCAATGTCTATCGGAGATATGATTTTCATCCCTTTCATAGTGTGGCAGAGTATCATAAAAAATGGAAAAGGGCAACCATTTGTTCCGGTCTGCAAAAACTGTCATACTCCTTCTTCGCTTTGCTTCACATTAATTTACACGGCCGCGCAAATTAATGTGTGATACTACCGACCACTCGCGCAACTCTTTTGCGTAACCCCCTTGTGTAACTCTAAGTAAGACGCTTTTCCGCAGCAAGAAAATCCTTCGGGAGCGGGGCGGTAAAAATTTTTCTCCCTCCTTTAAAGGGCGTATTGATTTCAAGCGAGTACGCATGGAGGGCAAGGCGGGTAAACCCGAGCGCTGATTCGCGGCGCGGCGCATACAACGAATCGCAGATAACTGGGTGTTGTACTGTGGCAAGATGCACACGAATCTGATGCGTGCGCCCTGTTTTCGGAAACAATTCAAGATACGAAATATTGCCCGTTCCCCCTCTTGCTTTTGCATCTTTCCCTGTGCGGATTACTTTGTACACGGTTACCGCCTCGCGCACTTCCCCGCGCGCGCGCTCCCCTGCCGCGCGTCCCGCAAATGCGCCCGCGCTTCTGCCGATTGGTTTATTAATAATTCCCCGCGTTTCTCCAAACATGCCATGCGCAAACGCGCGATATGTTTTCGCGACGGTGCGTCCCGCAAATTGTTTTTTCAAAAATAGATATGTCGGTTGGTCTTTCGCGACCATAAGTACGCCGGACGTTTCTTTGTCCAAGCGATGCACGATGCCCGGACGCGGAATGTCTTCCTCCCCTCCCTGCGGTTCACCAACGGACGTGAGATTCGGATAATTCTCTAAAATCCAATCCGCGACGGTATATTCTTTGGTTTTCCCGTTTCCGTGCACGGAAATCCCCGCCGGCTTGTTAAGCGCCAGCACATGTTCGTCTTCATAAATAATCGGTATGCGTATGTTATTTTTAGACATATAGAATCTGAAAATCAGAAAACTCGTTCGTCGGGTCTTTGAGGTTTGTCTCTATGGAATCCACTCGGGAAAGGAATGGCCCTTTTTCCAATTGTTTCAAAAATAATACGAGATGTGTCTCGTCTCCCTCCGCAATGACTCTCACCGTGCCGTCCTTTTCATTCCGTACCGTTCCCACAATACCAAACTCTTCCGCTTTTCGTTTTGTGAAATCGCGAAACATAACCAACTGCACTCGCCCGCGCACAATACACTCTATTCTTTTTTTTATCGTACTCATAGTGTCGCTCTTCTTACTATTTCCAATATCGCGCCCTTGTCATCCGCCATGGCCGCTTTATTACGCCGCACAATACCACATTTCGCACAGGTATGCGTTAAAACAAAATCCCCGCCGTTCATTTCAGCGTTCATTGGCTCCATCATACCGTGGCATTCCTCTGCACGATCCCCCGGCGAAACGTCAACGTGCTTTCCCCAAAGGCACCGCGGGCAATGGTTCGTATATCCATCTCCTTTTACCTCGGCACTGCAGTGTTCGCAGACAAAATCTTCTTTTGTTCGTATAAATGTCATGATACGATTGCAGAATCGCCCAAGTGAGGTTATAGTGCATCGTATAGCACGAATATGCAAATGCACGCTTATCTATCTTGATAGGACCAAGAGAACCGGACGGGTGGTTAGCTGTTTTGGTAGGTCCAAGGGAAATACTGGGGGCGGTTAGCTCAGTTGGTAGAGCAACTCATTTACACTGAGAAGGCCACAGGTTCAAGTCCTGTACCGCCCACCAAACGAAACATTGTCGGAATTAAGAAAACGGAGCGATTTTGCGGGAGCCAAAATCGCGCTATCATTTTTTTCAAAACCCTTTCCGCCTACGGCGGAGGCTGTGAATTCCCAAAGCTCCCC
>JBBUEZ010000019.1:0-5599 GCA_038056715.1 Patescibacteria group bacterium
GTTTTTCATATGGACACATTAGCACCAAGTGTCCTGATTCAGAACGGAATGAACGGTGTTCACAATGAATATGGGGTGAAGGTCGGTGTACACACTATCCAGCACAGCTGGAAGGAGCGAGTATCATGGCAGGTATGGTTTTGTTAAACGAACGCTGTGTAAAGTATGTCGTTCTTGGGAGCAAAATAAGTCTCCCACCTGGGTATGAGGTACCCGCAGGGTATCTCCTGAGCTGGGAGCACCACTTCGATAGGTTCCAGAAAAAGACGCAAGACTCCCTGATCATCCATGGCAAAGCGAGGATTTTCCTCGAGGGCGGGATACTTGGTACTGTCCGTATCGAAAGTCCGGACGCAAAAGATTTTCTTGAGGCAATCGAGTTAATGATTCGGTACATGGGGGGGAAAATATCCACTTTTGATCTCCTCCCAACGACGAATTCGTTTGTCTTGGGGGTCGCGAATGATGCGACGCGTCTCTATCAGCTAGTCAGGGGTGTGTTCCGGCTCATTCGTCAGAAGGCTGGTACGGCATTTCTTAACTAACTGTAGCCAAGTTTGCTTCACAAAGCCCCGCGCACGCGGGGCTTTTTTCTTGATACCCAATACTCAATACGTTATACTCAATACACAACATGGAACTAGAACACCTAAACAAAACACAGATTATATTATTGACGACGCTTGTCGCGTTCGTATCTTCCATTGCGACATCTATTGTGACAGTGACGCTCATGGATCAAGCGCCACCCGGAACGACGACAACAATCAGAAATGTGGTGGAGCGAACGGTGGAGAGAGTGGTGCAGGCGGGTACGCCGAAAGAAACGGTAAAGACGGTGATTGTCCGCGAGGAAGATTTGATTGCTGATGCCGTGGACAAACAGTCAAAAGCGCTTGCAAGAATTTTTGTCACTCCCGCCGTGGGAGCAACAGAACAAAATGCCGCCACCGCGGCGGCAACGCTTGCGGTTTCCGGACCAGAATTTGTCGCAGTAGGCTTTGTGGTTTCAGATGACGGCACGATTGTTACTGATAGCGGCGCGGTGTCTGAAGACACAATATATGCAGTAAAGGTTGCCGATGGCACAACATTTGATGCGAAGGTAGTATTTCAAAATGAAGAACAACACGTCGCGTTCTTAAAGCCGGTGAAGGCGTTGGATAAAAAAGTAACTCCGGCGGATATGGGTGATTCTAACTCCGTGCGCCTTGGTGTGACCGCCATTGTGGTTGGAGGAAAAGAACAAACAAGCGCGAATGTAGGAATCGTCTCCGGATTTGATACGGCGAAAAAGACAATTGAGAAAGAAGATAAAAAAGAAGACATAGAGTATCGCTCCGGTATCCACATTTCCATAGGAGTAAATGCAGGAGAAATCATTCTTTCGGGGTCTGGACTAGTGATTGCGATGGGCACAACCTCGGAAGGAAAGAATATGGCGGTACCAGTTAATGTTATGAAAGACTTGGTTTTGTCCATACCTGCGCCGAAGACACAATAGTCGGTACTCGTTATTGACAGTTCATTAAATAGTCTGCATAATAGTCTCATCGGTATCTCTGGTTTGTGTGTGGTCCCCACTAAACCCTACGCCCTAACCCCTAAAACCTACACCTTATGCCTCCTCTACAACGTTTTACAACCAAAGCAAAAGAAGCAATTCGCCGCTCGCACGAGCTTGCCATTGAGCGCGGGCAAAACCATGTTGCGCCTTCGCATCTCTTGATAGCGCTCCTTCTTCAAGAGGAGTCCATCATTATTTCCATTCTGGACCGTCTGGAAGTGGACACAATGCTTTTGACCGACACGCTTTTGGAATCCATTGAAGCGGGGGAAGGGTCTAATGTCCTCTCCCCGTCATATCAAATGTATCTGACGCCGGAACTCGCGCGCGCGCTTGAAGAATCCGTGCGAGTTGCGCAAAAACTGCGCGACGAATTCGTTTCCACTGAACACCTATTCATCGCAATTCTCTCGCTTCCTTCAGAAACACGCGATGTGTTGGGGCGTTTCCGTATAGAGAAAGATCAAGTGTTCCGTGTTTTGGAAGAACTTCGCGCAACGCCGGGAGCAGTTTCGGACATGTCATCTCGAAAATTTCGCATGCTTGCGAAATATACGCGCAACCTCACAAAACTCGGCGCAGAAGACAAACTTGACCCAGTCATCGGGCGCGATAATGAGATTCGCCGCGTGATGGAGATTCTTTCTCGTCGCACAAAGAACAATCCAATCTTGATCGGAGAGCCGGGTGTTGGGAAAACGGCGATCGCGGAAGGCCTTGCGGTACGCATTGCAAAAGGCGAAGTGCCGGATTCGCTCAAAGACAAAGAACTCGTGTCGCTTGATATTGGCTCTTTGATTGCGGGTACGAAATATCGCGGTGAATTTGAGGAGCGGTTAAAAACAATTGTAAAAGAAATTGAGAAAGCGGGCGGCAAGATTATTCTCTTTATTGACGAATTGCACACGATTGTCGGCGCCGGAGCGGCGGAAGGTTCCATGGATGCGTCCAACATGTTGAAACCGGCGCTTGCGCGCGGAGAATTGCGCGCAATCGGAGCGACAACGCTCAAAGAATATCAAAAATATATTGAAAAAGATCCGGCGCTCGCGCGACGTTTTCAGCCGGTCTATGTGGATGAGCCATCGGTGGAAGATGCGGTTGCAATTTTGCGCGGCCTCAAAGACAAATACGAACTTTTTCACGGCGTTCGCATTACTGACGATGCGATTATATCTGCGGTAACGCTTTCCGCGCGATATATTACGAGCAGGTTTTTGCCGGATAAGGCGGTGGACTTGATTGACGAGGCGGCATCCGCACTTCGCATTTCCCTTGAAAACAAGCCGCCGGAATTGGAAGACACGCACAGGAAGGTCATGCGTCTTGATGTGGAGAAAGAGGCGCTCAAAAAAGACGCGGCATCCGGCAATCAAGATGCGGTTACGAAGAAAGCAAAAGCGCGCGTGAAGCAGATAGACAAGGAGATCGCCAACCTTCGTGAAAAAACAAAGGAACTGGAACTTCGGTGGCAAAATGAGAAAGGCATCCTGACCGACATTAAAGAGATAAAGAAGAATCTGGAAACATTTCGGCTTGATGCGGAGAGGGCGCAAATGCGCGCGGATTTGGGAACAGCCGCGGAGATTATTTACGGCAAAATCCCGACATTGGAAAAAGAATTAAAAGTGCGAATTTCACGCTTGAAGCAACTGCAGAAATCGCGCCGGATTTTGAAAGAGGAGATCACCGAAGAGGAGATCGCAAAAGTTGTTGCGCGCTGGACTGGCGTGCCGGTCTCCCGTATGTTGGAAGAAGAAGCGGAACGCCTTTCGCGCATGGAAGAGGAACTGCGCAAGCGCGTTATCGGACAAGATGTCGCGATTGCAAAAGTTGCCGATGCGGTGAAACGATCGCGCGTGGGCATTTCCGATCCGAATCGCCCAATCGGATCATTCATCTTCATCGGACCGACCGGTGTTGGAAAAACAGAACTCACGAAAGCGCTTGCCGGATTTATGTTTGATGACGAAAAAGCGCTTATCCGCGTGGATATGTCGGAATATGGCGAACGCCACTCCGTTTCAAAGCTGATCGGTTCACCGCCGGGATATGTGGGACACGATGATGCGGGGCAATTGACGGAGATGGTGCGCCACCGACCGTATTCAGTTGTGCTTTTTGATGAAATTGAGAAGGCTCATCCCGAAGTGTTTAATGTTTTGCTCCAAGTGCTTGATGACGGACGGCTTACCGACGCGAAGGGGCGCGTGATTAATTTCAGAAACTCCATTATCATTCTGACATCAAACGTTGGTTCGGAATACATTGACCGCATGAAATCAATCGGATTTTCTGCGGGCGGCGCCGCGGAAGAATACAATGATGCGAAAGAAAAAGTTATGTCTTCTCTCAAAGATCATTTCCGACCGGAATTTTTAAACCGTTTGGATGAAATCATCATGTTTGACATTCTTTCGCCCGAATCGGTGCGAAAAATCGTGGACGTGCAGATGGAATTGGTGAAAAAGCGCTTGGCGGAGAAGTTGATCACGCTTATCGTCTCCGACGAAGCGCTTACGCACTTGGGAGTGAAGGGGTATAATCCGCAATATGGTGCACGACCGCTCAAACGTTTGATTCAAGATAAAATATTAACCCCCGTTGCAAATCTCATGGTCTCGCATGGTATCGGCGAAGGGGGGGAAGTCGGCGTGTCCGTGAAAGATGAGGAACTCTCAATAGTTGCGACCAAGAAAGGGTCTTCAGGGAAGCGTTCGCGAAAAAAGAAAGCAGAAGAGAGGGAGAAGGTTACGGCGTGAAAAATGAGAAAAGCCGCGCAGGTGCAAGTGCCTGCGCGGCTTTTCTTTTAGAGTCCGCCGTGATATTCTAGCGCATGTTAGTTTCAAATGCGTCGGTGGCGGAGCCTGCCCCGCCTTTGGCGGGGTGAAGTCAATCGCAGCGCGGCATCATGTGTGGTATGTATATATAATACAAAGTGAAAAAGATAGACGGTATTATATTGGATGCACAGCTGATCTTGAAAGGAGAATAAAGGAGCATAACAGTGGCTATAATAAATCAACCCGTTTGTATGTGCCGTGGCGATTTATACACACTGAGGAGTTTCAAGATCAAAATAATGCGTTCGCGAGAGAGAAGAAAATAAAGAGGTATAAAGGTGGCAATGCGTTTAGAAAATTGATAGGTATATAACATGCGTCGGTGGCGGAGCGGTCAATCGCAATCGGCTGTAAACCGATCGCCCTAGCGGCTACGTAGGTTCGAATCCTACCCGGCGCACTTTGCATTTTTTATCATTTTGTAGTAGTTTATCTATCATGTCACAAGATAGATTAATCAAACTTGCCTGCACGAAGTGCAAACGGATCAACTACTGGTCCTCCAAAAACCGCAAAAAAGTTGAGCGCAAAATTGAGCTCAAAAAATGGTGCAAGTGGTGCAAGAAGCAAACACCGCATAAGGAGGCGAAGAAGTAGGAATTAGTATAAGGGGTAAGTATAAGGGAGGGGTCGGACGAAACGGCGCTCATTGAGAAACGCCGTTTTTTGTTGTATGTTGTATGTTGTGAGCCGTTTGGATAGGGGTGTGGCGCAATTGGTAGCGCATCGGTCTCCAAAACCGAGGGTTGTGGGTTCGAGTCCCTCCGCCCCTGCAAGAGCAAAGCGATGAAGGGGCGGAGCGAGCCAACTGCTTGGCTCGCGTGGGGACTTGAAAGCCGGAGTCATGTTTTTTCAGTAGGAAAAACAGACGAGGCGGGGTCGCGAAATTTTTGCAGTGCAAAAATATTTGTGACCGAGTCCCTCCGCCCCTGCACGCAAAACTCCCGTGATGGAGTTTTTCTTTTTGTACGATATATCGTACAAATACATATCAACATATCGGCACGAATTATTTTTTCAAAAACTCCATAATCCATTTTCTCGCCATCTTATTTTTTGGCGAACTAATCCACCGTATCTCTTTATTTTTCTTAAACCATGTTTTTTGGCGGCGGGCGTATTGCCAGATTGCGGCGGAGAGTTTTTCTTCAAATTCCTGACGCGTGATTTTCTTTTGGAGAAGTTGCGC
>JBBUEZ010000020.1:0-12463 GCA_038056715.1 Patescibacteria group bacterium
ACTGTTACCAGATGCCGAGTGGAATCTCGGCGAACTTGGGGAGGCAGTTTGGCGCCAAGAGGGCAATCGTGATCGCCCCCACCCAAATCCACTCCTGCAATTTCAGCAATGCGTTCATCGTCTTTTCCTCTTGGTTGGTTGATATACTAAAATTAATTGTACTATGCTTCAACGAAAAAGTCAAGCAAACAAAGACGCTTACCCCCCTACATCAAGTATTGACACTTTTTCATAAAAAAGTAGTATAATACATACTATGAAATTTCAAAGAAAATTATCTCGAAAAGAAGTAGAAAATAGAGTTGAGAAATTCATATCCCTCAGGCAATCAAAAGGAGACACCACAATTAGTGCCCTTGATTTAGTTTTGAAACTTAAAATACCTGCTCCACAAATTGAAAATGTTTTAGAGAAATTTCAAAAAGAAAGAAACTTAAAAGAAATCAGTGGCTGATCAGTTTAAAAGAAAAATATCTTTTGGTGTTAACGACCAAGGTTGGGTTATGTTATCTGACCTGTTAGGAAAAGTTGTTTTGAGAGCTACAAAAATAAAGGATAAAGGCCGTGTTAGTGATGAAATAAACCAACACCGTTGTTTTGAATATGAATGCGAAGGCACTGTCAGGGTACAGTCAAAACTGTATGATATTTCCGAGTTCGTTGGAAAAGACCAACTTTCTTAAAGTAATAATTTAGGTTTTAAATTATCTATTTTTGCTTCAGTAATCTTTAAAGTTTTTTTCTTGAAATCAGCTACTAGTATATAGTCTATCAGTAGTCCCATACCCAAAAGTGGTGTCCGGGTTCTATCTACATCAACAGAAACAAGTTTATTTTTTGAACCCCATTGGATTGAAGCAGAAAATTTTAAAGGATTATTCGTTACTCCTCCTGCTGCAGAGTATTGGCTTTCTCCTACTAGAGGTAGTCCTAAGGGAACTGCTTTTGAGATAGGTAAAGAAAGTTCACCGTCAAAGGCAGTATCTATTCTAAAATCAATTTCCTGACTGTTGTGGTAGCCAGTTACTTTGATTTTGACCCATAATCTGTTTTCATTATCAACAGTTCCATTTATAATCATTGCAGTGCATATAATAATTTCTCCGGAGGATTAGTAACCCTAGATGGCAACTTTACTAGATAAATTAAATTATTTTTACCACTTGCCTGTCTCTGCTCTAAGATACTTGATTCAGTTTTTCCAATCCAATAAACTCTTGCTACAGGGTCTAATCCAACAATAACCTCTCCGTTATCAATGCGTTTAGATTCAATCTCCAACCTTACTTCATTTAAGTAGGCCATTGCTCTTTCTCCTAATGTTTGTATGTCTCCTTGTTGATCTGTCATGTTTTCTATTATAATACAATTATGGCTAATAAATCAAAGTTTTTATTAATGTTGGATAAAGCTATATCTTCGCCATCAACCCCAAAAAATCTTGGAAGAAGGTTTTGCGTAGCAGAAAGAAAACTCGTTCACATAAGACTGCAAATAGTTGGTTGGGGTAGCTCCATTATAAGTATCGAGTAATCCTCTTTTTAATTGAGCCCAGAACCGGATGGCGGAGGTTTTTAACTAAACCCTGTACCCCAGACTCTACTTTAGCCGTGACCTGCGGAGGAAAGCAGGAACAGAGGACCAATCGTCATCGTTTTTGTCGCCACTCTTTTTCTCTTCTTTGAAAATGCGCGGCTGTTCAGATGACGGTGTGGATGTTTGGATGGTGGTACGGCGTTCCTCTTTTTCGTCGCCGAGTAATTTTTTTGCGTGCGTTTTTGCGTGTGCATCAGGAAAGCCGGATGCGATTACGGTAATCTTGATTTCGCCCTTTTTTAATTTTGTGTCTTTGATGGTACCGAAGATGATACGCGCCTCCGGGTCTGCGGATTCGGTGATAACGCGCGCCGCATCCTGCACTTCGTGCATCGTGATGTCATCGCCGCCGGAAATTGCAAAGAGAACCCCACGAGCGCCGTGGATAGACACTTCCAAGAGTGGGGAATTGATCGCCGCCATTGCCGCATTCTCCGCGCGCCGTTCGCCGGTTGCAGAACCGATACCCATGAGCGCGGAACCGGCATTTTCCATGACCGCGCGAATATCAGCAAAGTCCACATTAATGATGCCCGGTGTCGTGATGAGATCCGATATTCCTTCCACCGCTTGTCGGAGGATATCATCGCACATAGAAAACGCATCTTTCATGCTCGTATTCTTGTCTACCGCGGCGAGCAGGCGATCATTCGGGACTACGATAAGTGCATCCACCTCGTCACTCAAATTCTGAAGTCCTTCATCGGCAATGCGCATGCGTGCGGCTCCCTCAAATCCGAATGGCTTTGTGACAACTCCGACAGTGAGCGCGCCGGATTCTTTTGCGGCGCGTGCGACAACTGTTGATGCGCCCGTACCCGTGCCGCCGCCCATGCCGCAGGTAACAAATACCATATCAGATCCTTGAATGACGCTTTGTATCTCTTCTTTTGTTTCTTCCGCGGCGCGCTTGCCGATATCTGGATTCATGCCGGAGCCCAAGCCGCGCGTAAGATTTTTCCCGACATGCACTTTCTTTTTTGCGAGAGAATGATGGAGGTCCTGCGCATCCGTGTTCATCGCGATGAACTCAACGTCTTTAACGCCCGAGCGAATCATGTGGTCTATCGCGTTTCCGCCGGAACCGCCCACACCAATGACTTTGATGCGCGCGAATGTTTCAATTTCGGGAGTGACTTTGGGCATGGTATTGGTAATGCAGTAATTAGCGAGTATGAAAATGTATGAACAGGATTGGCAAAATATAGTTGTCTATATGCAACCACGCATATTTTCTCAATCATAGCAGAATACTATGTATGTGCAATACGATTGACGCCTATGAAAATCTGTGGTGGTACGGACGATTACGGCAAAATTTGCTTTACCGCGCGCTTCACCGCCGCCCACATATTCGCACGAGCGTGCGGCATTAATAGTCCGCCCGCAGTATTTCCATTGTCGTTCAATCCCATGATGGTGAGCCCGTAGGCAACCGCCCAGCTTGCATCGTGGATTTGATTTTTTGTGTTTTTCGCGAAATCGGGCTGTGCCACCTTTGACGGGATTTGGAGCGTTTCTTTCGCAAGATTTTCAATGAGCGGAATTGCGGAGCTTCCTCCCGTTATGATGATTCCTGCGGGGAGAAGACCCTGCTTTCCGATTTTTTTTAAGTGCGCGTTGATAAGGTCAAAAATATCGGAGAGCCGCGCACCCACGATGTCATCCACTTTCTTTTTTGAGTATGAACTGATGCGCGAGCCGCGCTTTATCTCCTCAGCTTCCTCAAGCGGCACGCGAAGCCCTAAGGCGATGTCATTTGTGATTTCCATGCCGCCTATCGGGAAAATTTTAAGCGATATCGGCATGTCATTTTCAAAAACGGCGAGAGATAATGTTTCCGCGCCGATGTTGGCAAGCGCGCAGCCGGCAGTGCGCTGGCGCTTTGCCAATGTGGCAAAAGAGGCCGCAATGGGAGACGGAAGCACATCGTCCACAGAAATTCCGGCCTGTTCCGCCGCGTCAAAAAAATCTTTCAGGTGCTGGGACAGGCAAGTGATGAAGAGCGCCGTCGCTTCAAGGCGCGACCCTTTCATGCCCTGCGGTTTCCCCAGCACCTGTTCATTATCAAGTTTGAACGAAACGGGAATCTGCTGGAGTATTTCTTTGTTTGCGCCTTTATGCAAATGCTCTTCCGCCGCCGTGATTGCGAGCGAAACGTCCATATCAGTCACTTCGTTGTCCGCGCGCGATACGAATACCGAGCCGCTTGCCGTTTCCGACTCCACACTGATGCCGCCGATAGCGATAAATGCTCTTTTAATCTTTACAGCGGAAGATTTTTCCGCCTGCGCCAGAGCAAGACGTATACTTTCCACCGTTTCAGGAATGTTTACGATGTACCCATGCCGCATCCCGCGCGCTTCCGCAATACCCGTGCCGATAATAATCGGGAGAGTTGCACCCTCCATATATTCGGAAACAACAACGCGCACGTTTGATGAGCCGATATCAATTCCTGTTTCTATGTGTCTGCGCGCCATGGATAAAGTAAAGGGAGTATTATATGCGAATGCCGAATTGCGCCGCGTATGTACGTTCTTTTTTTTCCATTATACCCCCATGTGCAAATCCTTTCAAATGGAGCGCGCCGTGGATAAAAAGGCGCCCCAAAAATGCGCGCGGCGACATGGCAAACAAAGACGCATCTTTTCGCGCCTGCGCGAGATCAAGGAGGATCTCGCCGGAATGTTTTGAGAGCGGAAAAGAGAGGACATTCGCTGGTTTATCTTTCCCGCGGTGGACGCGATTTAGTCTCCGCGATACGGATGAGCCAACAGAGGCAACCGATAACTCATATCGCGGACCGAGAATCGCCTCCTTCATGCGCAAAAAAGGCAAGCGGGGAAGCTTGCTTTTTGCGGTGCTTGAAATGGAGAGATTCCGGTTCTGCACGGTTGTTATTCTTCCTTTCCTAATTTGCGAAGGCGCTCCCGTTCCGCAAAGCGCGTGATGCGCTTCAATGCTCGCTTTTTACGCGTGAGCGGCGAGGAATTGCGCTTCGCATAGCGGATTTTGCGCACCTTTTTCACGATGCCGGCGCCTTGCATCTTTTTTGAGAATCGGCGAATCAAGCTGATGGATGTTTCGCTGCCTTGTTTTGAGACTTCAACGTTTGTGATCATGGACAAGAGAGTAACACAGAACGCCGCGCAACACAACCGAGAACCGAGAAGAGAACCGAGAACCAAGAACGATAGAACTTAGAACCAAGAACCGAGGACATCAAACAAGCAGAATTTTTTTTGAGGTTCTTAGTTATAAGTTCTTCAGTTCTCGGTTATTTTATGTGTTTTAGGTATTCGGACAACTTTGCCAATTTTACGGTTTCCTGCGAGTGATTTTCCATATTGCGCACGATCATCGTACCATCCATCGCTTCTTTCTGTCCGAATATAATCACATACGGAATTCCGATTCTCTCCGCGATCGCAAGCTGCGCCGAGAGTGAATCCTTGGAGAGCGATTGCATAATGGGAATGCGCGCCTTCCGAAGCGTTTCAATGATCGGGAGACTTTTCAATTTTGCTTCAAAACCGATCTGGATGAAATACACCTTCGGTTTTTTCATGATGCGCGGAGCAGGAACTTTGATATCGGGCATCATAAGCACGCGGTCCATGCCGATAGAACCGCCGACCGATGGCACCGGGCGTTTTCCGCCAATCTGTTTTGCGAGATTGTCAAAGCGTCCGCCTGCGGCAATAGCAAGCCCCGTCATATCTTTTTTGTCTGTTTTATCCGCATCTTTTTTCTTGTCAGCGCCATCCGCATCTTCTTTGCCCGCGCCTATCTCTCCCTTTTCATCCGCGTTATTTGCGATTATCTCAAAAACTGTGTGCGTGTAGTAATCCAATCCGCGCACAAGCGTTTGATTGATGCGATAGGTAATTTCTAAGCTATCCAGATACTCAAGCACTTCCTTGAAATGCTGTTTTCCCGCCTGTGAAAGAAACGACACGGAATCAGGTGCTTCGGCTTTCAGCGGCGCGCACTTTTCATCTTTGCAATCAAGGAGGCGGAGCGGGTTTGATTTCAGACGTTCGCGGCAGTGCGCACAGACGGTATCTATGTGCTTGCGATAGTATGCGGTAAGCGCGCGCATATATACGGGGCGCGAATCGCCGTCGCCCATGCTGTTTATATCTACCGTGAGATTATGAAGCCCGGTTTCTTCCAGAATGTCCATGAGCGTGCGGATGACGAGCGCGTCAGCAACGCTCTTTGACGTTCCCAACACCTCCACCCCGAATTGGCGCAATTCGCGCAATCGCCCGCGTTGCGGATTCTCATGACGAAAGAAAGGTCCGCCGTAATAGAGCATGACCGGTTGCGGCATTGTATGCATGCCGTGTTCAATATATGCGCGCATAATCGGCGCCGTTCCTTCCGGGCGCATGACTAAATGATCGCCGCCTTTGGTGCGGAGCGAATACATTTCCTTTTCAACAATATCAGTATGCTCGCCCACGCCGCGCGCAAATAATTCTTCATGCTCCAAGATCGGAGTTTCAATCGGCTGGAATCCATAGTACACAGCAATTTCCTGCGCCTTTTCAAAAAGCCCTTGATAGCGATAATATTCCTCTCCCATGATGTCGCGCATACCTTTGGGAGATTGGAGGGATTCTTTCTTGTTTGGGGGAAAATGAGGCATATTTAGTTTGTATCTGATCGTGAGTAGTTCATAGTATTTTTCAGATTGCCTGTATTCTCCATAATTACTGCCGGCTAATTACTACCAACTAATTTCAATATCGCGTGAATCCGGGAAATGTTTCAATCGCCGTGAGCGGAAAGAGACGGACGAGCGCGCGGCCGGTGATGTATTCACCGGGGAGCATGCCCCATACGCGCGAATCGGAACTGTCCTTCCTGTTATCTCCCATCACAAAATACTCATTTTCTCCAAGTGTTGCCGACAGCGTATCATATTTCGGGAATACAATGTAGGGCTCGGAAAGCAGAATGCCGCCGGGAAATTCCGCATTAACGATACTCACCGCGCCGTTTACGATGTTCAGTGTCTCGCCGGGAAGTCCAATGATGCGCTTGATGAAAAATTTTGATGGATCGTTTGGATAGCGAAACACGATAACGTCTCCGCGCACCGGTTCCTCAAAACGGTAGGTGATCTGGTCAATGATAAGATAGTGTCCGGTATCAAACGCCGGTTCCATAGACGCGCCGGAGACGATGAACGGGCTTGCAATGAAGAGGCGGATAGGAGCGACGATGACAAGGGCGATTGTGGCGAATTTCAATATTTCCCAGATAAAATATTTCGTGCCGGTCTTTTCTTTTTCGGAAACGGAATCGGTTGTGGCTTTTTGTTCCACAATATGCGGCACACCGGTTTTTTCATCATCCATAGTGGGCATATGCTAACACAGAAAGAAAGAAGGACAAAAAAGAAAAATCCGGCATTTACAACCCACTTGTTGAAATATCAGTTATGTTGTTGCTCACGCGGTCAGGATATTTGTCTGTTACCAACGCGCGCATTTCCATCGGCTTGCTTCGGAGAATGTCAAGAAACATTTTTTGATTTTTCTCATAGATCGCAATCACCGCCTCCAATTTTTTTATAAGCGCGCTATCGGAACCCTCCAATTTTTGGAGGCGTCTTTTTTCTTCAGACGCGATATGCGCAAAATGTTCGCATTGTTTTGCGATCTCGCGCAAGACAATGATCTGCATCGGATCTTCGCCGATCGTTTCCGATGATTGAGTCCATTTCTCGGCGAGTGTTACCACGTGTCCCAGGTCTATGCCGATAATGACTCGCGGCACGTTTTTTAATTTTCCGTGGTAATTTTCCGTTTCAAAATATTTGAGTTCGGACAATTTCCCATTCAGTATTTTTTTCTCCTCCGTTTCTATCTTCTCTCGCACTATATCCATATTTCCATAAGTAACATCAATAGCGAGACCCGCGTAGTCTGAAGATCCCTGTTCCTCAAAGCGGACGATTATATCAATGCCGTTTACAATGTCGTCATACAAGGAAGTATGATATGCGCGCACAGCCGTATTCGGTTTTTTTTGATTCTCAAACCAGCCATTTTGTATTCCGTCGAGCGACAGTGCCTCGAGGACGGTCGCACTTTTAGCATAAAACTGCTTCTCTGGGGTATTTGCAAGCGCGGCGAATTTACTGTCCATTTTTTCGGCATACGCAATATCTTTTTTTACCATAGCATTATCGTATGGTGGCGTGAAATGTATCGGATTAATGCTCCACGTCTTGATGAATTCCCCTGCTTTACGGTGTGCAGGTGTAATAACGCGTTCTTGATGGAGATAACGCGCTTCTCGTGCGAGTGAATGGGATGCTTCGGATTCTACGCTCATAGATAAATATGTTATTATTTGCCCATTATGCACATCATCATCGGTCTCGGCAACCCGGGGGAAGAATATGCGGCATCCCGCCACAATACGGGGCGAATGATATTAGAGACATTTCGAAAGGGAAATGACTGTTCGGAGTGGGAAGAAGACAAAAAGAAAAAGACGCTTGTTGCGGAAGGGAAAGTCGGAAAAGAAAAGATTCTTCTTATAGAGCCAAACAACTTCATGAACAATTCCGGCAAAAGCGTTGCCGCGTTTGTGAAGCCGCTAAATCGCCAAGGCGATCGGGCAAGCAAAAAACAGGCAGCACAGACGATCGTCATCTACGATGACCTTGATCTTCCGATCGGTATGTTCAAGATATCCTGGAATCGCGGGAGCGGGGGACACCGAGGATTGGATTCCATTATCCGCGCGCTCAAAACACGCGAGTTCGCGCGCATTCGCATCGGCATTTCTCCCGCGACTCCTTCCGGTAAAATAAAGAAGCCCTCTGGCGAGAAAGAGGTCATTCGTTTTATTATGGGCGCATTTTCTCCAAAAGACCGAGAAACGCTGAAAAAAGTCTCTAAAAAAATCTCTGAGGCACTTGCAACCATCGTCTTAGACGGCCGCGAAAAAGCGATGAGTGAGTGGAATTAAACGAGCCGATTCGCCACTGTGCAAGGTTTAACCTTGCACAACGAAGGGGGGGTTGACGCGCCGATTTTTTACGTTCATTATCAAAACAGTTGTTCCAATCGAATCTAACCCAACTCATAGGAGTAGCGTTATGACAAGCAAGATTGAGAACGAGCGTGCGTTTCGCTCGGGCCGTTTCATTCTGTTGTTGTTCGCGATTATTGCTCTCGCGATACTCTATTCACCGAGGTTGTTTGGAGGGGGAACGGAAGAACTCGGATGGGTGCGCAACGATATCTCCGAATTCCAGATATTTCCGCAATATCCAAACAAGGCGTGGTTGCATAAGCACTATGTGCCCAAGCCGGTGGGAAACCTCTGTGAATGGTTTGCGGGGAAAGTGCGAGTCGCCTCGGAGGCCAATAGTGACGGCATGAAAAAGGAAGAGGCCGTCAGGAACTTTCTTGACCGTGTTACCGATGACCCGACCATTGCGGTCAAACCGACCATGCAAGAAAAATTTATCGCGCGGTTGGCCATTGAGTTTGCCTACGACCCATCGCGGGCGGGCGCCGCTCCCAGAGTGGTGCAAACAAACGCAATTTTTTGGTGTGTCGTTGGGCGAGGGTATGAATCGCTCTTGCGCAGACAGAAGGCAATCTAGGAGATGGCTATGACATTCTGGAGATGTGTGGGGCTTTTGTTTTTTATTGCGGTAATTGCCGCGACGGCAGGGTTCGCTCTGGATGCCGTGTGGATGAATCCAATTGCACACATGAGCGAAAACTTCGTCATAATGATTCGGATTTTCTTTTCCGTAATCATTATATGCATGGCTTTCATTGCCATGCTCGTCGCCCCTTCTTTCTTTGAAGAGAAGGAGGGAAACAAGGAGCGGCCGCCATGGACGTCGTAGAGGAAAGGACAGCGGCGAGAATGTACCGCATCAGACCGCTTTTGCCGGGGATTCTTTCGATAGGCGTGTTTCTGTTTTCCTCGTCGGAGACATGGCTTTTCTGGCTAGGGATTGCGCTTCTTGTTGTCGGGGTTGTGATAACGATGCGTCGCATGCTGGAAACGCTTGCGGATGGATAGAACTTAAAAATGGTCGCGCGCACGCGCGCGGCCGTTTTTTCTTTTGCGCACACAGCATTGTTGGAATTACAGATTGGCGTCTTTGTACGACAGCGTCATACGCTGGTCTTTCGGTTCAAAGAGAGAAATTTTAAATTTATATGTTTTACCGAGTCCAAACGTTTCGCGCAATTTGTCCTCTGTGCCGAATTCGGAGACATGCGCAAGTCCCGCAACGCCTTCCTCAAGAGAAACGAGAGCGCCATGCTTGTTGAATTTGATGACAACGCCATCCACGATTTGATCTTTCGCGTATTTCTTTGCCGCTTCCGTCCACGGATTTGCCTTGAGTGCTTTGAGCGAGAGCGATACTTTGCCGTCTTTGATCTCAATCACCTTTGCACGCACATGCTCTCCCACGCGCACAAATCGTTTCGGGTCATCCACAAGCCCCCAGTCAATTTCGGAAATGTGCGCAAGTCCTTCCAACCCCTCTTCAATTTTCAAAAATACGCCGAAGTCCACAATACCGGTTACTACGCACTCCACTTCATCACCAACAGTATATTTGCTGACGATTTCCGCCTTATCTTTCTCGCCGATACCTTTCTCTGAGAAGATCAATTTCCCTTCTTTCGGCGCCGCCGAGATCATCTGAACGGAAATGCGCTGTCCAATCAAGCGACGAAGTTCAGAAAGGATCGCGTCTTTGTTGCCGTCTTCCACGCGCGGGTAATGTTCCGCCGAGAGTTGCGATGCGGGGAGGAACCCTGCAATGCCTTGCCATTCCAAAATAAGTCCGCCTTTGTTCGCGTCTTTCACCAAAAGTTCCAATGTTGCTTTATTCTTGATTGCTTGTTCCGCTTCACTCCAAATGAGCGCCTGCCGCGCTTCTTTGAGAGAGAGTTCAATGTAGCCATTTTCATTTTCCGCATCAACGACTTTCGCGGTAATCATATCACCCACGTTCGCGTTTTTGAGCACATCGCGCGCGTTTAGATATTCGCGTCCATAAATGATACCTGTGCCGAATGGCGGAAGATCAATGTATACGCGCCCGCGGACGAAGCTCACGATCGCACCTTCCATGAGGTCGCCTTCTTTCGGCGGATTGGGAAGGGAGGCGAGCATATCGCCCATTGGAGATGTTGTTTCTTTTAATTCAATTGTTGTGTGTTCTGACATATTTCAAATTTCAAATATAATGTAGCGCAATATTTCGTCTTTGCTCCTTGACCGTTCGGTACGAACCATGTCGGATGCTGTGTGAGTGAATACACTCCCACGCACTCCTCGCTCGACAAAATATAACGGGTACAATGTTTTGTCTTCGCTCGGATGCTGTGTGAGTGAATACACTCCCACGCACTCCTCGCTCGACAAAATATAACGGGTACAATGTTTTGTCTTCGCTCGGATGCTGTGTGAGTGAATACACTCCCACGCACTCCTCGCTCGACAAAATAAAAATCCGCGCAAAGCGCGGTGAGGGGATTTTCGGGTCAAGCGCGAACGGTCGTGTCTGTGTGCGCAAGCGTTACCGGAAACTCCTTCACTGATAATGAAATAAATATAAACGAGAGCGAGAAAATAGTCAAGGCCCCCACACCTTTTGTTGCATTGCTTCCCGCGTGTCTCTAAAAAAGATACAACCTGCCCGCCGTAAGACCGCGTAACTTTGTTTGCTCATCAATAACTGAAGTAAAAGACACTATGCGACGAAAGGTGTAGGGGCAAGCGGCCTGTGGTTGTTTGTTGCACAGTCACCCTTATGGGGTGACAGTTTAGACGGATTGGGGGTAACAAAGGGTAACTGAACACTATCAGTGAAGACGTATACAGTATCATAGTACCGTATACGTCTTCACAGAATGAGTGAGCGCATAAGTGCCAAATGTAGTGGATGCATACAGGCGCTTGCCCCCACACCTATCCCCGCACCCCGCTTTGTTTCAGAGATTGTTACTTATAATAAATAGCACGAGAACATCTAGGGGTTATCTTGATGTACAACATATGAACACATAGAAACAATGCGGGGATAGGTGTGGGGGCTTGCAATTATTTTCGGGGTGGTGTATAAATGGGTGGTGCAGTTGCAGTTTGACTGTACAGGCTCCGCCTTCGGGCGGATTTCATTTTTGTTCTTTTTGGAGATATTACGAATGACGCAGATCAGCACCGCAAAGAAGGTTTCCTCTTCGCCTTCCTCCATCGCCGCCACCGTGCCGCTATTCGCCGACACCAAGAAGATTGACGAGCCGATGCTCGTCACCTTCAATCACCGCGACTATGAGAAGTATCTCGCGGAGAAACAGCTCGCCGGCGACCACACCAACGAGGAGCTGCTCGCGCTCCTCAAGGCGAAGAAAGGCCAGCACGAGCCCCTGGCGGCAATCGCCATCGGCAAGAAGCCTGACGGCGCGTACCAAGTGGTGATGTGGGACGAAAGCAAGACCGTTTTGTTCCTGGTCCCGCCGAAGTTCGTCATCGCGACGAAGTACGCGGACAAGGCGATCGTTGCCGACATCAATATCGCTGGTCACGCGACCGGCACCTTCTGCACGGTGCAGTCCTCCAAGTAAACTCATGTGGCGGCCCTAATCAGGCCACCACATGAGTAGCACGGCTACCCCGGCTTTTAGTGGGGTAGTTTTTTTATTGGGAGTGGCCAGAATACCCTCCCGCTTGCGGCGGGGATGAATGGCCACATAATAATGTGGGCGAGCGGAGCTCGCTCCTATCCAACAAAGTTTACCCCGATGCCTCGCCTCATACCCCGCCCTAGTACTCCGAGGGAACGGCTTGCCGCGGGGAT
>JBBUEZ010000021.1:0-16843 GCA_038056715.1 Patescibacteria group bacterium
CGTAGAACGCAAAGTCCTCCGACTCTATGGTAAAGTCGTTATGACAATTCTGACAGTTTTTTGTTTCTGGATTCATGGGGTGGATAGTGTAGAGATAGAGCGCGTATTTTGGCTAATCATCTCATATCCCAAGCGCTACGCGCAAGTCAACAAATAGTCTTCTACAATAAACCCTACCAACGTATACGGTACCATGGTACCGTATACGTTGGTAGGCGGCAGTAAACGCCACTTATACGTTCCACATACCCAATCTTAGACACCTAACGTCGCACGCAATTCTTCGGAGGGTTCCCAGGGCGGTTCAAAAGTGAGTTCCACGCGGGGGTTTTCATATCCGAGTTCGCGGAGCGCGTCTTCCACAGAAGCGATAATATCGTTCGCGTATGGACAAAATGGTGTCGTGAGTGTCATCGTCACTTCAACCCCCGTCACGCCTTTTTCTTTCACATCATCCTCCACAATACCGCGAATAAGTCCCAGCGTAACGATATCTAAGCCCAATTCCGGGTCTTTCACTTCTTTTAATTTTTCTAAAATTTTTTTGTTCACACCGTATACTTATCCCTTATACTAAACCCTACTTTTCAAACCCTTTCTCCGCTATCTCATCAATAAGTTTCGCGTCGCCTTCGCGAACGACTGCACCGCCCTTCATGAGATATGTTTTGTTCGGCAAAAGCATTTTCGCAAACCCAACGTGATGGCTCACGATGAGAAACCCTGTTCCTTCGGCGCGGAGCGCCGCAATGGCGCGCGCTATCTTTTTCTGCACATCCACGTCAACGCCGGAATCTATCTCGTCTAAAATAGCACACTTAGGACGAAGTGCGAACAATTGTATCATTTCCATTTGCTTTTTTTCACCGCCGGAAAGTTTCTCGTTAACCGTACGAGATAAAAGTTCTTCCGGAAATCCGAATTCCTTCGCGCGCGCGGCGACCTCCCCGCGAAACGCAAGCGGCGATGGGATTTCTCTGCCAAACGCGCGCACGGATTCCACAATAAGTTTTGAGAGCGAGACGCCGGAAATTGCGGGCAGGTTTTGCAATGAAAAGAAAATGCCTCGTCTCGCTTTTTCAGATACCGAAAGCGCCGTGATATCCTTACCATCCAATGATGCGCTCCCGCCGGTGACCGTAAAGCGCGGATGCCCCATAATAGCCGACAGAAGCGAACTTTTCCCCGATCCGTTCGGCCCCATGATAAGTGCCACATCTCCCGAGGACACGGAAAGAGACGCTCCACTTACAACAGGAGTGTCTGATACCGAAACCGAGATGCTTTTTAACTCAAGATTCATAATGGTTTTGTGACGGAAGGCCTCGCCTTCCCTTTTTCCTTCTCATTTTCGTGAAGCGCGTCAAGCATAGCACGATACGGCAGAAGCGCACACGCGGTCCGCGCGGGATTTAATGTCGTGCCGAGGAGTGTGTATACGTCCCCGGGGGTCATCACTTTGAGGGTTTGTATTGCCTTCCCCTTTGCGCAATCAGTTAAAAGTGAGGCAGACGCGGTAGACACGGCACACGACTCTCCATCAAAAGAAATATCTCCAACGTTACCCTTCCCATCAAACGACACGTACATTTCTACCTTATCACCGCAAACAGGATTTGCCACGCGCGCGGTCGCATCTGCGCGTGGAAGCACACCCTTATTATGCGGGTGGCGGTAATGTTCTAAGATATGTTCTCTATATAATTCGTCCATAATTTAAGCGTTAGGTGCTGGGCTTTAGTCTTTACGTGTCAGTATCCTTATAAAATACCTCCACTACTCTTTTTACTCCATCAAACAATTTCTTATACTAGTCTTTTGCAAAACACTAGTATAAACATCATTCACCATTAACAAACAAAGATACTGCTGTACGAACCCCAGCGACTAATTTTTCAACATCAGCTTCGTCGTTATAAAAATAAAAACTTGCGCGAACGACCGCGGGGACACCCAATACGTGCACATACGGTTCCGCGCAATGATGCCCCGCACGCACAGCGATATTCTCACGCGCCAATATCTCCGCGACATCGTGCGCGTGAACACCTGCAACAGAAAAAGAAACAATACCCTCATTTCCGTACACGGTAACACCCTGAATCTCTTTGAGCGCAGAGATTGTTTTCCTTGCAAGGCCGCGTGAGTGTTCGGCGATGTTATCCATACCGACCTCCCCGAGGTGTCTGCACGCTTCCGCGAGACCGATAGCACCCGCGATATTTTGCGTACCGGGCTCAAACTTCGCCGGGGATGCTAAAAATTCGGCATCCTTCTCCGTTACCTCTGCTACGGCGCCTCCGCCAAAATAGCCGGGCTTGAGTGTCTCCAAACGTTCTTTTTTCCCCCAGAGAACACCAGTGCCGGTCGGCCCGCACATCTTGTGCCCCGAGAAAAAAAGAAAATCCGCTCCTGTCTCGCGCACGGAAATAGGCATATGCCCCGCGTGCTGTGCCGCATCCACAATAAAAATTGCGCCTGCCTTATTCGCACGATCGGCAAAAAAGCGCGTATCATTTTTCATTCCGGTCACATTGGAAACGGAGGTTACGGCAACGATCTTCGCGCGCCCGTCAATCATCCGAGCCGCTTCTTCTTTATCCAATTCGCCCTTCACCGTAAGCGGAATGACGCGAAAACCACATCCGACTCGCTTGGCAAGTTCCTGCAGAGTAACAAACACGCTGTGATGCTCCATCACCGAGATAACGATCGCATCATTTTTCGTAAGCAGAAGTGTGTCCTCCAAAGAGCGCGCGAGCATATTCATCGCGTGTGTCGCACCCGCCGTAAAAATAATCTCGTCGGCTTCTGCACCAATAAATCGCGCGGCTTCCGCGCGCGATGCTTCGTACAATTCGCTTGCACGGACGGAAAGTGCATATCCGCCTCTGTGCACATTCCCACGCGACTCGCGATAATATGAATCCATTGCGGCAATCACACGCTCCGGTGTCTGTGATGTCGCCGCTGAATCCAAATAGACCAAGTCGGGGTACTTAGTAAAAATCGGGAAATCGGTTTTTATTTTTGAGACATTCAGCATAATCTGTAATAAATTCAAAAGTTAAAATTCAAAATGCAAAATTTCAATTCAAAATTAAAAAGTTTTTACTTGCATTTTTGACTTTTGCCTTTTGATTTTTAACTTACGTCCTCATTTCAAGGTCTATCACCTTCTGCAATTCCACCGCGTATTCAAGCGGTAATTCTTTCAAGATTGGTTCCGCAAAACCGTTCACGACCAAGCGCACCGCTTTATCTTCGGAAAGCCCCCGAGTTGCGAGATAAAATATCTCATCCTCTCCAATCGCGCCCAGCCGCGCCTCGTGACTAATCTCCACATCTTTGTTTGAATTCTTTATTGCAGGAAATGCATTCGCTTGTGATATTTCATCCAAGAGAAGCGAGTCACAGACGAGCGACGACTTCGTTCCTGCCCCCTTTTTCCCCACACGAATGAGTCCGCGATAATTCGCAATGCCACCATTTTTAGAAATAGATTTTGAATGGATGACCGATGAGGTGTTCGGTGCTAAATGCATCACCTTTCCTCCCGTATCTTGCGTTTGTCCTTCTCCCGCAATGACAATACCGATGTTCTCCGCGCGCGCTCCCCGACCGACAAGAACCGATGAGGGATAGAGCATGGTCACTCCCGACCCCATGTTGCCATTTACCCATTTGACCATACCGCGCTCCGCTACGATCGCGCGTTTTGTATTTAAATTGTAAGTATTACGCGACCAATTTTCAATGCTGATATATTTTATAGACGCATTCTTTCCCACAAATAATTCCACGCATCCTGCATGGAGTGAACTTTCCGTATAACGCGGTGCGGAACATCCTTCAATATATGTCACCTCCGCCCCCTCGTCAGCAATAATAAGCGTGTGTTCAAATTGCGCACTTTGCCGCGCATTCATAAAGAAATATGCTTGGAGCGGCAATTCCACCTTCACGCCCTTCGGCACGTAAATAAACGTTCCGCCACTCCAAAACGCCGCGTGAAGCATGGTAAACCGATGGTCTTTCACCGGCACGCAGTCCGTCATGAAATATTTCTGTACCAATTCCGGATGCGAATGTACCGCCTCATCCATGTTCACGAACACCACACCTTTCGCGCGAAGAGATTCCTGAATCCGATGATACACAACTCCCGAATCATACTGCGCGCCAACGCCTCCCAAATAATCGCGTTCCGCTTTCGGAATTCCCAATTCATCAAATGTCGCCTTCACTTCAGCGGGCAAATCTTCCCACGACTCTTTCTCCGCCAACTCCGGCGGAACGTAATAAGTAATATTTTCAAGGTCCAAACCTGATATGTCCGGCGACCATACCGGCATCTTGGCATCACCAAAAAGCCGGAGTCCTTCCAGCCGTTTCTCTAACATCCATTCGGGTTCCTTTTTGTCGGCAGATATCTGCCGAACAAGATCCTCTGTCGGCTCCAACCTCTTTTCACTCATGCTTTATGCCGTTAGAAATCGCGAGGGCACGCAGCGCGCCCATATTTCTCATGGTATTGACATTTTACACGATTTCAGGTAGTTTGCAACCAGCAGTTCGGCGCTCCGACCTTTGCCTTTTCGGAGCAAAATTCACAAACCGAGGAAAAAGACAATGAAAAACTTTTCGTGGAAATGGGTAGCATTTGGACTTGGGTACTCGCTCCTCATAATGAGTATCCTGAATATGGGCTTGCCTGCCGAGGTAGACGGCAAACCTGTGCAGGAATGGGTCCAAACCGCATACATCATTCTAACCGCCGGCTGGGGTAACTTTACCGTCATCACCGCAGTAAGCATCCTGGCTTTCAGCACCATTCCGTGGGCAGAAACCAAGTCCAAACCTAAAGAGTTCAATGGTCTGGCGATTGGTATAATTTTGTTAATGCTCGTGCCAGGAGGTATATTGACGATTGTGCTGACGAGGATACTGGTGGACATGCTGGCACTTGGACCAATAGTGCTAGGGGTTGTGCTGACACTCGTGCTAGCGAGTATACTGGCGGGTTTCCTGACGATAGCTGTACTGGGGTTCGTTCTAGTGGTTTTGATTGAGGTGTTTCTCACCACGACAACAAGTGTTTTCAGAAACGCCGCGCGCAACACGCGCCTTGCCTTAAGCAAGAATGATTAGAGACATCTTCTGAATGTCCTTTGAAACCCGACAGTGTCGGGTTTTTTATTTTTCCATACACAATACCCAATACTCTATACACCTTAGTAATTACGGAGTCGATTCGCCTTTTCATGTGCGCGGATTTTTTCGTGCGCTTTCGCTTCAATTTGGCGAATGCGCTCGCGCGTGACGCCGAATTCGCGCCCCACTTCTTCAAGCGTGTGCATGACGCCATCCATGAGTCCGTGGCGCATTTCCAGAATCCTGCGCTCTTTGGGAGAGAGGTCGCCCAAAATCTCGCGTACTTGATCCGAAAGAATTCTGCGCGCCGATTCCTGATCCGGTGCCAATATCTTATCGTCGGCGATGAATTCGCCCAATGTGGAATCTTCTTCGTCACCGATCGGCTTTTCAAGCGAGATGGTTTCTTGATTGATGTTTTCAATCTGGCGCACCTTCTCTACGTCCAGATTCATTTCCGCCGCGATCTCTTCCGGCATCGGTTCGCGCCCTAAGTCCTGCGAAAGACGCTTTACGACCTGCTTGTATTTCGCGATCGTTTCTACCATGTGCACCGGAATACGAATGGTGCGGGATTGATCGGCGAGCGCGCGGGTAATCGCCTGCCTGATCCACCACGTCGCATATGTTGAAAACTTATATCCCTTTGTCCAATCAAATTTATCCACCGCTTTGAAAAGACCGAGATTCCCCTCTTGAATAAGATCCAGAAGGGTAAGATCGGGGCTTCTGCCGACATATTTTTTTGCGATTGAAACAACGAGTCGCAAGTTCGCGCGCGCGAGAAGATTTTTCGCCTCTGTGTCCCCTCTTTCAATGCGCCTTGCAAGTTCTTTTTCCTCCGCCGCGGAAATGAGGGAATATTGCCCGATCTCACGGAGATACATCTGTATAGAATCATATTGCGAATCACGCCCGCTTTTTGAAACTGCTAACAACTCATCATCAGAGGAGAGGAGTTCTCCGCCTTCAAGAACATCAATCCCCGCCTCGCCAAGAGTCTCATACAGTTCATCCAAAAAAAGCACGTCTTCTTCAATAGAAGGATATGTTTTAAGAATTTCGTTGTACGTGATAAAACCGCGGTCGCGTCCTTTGCTGATAAGCAAAAGAGCGCGTTCCCGAAGACTCTCGCGCTTCCCCTTTTTTACATTACCCTTTTCCTTTTTGCGGAGAGCCGGCTTCCTCTGCGTTTTCCCCCTCTTTGCTTTTGACACGGGGCGCTTTTTCGCGCCCGCTTTCTTCGCGGACTTCTTTTTTTTCTTCATTATGAACATATTACGCTTTTAAACTGGTTTGCGCTATTTTTTTTGAAATTGCTCCGCATTCGGCAAGTAATACATCTATCCTCTCGCGATTTCCCTCTGTTTCCGCTTCTCTCAATTCTTCTGTCGCGCGAGTAAGATGTTCTTTTAGCATTTCCTTCTCCAATTCTAAAAAAAGTGATTTTATTTCCTGTGCAACATTCTTCCCTTCAAAATATAATTCCGCTTCAAATGCTCTTTCCGGCGCGTCACTCTCCGAGACATCGCGTCCGCGCAATTCTCTAAATCGCGCGCGCGCGAGAGCAGAAACAATCTCGGGGTCTTTCTTCTTTTCCTGCCAAAAAATAATGCCCTCTATGTGGCGCGCGAGGATATCCATGCGTAAAAACGCCCCGGACCCGATTTCAACGCGCTCACTCTCTTTTGTACCCAGAGGCAAGAACGTGTCTTTTTTTGTACGCGCAATTTCTTCCCATATTGATTCTTCCGGAATACCGAGCGCTTTCGCCATTTCACCAGCAAAATGCGCCTGGTCTATTTTGTTTTCCATGTGAACCAAGAGCGGGACAATTTCAATGCTTGCTTCTCTCCGAAACTCCCTTGTATCTTTCGCGCTTTTTTTTATTTTCGCAAGCGCATCCATAATAAAGGGTTTTGCATTTTTTACTATTTCAGGAAAAAGCGCAGGTGATTCTTTCACAATATCCGCCGGATCTTTCCCTTCGGGAATCTCTGCCGAAAGCACGTCCAAACCTCTCGCGAAAGCAATCTTTGCGGAACGGAGCGCCGCCTTGCGCCCAGCCTCATCCGCGTCAAAAGCAAGGACGATCTTCTTCACGAGACGTGCGATCATTGCCGCGTGATGTTCTGAAAATGCGGTGCCGGAAACTGCAACGGCATTTTTCACCCCGCCTTGATGCGCGGCAATAAGATCCATCTGCCCTTCAACAAACACAGCGCTCCCCTCCTCGCGAATAACAGTCTTCGCCCTGTCATATCCGTAGAGAATGCGCGATTTGTGATAGAGCGGCGTCTCCGGTGTATTCACATACTTCCCCATCGCTACACCCGACGACCCGTCGGGTCGGACTAGGGTGCCGTCATCGTCGCCAAAAATACGCCCGGAGAAACCAACGACTCGCCCGACGGAATCAAAAAGCGGAAACATAATGCGAGAACGAAACCGATCGTGATACCCCCGCGTTCCGCGCACTAACACTCCCGCGCGTTCCGCGCGCGCCTCCGAAAATCCTTTACCCGCAAGATAGTGCTTTACATTCTCAAACCCTGCGGGCGCGAATCCAAGACGGAAATCCTCAAGCGATTTCTTGTTAAGCCCGCGTCCGTAGAGATACGCGATCGGTTCTTTGGATCCTGCAAGGTTTTTCTGAAAAAAGATCGTTGTCGCTTCAAGAATCGTCCGCAATTCTTCTTCTTCGGTCGCCTCACGCTTTGTAAATTGCGGGATATCAACCCCCGCGCGCTCCGCAAGCATTTTAAGCGCGCCCGAAAAATCAAGTCCCTCAATTTCCTGCACGAATGTAAACACGTCACCGCCTTTATTGCATCCGAAACAATGAAATGTCCCGCGCATGGGAGATACAAAAAATGAAGGTGTTTTCTCCGTATGAAACGGGCAGCGCGCGCGGAAATTCGCGCCGGCTTTTTCAAGCTTCACATATCCGCCTACAACATCGGCGATATTGATGCGTTCCTTGATAATATCAACGGAAGACATAGAAAATAGAATTGGATTAAATTCCTAATTGACCTGATTTTCAAACAATATCTAATAATCTTTTACATTTGGCACATTGGAATCGGGGATTTGTTTAGATCAATGAGAGCAGTTAGGCTACAATTTCATTTACTCTTCGTCTTCTTCTTTCTTCGCTTGCGCGCCAAGTCCTGTTCCTGCGGGTATCAAACGCCCAATAATGACATTCTCTTTAAGACCGATCAATCTATCAACGGCGCCGCGCACTGAGACATTGATAAGCACGCGCGATGTATGCTGAAACGATGCTGCAGACAGGAAACTTTTTGTCGTAAGCGATACGTCGGTGATACCGAGTACGAGTTCTTCCCCTTTTGCTTCCGCCCCGCCCTCTTTCGCAACGCGAAGATTTTCCTTAAGAAAGACGCTTTCTTCAATCGTATCCCCCGTCGAAAGACGCGTGTCGCCCGCATCTTTAATCTTCACACGCGAAAACATTTGGGCGATAATCACTTCAATATGTTTTCTGGAAATCGTTGCGCCCTGCAGTTCATAAATCTTCGTTATTTCGTTAATGATATACACTTCCGTTTTTTCACGGCCTGCGTACTTATAGAGTTCTTCAATATCGGCGGATCCGTCCGTTATAATGTCGCCTTTCGCGATCATCTGCCCCGCTTTAACGAGCACTACGCGGCGTGCCGGCACGGAATATTCTATCGTCTTCTTTTTTTTACCAGCCTCTCGCGAGGGTGCGCGAGCAGGGGAAGGCTTGCTCGTGTCATCGGAGAGCACCATGATGATTTTTTCTTTCCCAAGATCTTTCACGTCAGATACCACGCCATCCGAAACTGCAATCGTTGCCTTTGACTTCGGCATGCGTTTTTCAAACACCTCTTCAACGCGAGGAAGGCCCATGGTAATATCAGCGCCCGCGACGCCTCCCGAGTGGAACGTGCGCATCGTAAGCTGCGTTCCCGGCTCGCCGATCGCTTGCGCCGCAACAATGCCGACCGGCTCGCCGATTGCTACCGTCTGATTGCGTCCAAGATCAATGCCGTAGCACTTTTGGCACAATCCTTCTTCTGCGCGGCACGCAAGCGGCGAGCGAACCGTCACCTCTTCGGTTCCTCCGTCTTCAATCTTCTCCGCATCGGCGCGCGAAAGATAATGTCCCTTCGGAAAGAGCGTCTTTCCTTTTGCGTCAGTCGCATCTTTCGCAAGATATCGCCCCCATGCGTTTTTTGCGAGCGAAATATCAAATCCGGAAACATTTTTTCTCGTGATCGTGCGTCCTTCTTTTGCTCCGCAATCTTCTTCCGTAATGATAGCGCTGTCGGCGACATACACAAGACGGCGCGTGAGATATCCCGCGCGCGCGGTATTGAGCGCCGTATCGGCAAGACCTTTGCGCGATCCATGCGTCGTCACGAAATATTCAAGCGGTGAAAGTCCTTCCTTGTATGAGGGAATAATTGGAAAATCAATAATTTGGCCTGACGTGTTCTGAATCAGCCCTTTCATGCCCGCGATCTGCACAACCTGCGCTATCGTACCGCGAGCACCCGAGAGAACCATGTCTGAAACCGGTCCGCCTTCCGTAAGCGACTGCGGCATAAGTTTTTCAATACAATCTTTTACTTCCTCCCACACTTCAATCGTTTTTCTGCGACGCTCTTCGTCGGAAAGAAGACCTTCGTTGAATTGGTCATTTATCTCAGACACCTCTTTCTGCGCTCCTGCCACAAGCTCTTTCTTCCCTTCCGGCACGCGCACATCCGACATGCTCCATGTAATGCCTGAAATAGTCGCGTAACGAAATCCGAATGCCTTGATTTTGTCCAATATGGGCGGCGTTTCATCAATGCCGTAAATAGAGATAAGGTCGTTCACGATTCCCGCAAGGTCTTTCTTTTTCACGTCTTTGTTAATGTACGGGAAATCTTCCGGCAACACGGCGTTGAACAAGAGGCGTCCGATTGTCGTTTCAAAGGGTTTCTCGCCAAACACCGCGTATTTTTTCTTTCCGGTGCCGCGAACCAAAACTTTCGCGCGAAAACCGACCGCATCAAAGTCATATGTGGTGATCGCGCTGTTCGGGGAAGAAAAATATTTTCCTTCTCCCTTATCGCCGGGAATCATGGTCGTCATCCAATAGACGCCGAGCACGATATCCTGCGACGGGTTCACAATCGGATTGCCAGATGCGGGACTTAAAAGATTTTTGTTTGATGCCATCAATTCTCTCGCTTCTTCCTGTGCCTCCTCCGAGAGCGGCACATGCACCGCCATTTGGTCGCCGTCAAAGTCGGCATTAAACGCCGTACACACGAGCGGATGCACTTGGATTGCGTTGCCTTCAATCAATACCGGCTGAAATGCCTGAATACCCAAGCGGTGCAGTGTCGGCGCGCGATTTAAGAGCACGCGTTTCCCTTTTGTCACTTCTTCCAAGATTGCCCATACTTCCGGAATCCCCTCGTCAATAAGACGGTTCGCGCCGCGAATGTTGTATGCAAGTTCGCGCTCCAGGATCTTCGCGATCACAAACGGCTTAAAGAGTTCAAGCGCCATATGTTTCGGCAAGCCGCACTGTCCCAATTTTAAATGAGAACCGACGACTATCACAGAGCGTCCGGAATAATCCACGCGCTTTCCCAAGAGGTTCTGGCGAAAATATCCCTGCTTTCCTTTCAGGTTATCCGCGATGGATTTAAGCGCGCGGCGCTGGGATTGCAGCATCGCCGTCTGCGATTCGCGGCGCATGGAATTGTCCAAAAGCGCATCCACTGCTTCCTGCAGAATGCGTTTTTCATTTCTCAAAATGACGTCCGGCGCGAATATTTCCTTTAATTTTTTCAGGCGATTATTGCGGTTGATCACGCGGCGATACAAATCGTTGACGTCGGAGGTCGCGTGGCGCCCTCCTTCAAGCGCAACCATCGGACGAATACCGGGCGGAATCACGGGGATTACGGTAAGAAACATCCATTCCGGCCTCACTCCCGATGCGCGCATGCCGCGCACAAGCCCCAAACGCTTGCCAATTTTTTGACGCTCCTGCGCTCCCGCTTTTGTCAGCCGTTCGCGAAGATTATTCTCCAACTTTGCAAGGTCAAGATTCTTGCAGATATTATAAATCGCTTCCGCGCCGATATTCGCTTCAAAAATTGTTCCGTATTTGAGTGAATAGCGATGATATTGCGCCTCATCAAGCACAAGTCCCACGCGCACAGATTCCACTTCTTTTTTCGCCGACACGAGCAGTTCCTTTATTTCCTCTTTTGCGGCATCGCTTGTAATCTGTTTTACTTTCGTTTTATATTCATTATCCAATCGTCTCAATATCTCTGCGCGTTCATCTTCATGCACGCGCGTGATGATATATCCGGCAAAATAAACAACCTTCTCCGCCTCGCCTCCCTGCATATCAAGCAAAAGCGCGAGACGGGATGGGATGCCGCGCAAAAACCAAATGTGCGCAACGGGTGTGGCTAGATCAATGTGTCCCATGCGTTCCCTGCGTACGATTGACTTTGTTACTTCCACTCCGCATTTCTCGCATACGATTCCTTTATAGCGAATGCGGCGATATTTTCCGCAGTAACATTCAAAATCCTTTTCCGGTCCGAAAATGCGCTCGTCAAAAAGCCCGTTCCGCTCGCTTCTGCCGGTGCGGTAATTGATCGTCTCGGGTTTCGTAACCTCGCCATGCGACCACTCCTTCATCCGCTCGGGGGATGCGAGTTTAATGGAAATTGCTTTGAATTTTTTTGGTGGTGTTTCTCGGTAATCCATATGTGTCGTTTGGTTTATAATGGCAAGCGAGGAGCGTGTGCGAGAAAAGATTTTAGTTTTTTCTTTTCTCGCATGACGTCCGAGGGATGCCCTTATATGCTGTGCTTATAATTCTTTATCCGGCATATCGGTAAGCGTTTGAATGTCCAATCCGAGTCCTCTCATATTATTCAAAAGGACATTAAATGATGCCGGTACATCCGGCTCTTTGGTGCCGGTACCCTTCACAATACCGTCAAAAGTCGCCGCGCGTCCGGCAATATCGTCCGATTTCACTGTAAGCATTTCGCGAAGCGTGTATGCGGCGCCGTATCCTTCAAGCGCCCACACTTCCATTTCTCCGAATCGCTGGCCTCCTCCCTGCGCTTTTCCGCCAAGCGGCTGCTGTGTGATGAGCGAGTAAGGACCAATGGATCGCATGTGTATCTTGTCTTCCACCATATGATTTAATTTCAACATATACATATAGCCGATAGAGATATGCTGTCCAAATGCTTCTCCCGTACGACCGTCATACAGTTTTACTTTGCCGGTTTTTGACATACTGGATTTCTCTAATTCTTCTTCAATCTCCTGTTCTGTCGCACCAAGGAATGCCGGCGTAATCGCCTGATAGCCCAATATATTCGCCGCAAGCCCCAAGTGAAGTTCCAACACCTGTCCTAAGTTCATGCGGGAAGGCACGCCGAGCGGAGTAAGCACAATGTCTATCGGAGTTCCATCTTCGCGATATGGCATTTCCTCTTCGGGCAAAATGCGCGAGATGACGCCCTTGTTGCCATGCCGCCCTGCAAGCTTATCGCCCACGGAAACGCTTCGGAGCGTCGCGACCTCCACATGCACGCGCTTCAAGATGCCCGATTCCAACTGATCGCCTTTCTCGCGCGAGAACACCTTGATGCCGACAATGCGTCCGCGCTTGCCATGTTCCATGCGAAGCGACGTATCTTTCACATCGCGCGCCTTTTCGCCAAAAATGGAACGGAGCAGTCGCTCTTCCGGCGTCAATTCCGTTTCGCCCTTCGGAGTAATTTTCCCTACTAGAATATCTCCCGGTCCCACTTCCGCGCCAATCCGCACGATTCCCTCCTCATCTAAATCTTTTAACTTTGCTTCGCCGACATTCGGGATGTCGTGCGTTGTGACTTCGGGTCCCAATTTTGTTTCGCGCACATTCACAACAAACTCGTCCATTTTAATGGAAGAGAATTTGCTCTCGCGCACCAATCGTTCGGAGACGATAATCGCATCTTCGTAGTTTGATCCGTCAAACGACATAAATGCAACGAGTACATTCTGTCCGAGCGCCATTTGCCCGCGATCGGAGGAAGAAGTGTCTGCAAGTACTTGTCCTTTTTTTACTTTATCCCCGAAAGAAATAATGGGGCGCTGGTGAAATGCGGTAAAACTATTCGTGCGCGAAAAATTCACCAGCGTATATTCATGTTTTTTCTTGGCTCCGGCGAGCACAATTTTTTGCGCATCAACTTTTTCTATCGTGCCATCTTCGTCGGCGATGATGAGTCGTCCTGTGTCTCGCGCGGCGCGCTCTTCCATGCCGGTCGCAACGAATGGCGCTTCCGGACGGATGCAGGGCACTGCCTGCTTTTGCATGTTGGAACCCATGAGCGCGCGGTTTGCGTCATCGTGTTCCAAAAACGGAATCATGGACGTTGCGATGGAAAATGCCTGATTGGGCGCCACATCAATAAAGTCAACGTTGTTTCTATCTATCGTGACAGGAATTCCTCCCTTTCGCACCTCCACGGTCGCAGCGGTAATTTCTCCTTTTTCATTGTATGGAGTTGCGCCGTGCGCAATTTTGTATTTTTCTTCCTCATACGCGTTCATGTATACGACTTCCTTAGTGATCACACCGTTTTTCACGCGCGCATACGGCGTTTCTATCATGCCGAATTCGTTGACGCGCGCATACACGGACAAACGCAAAATAAGCCCGATGTTCGGACCTTCTGGGGTGTGGATTGGACAGAGACGTCCGTAGTGTGACGGATGAACATCGCGCACCTCAAGACCGGCGCGCTCGCGCGTGAGCCCTCCGGGACCCAATGCAGAGAGAGTTCGCAGGTGCTCAATCTCAGCGAGAATGTTCTCCTGTGCCATAAACTGCGAAAGTTGGTTCGTGGTGAAATATTCTTTTATGCGCGCTTGGAGCGGCCGCGGAGAAATAAATTGGATCGGCAATGTCGTTGCGGCATCAACCGTGGACATGCGGTCTTGAATGTTCCGCTTCATCTGGGTCATACCGACACGGATTTTTTGCGCCATCATCTCGCCGACATATCGCACGCGGCGCGAGCCTAAGTGGTCAATGTTGTCTTCTTCCGCGCCGGGGAGCGTGTTTAACTCCGCGATCTTTTTCACGATAATCACGAGGTCTTCCAAACTCAATACTTTTTCTTTGAGAGATTTTTTATCTGTAGGGCGCCCGAAGCGTTCGTTGAAACGAAATCTCCCGACAACAGAGAGGTCATATTTTTCTTCTCCCAAGATGCTTTTCACGAAATCGCGCGCATTATCCGGCGTCGCCATTTCTCCATCGCGCAATCGTTTATGGATTTCAATGAATGATTCTTGACGCGTTTTCGCGGGATCTTTTTCAAACGTAATACGCATCGCCTCCAGAGCCGCTTCATCCTTAATAAAACGGGCGAGAATCTTCTGGTCCGCATCGTCCAAGAGAGCGCGCAAAAGCGATGAGATCGGGAATTTGCGCTTTTTGTCCACGCGCGCATACATAACCCCGTCCGCATCCGTTTCAATTTCAATCCATGCGCCGCGTGATGGAATTATCTTCGCGCCGAAATATGTTTTCCCTTTGATTTCATTCGCGGTGAACAAAACACCGAAACTGCGCGCGAGTTGAGGCACCACCACGCGTTCTACTCCGTTTATCACAAACGTGCCATGACGCGTCATGAGCGGAAAATCCGCCATAAATATCTCTTGTTCTTTTGTCGTGCCGAGCGTTTTGTTCAAAAGTTTTACAATCACACGAAGCGGCGCCTCATATGTCGCTTCGCGTTCTTTCGCTAGGTATTCGTCATATTTCGGCTCGCCCAACGAGAAACTGACGAATTCAAGCTCAAACTTTTTTCCGGAATAGTCCTTGATCGGAGAGAATTCTCTAAAAATATCCCCGATGCCCTCCTTAATGAGAAGATCGTATGAGTCAACCTGGTTGCGAACAAGATTTGGAATTTGCTGAAGCGGCTCTTTGTACCGCGCAAAATACTTCTTCGGTCTATCTTTTTTCATTGTCGTCATAGGAGTCTTATATTAAAATGAAACGCAAAAAAGAAAGGCAATAATCCCCTTGCCCCTTAAAAAGGCTTTTCTACGCTTCGTCTCTGTTATGCCGCACAAGATGACAATGCGAGCAAAATAATAATGCGGTGGTTCCGCCGCCACTCAATCCCCCACTCGTTGTCGCCTAATATAACCGAAAGGAGAATTGGTGTCAACTGGACAATCTTCACATCCTGTGGACAACAAAATCTGTAGCACCTAGCGTTTTATGCCCCTCTTTGCGCGCCATCCCTCTATGTTCCTATGATGTCCTGTCAGAAGTACCTTTGGAACACGATATGTTTTTCCTTTGTGCGTAAACACTTCCGGGCGGGTGTACACATCGCTACTTGCGGCGCGTTCTTCTTCAACAGATAGAAATGTGCCGAGCACGCCTTTAATCTGCCGCGACACGGAGTCGGCGACGATCATTGCGGGCAATTCACCACCGGTCAAAATATAAGGCCCGATAGAAAGTTTTCTTGCTTTCAAAATCTTTTTCGCGCGCGTATCAATACCTTCATATCGTCCCGAAATAAGAATGATATCTGTGTATTTTTTCGCAAGTGTGCGCGCCATCTGTGCGTCAAATTGTTTTCCGGAAGGCGAAAAGAAAAATGTTGCAATCTTCCCTTTCTTCTTTTTTGTTGCCGCGAGCGCTTTCTCTCCGGCACGCACAACCGGAAGTGCCTCAAGCACCATGCCGGGGCCACCGCCATAAGGACGGTTGTCCACCCTGTCTCCTCTCTTTTCAGTAAAATCTTTCGGGTCGTAATAGTGAAATGACACGACCCCCTTTTCCTGCGCGCGCTTCAAAATAGACTCGTTCGCATACGAGCGGCATACGTCCGGAAAAAGTGTGATGATGTGAAAGCGCATACAATATGTGCAAGAAGTATGAGGAATGAGTATAAGGGTACTATACGGACAAAAATTAAAAATGCAAAACCGCGCGGGTCGCAATCAGCGACCTGGTCGGTTTTGTTTTATCTTTTCCTTATACTAAATCCTTATACTTCCTACCCTTTGAGCTCCCTAATCGCGTCTTCCACTTCGCTCATATTTGCTGCCACACTGCGGAGTCCGCCTTCCGGCTCGTTGATTTTCATATTCACGCGTGCATTATTTTTCATGCCGACGACGCGCAAAAGCGTTCTGATAGACTTTGCCGTGTTGCCGCTCTTACCGATAATCTTTCCCATATCTTTCGGGTCAACGTCAAGCGTAAGCAACACGCCCATCTCATCAACTCTGCGAGACACTTTCACCGCATCCGGACTATCCACCAGCGATTTGATAACGTATTCCAGAAATATCTGATCCTGTTCTGCCATATCATTAAATTATTATTTGCTAATCATTCGCCGATCATGCGATCATGCGACTTTCTCTCGACTTTCTCTATTATATATTCCAATAAAAAGCGTGTCCAACATTTCACCCCTCCCCACGTATACGGTACCATGGTACCGTATACGTGGGGGGTCTTGGACAATTTGGTTTATTTATTTGGACGTTTATTTGGACGTTGGACGTCCAAATGTTATCGATCGATGACAGACCCAAGGTTGTAGAGAAGAGAAAAGAGGTCGGGCATTTC
>JBBUEZ010000022.1:0-5812 GCA_038056715.1 Patescibacteria group bacterium
CGACTCCTTGTAGACGTACGGTTTCAGATCTATTTCACTCCCCTCTCCGGGGTTCTTTTCACCTTTCCCTCACGGTACTTGTTCACTATCGATCTCCAAAAGTATTTAGCCTTGCCGGTTAGTGCCGGCGGATTCCCCCGAGCTATTCGTGTCTCGAGGTACTCAAGGTTATAACAAGAGAGACAGAAATATTTTCACCTACGGGATTATTACCCTCTGGGATGTGGCTTTCCAGCCACTTTGGTTAATACTCTGTTTTGTAACTCTCCTCGTGAAGACACTATAACCTTACAACCCCACCCACACCTCGCTATGCTCGGTGCCGCAGAACTATGCAGAACGTACGCAGAATCATGCAGAAATTTCTTTCCGCGATATTCCGCGTTTGTTCCGCATTGGTTCTGCGATACACCGAACGCAGTGAGGTGTGGACGGTTTGGGCTTCTCCCTTTTCGCTCGCCGCTACTTAGGGAATAACAATTGTTTTATTTTCCTCCAGGTACTGAGATGTTTCACTTCCCTGGGTCAGCATCGCCACATCTCACCGTATCCAAAACAACCGCACTGACGAGAGCGCATACGCACTTCGTCTCACGGGAAGTTCAGAAACGGAGAGATGTGGCGATGATACGGATTCTACCGTATCAGGTTTCCCCATTCAGAAATCTTCGGGTCAAAGGTTGCTAGGCACCTCACCGAAGCGTATCGCCGCCATGCCGCGTCTTTCATCGCCTTTTGGAGTCAAGGCATCCACCGTACGCCCTTTCTTCGCATTTCCTTACAGGAAATATGAAGACCACAACGTGTTTCTTTTACGTTCTATACAATATTTTTCTTACCCTTTTTCTTTTCTTCTGTATGTAGTTGTCAAAGATCTCTAGTGCTGGGTGAGTTGCCCCACCCAGCACTAATATTGCGATAGAATTTCGGACGCCTCTCGTGCAAATACTTCTTGCGGGCATCTTCCCAAACAATGCTTCGCCCATACAGGATGCGCTACCGTGCCCCGTAGCCAAATCTGAAAGATTTGTGTTACTGGGGTTCGCGCACGCATTGCTTGTGTCATTCCACGGCAATATTAGTGCTGGGTTTTTTTTACATATAGTCGCTACGCTTCTTATGTAAAAGAAAAACCGCCTCTGGCGGTACATCACAACCAAATCGGTGCGTGATTACGTCCGCCTTTTCGTGGTAAATCTGTTATTACTCATAGATTACTGGTAAGTATACCCGCCACAAAATGAAAGTCAACCCCCACACCTTTCTTTGTATTGTTTTTCCTCGCGCAAACATACTGGATTGCTCATTGGGCGCTGTAAAATACGGCCATCATTTCAATTACCCTTACCCAAAAACAAAGGCGTCATACAAAGAAAGGTGTGGGGGTCAATAGCATTGACCGGCCGTCAAACGAGTACACAATTTTCCTTATTCTCTCACGTATGGATACGACTTACATACATATGTATTTCGCGGGCCATGCTCACCTGTTGGATGCGTATAAAAACCGCATGACGGACTCTGACCTCTCTCGCATACGTCGCTTGGTCCTTCATTATAACAATTGGCAGTTGGCGCGCTTGTATTCGTGCTCCCCCCGCTACTCTGCGAAACTCGCGACGCTTCCTCCCGTTCCTCCTCCGCTTCCACTACTAGTTGTCACCGAAAGCGGCACTACCTTAAACGGCAGCTGATTGCTCACGTTCCCGAATCCGTTCCGCACCGAGATGGTATATGTGGTCGGCGTGATGGATTTTGGCAACCTTATATATATTCTGCCTCCATTGGAAGGAAGATTGCTGAGGGCGCTTAGGATACCGCCGGTGTTGGTAGACGGCAGATACTGAGATGGACCGCCGCCATTATAGAGGATGGTATTGCCGTTCGGTGTAAAGCCGGACCCTTCCACGATGAGCGGGTCGCCCTCACGGCCTGAATTCGGTATGATCGCGCGAAGCACCACCGGGTCGCTTGCGTACACCGGGCGTACGGTGAAAAAGAAATTGTTTGTGATGTATCCGAACACGTTTTGGATGAAACCTTGATACGTTTTAGGAAGCATGTCCGGAATGGTTACGGTGAGAGACGTGCCGGTTTCATCGTCTGCGGCGACATTGAATAGGGTTCCCAAGACAGAAGGAGCGGCGCCAGTTCCGGAAACCTCATAAAACGTGTTTCCATTCTGGCTGAAACCCCATCCTTTTATGACAATGCGATCGCCTGATTTTGCGGTTGTCGGAATAAATTCGGTTATTTTCGGTCTGACGATTTCAAGAGCTGTTTTGTTGCTTGTGGCGCCGCTTTCGGTTTCCACATAGATTTCATACACATCAAGAGGGGTGATGACCTTAGATTCAAAACACCACTTGCCGATCGCTGGACATTTCGCTTTCGTATACATATATCCGGGAACATGCACCCTGATCTCCGTATCAGATATCACATCGGCATTAACGCCTAAATGCACAACGGGGGTGGAAGTGGAGACAAGTTTTTCTCCCTTTCCGTTGAATACAACCGTCGCGCCGGTTTCCACGAACCCCGAACCGATAATCTGAATCTGTGCGCCAACGGGCGCGGCAGATACATTCGTCGCTGTATCGTTATCCACAAACGCGCGTATTTTCATAATGGCAAGAGGCGCGGGCGGGACTTCCGCCTCTGCCGCCTCCGTCGTGGCGGATGTCCCCGAGAGGACGACAAGCGGCATGGAGTTCGTGATCTTTCCTTTTGAATTTACGACCGAAACGGTGTACGCCCCCGGATTGACGGGGATGGGCGGCGGGAATGTCGTCGGACAAAGACCGCCCGTGCATGAGACCGGCGGGAAAATCTGATTCGGCACATTGAAACGGATGACTGTCCCGTTGTTGAACGACGAGAGGTTGTGGAGCGGGGACGCGATGATGTTGTTTAAGAGCACTTTGTTGGATGTCGTGGAGAATCCTGCGCCGTTTAGCGTCACTTCCTGTCCGACAATAACGGAAAGCGGCTGCACCGAAACGATTGTCGGCGCCTCTTCTGGAAACGCGCTCGCTGTTGCCCCTGTGGGCGCAAGGATGGAAAGAGGGACGGATCTCAGGTCATTGTCGCAACTGTACAAACGCTCCAGTACCTTCCGCGTAACCGGACCGACATAGCCGTTTCCGACAAAAAGACCGGAAGGCACAAGGATTTCATTTGCATACGCTTCTTGAAAATTGATGACTGCTTCTTTGGTAAGTGTGCCGAAATATTTCGTCTCGTTTCCTAAAGATCCGATGCCCGATAGGGCTATGCGGGTTCTCGGATCGGTGTTGAGAAGAATTTGAAGATTCTTCACATCAAACCCGGACATGCCGACTTTCAGATTTCGCGGAAAATCATAGCAGAAAGGCGTCTCTCCTATTGTTTGAGTTGTTTGCGCGGCGAGAGAAGAAGAAAATCCGATTGCGATATAGAGAGCGCATACGAGTCCGAAGATAATAAGCGCGATACCTGCAGACGATGTTCGTGCGTGTATGTGCATGGCAGTAATATATTTATGTTTTATACGTATTATTATAAATCACGCGTATAGATATCGCAAACGAGGGTGGGGATAGAAAAACCCGCGCACTGCGCGGGTTTTTCTATATTAGGAAACAAAATACATCTCGCGCGGTTAACGCGAAATGTCTCCACGAAGCTTTTCAAGGAATCGTCCTGCCGCCTCTTTGCCGCCAAGACCGAATGAAAGTCCTCCGGCAAGCGCAAGCATCGCAACGACACCGGTGAAGAGCACCTGCATGAATGCCGGCGCAACACCCAATTGAGAAAGGGCTATGATGAGCGAAAAAATCCAGATCGCCCATTTTGTAATGCCACCCAAAAGATTCGCATGTCCCATTTCCGCCGCCTTCGCGGATCCGACGACAACTTTCTGCATTGCGTCAGCAATTACTGCCGCAACGAGAAGGATAAGCGCCGCAACAATCACGTTCGGAAGATAGGCAAGAACCACATCCTGAAGAAAGATGTTGACTTGGCTAAGACCAAGCACGTCAAACGATGCGACCAAGAATACAACGATGAAGAACCACTTCACCAGCCCTCCGATAAACGCGCCCGAGTCAAGCTTAAACCCGGCGCGAGAGAGAATGTCCACGGCTCCCGCTGATTCAAGAGCTGTGTCCACGCGAATCGCTTTGATAACTTGCGCGACCAAGCGACCCAAGATAGACCCGATCATCCATCCCAAGATGAAGATGACGATCGCGACAATCAGGTTAGGGACAAAATTGACAACGCCATACCACAAGCCCTGGAAGGACTGGGTAAGTACATCGCCCCACGTAGTCAATAACATACGGATTTTACTAGTATTTTACGCTTATAAAGTTATTATGCATAACAACCTTAATACGACCTGTATTTAAAGCTGTTTTTTGATTATAACAGTTTTCTGGGCTTTTGCCTCACCGCTGTGGATAACCCGCCGCCCCCTAGGGCGGCGGGTTATCGTTGCCTATTCATTTTCAACGACCATTTCTTTTTTTATACCCCCAGCTTATTGACCAATTTTTCGTGCGGATAATCAAAGATGTCGCGGAGAAATTTATCGTGCATGTTGAACCGATAGGTGAATTCACGCGGGTCCATTGCGGCATATTGCAATTCTTTGCCCATGTCAGACTCAATGGCATGAAAGGCGCGATCCAATTTTTTGTTGTGTAGATTCTCACCCACGACAAGGGCATCTATCCGCCCCGGCTCCCCCGCTCGCAGAAATACGCCAGAGAGCACTAAAAGTTTGATATTGCCCGTCGCCCCGAGTCGCGACACGACTCGTTTTTTTTCAATGAGGTTCGCGCCCGCAACGAGCATCCGCAATGCCGGCAAATGAGCAAATGATTGATTCAGGATAAAACCTGAGATGCGACGTTTTTTTATTTTCGTGTTTTTCTTCCTCTGTCCTCGTTTAGATATCGCCATTTCTTTGAGCGTCGTTTTTTTCACGATCATCTTCGCAGATATCAACTTCTGTATTTCTCTCCGAACGGCTGCGGATGAAAGACCTGCTTTTTTCGCAACATCGCCCGCTTCAAATACCGTCTCTGGATTCAAGAGAAACAGGCGCATCACACGCACCGGCGCCGCGCCGCCAAAAAGTTTTTGGAGAGATTCCATGGGGAATAGTATATAGTATTTAGTGTGTAGTGTGTAGTATACGAAAGATACCGGAAAACGCCGCGTTCACAACTGCGAACGCGGCGTTTTCAGAAATCTTTTCGTTACTTGAGTGTAACTTTACCTCCGGCCTCTTCAATTTTCTTTTTAAGCGCTTCCGCATCTTCTTTCTTCATGCCCTCTTTCAGCATCGCTGGTGCCGCTTCTACAAGATCCTTTGCTTCCTTGAGGCCGAGAGCAAGCACTTCCTTCACCGCCTTGATGACTGCGATCTTTTGTGCGCCGGCATCGGTGAGTTCCACGTTAAATGTACTCTTTCCTTCGTCGGCTGCTGCTACCACAGGTCCCGTAGCGGCAACCGCCGCCGCCGACACGCCGAATTTCTTCTCAAACAATTTCACCAACTCATTCAATTCAAGCACGGACATTTTCTCAATCGTTTCCACAATGGATTTGAATTTTGCGGGAATTTCTACTGCTTCCGCTGCATTCTCATTTTTTTGTTCGTCTGTCATGTTTGTATATTTAATTATTCATTCACACTATTAATATATGACCCCCCCTTTATGCCTTCTTGCCCGCAATCTGGTCAAGCGCCTAAAACATTTTGTTTTGCAAAATGTTCGGCCGATCAAATTGCCTTTCTTTCGGCAATTTGATTTAG